>NZ_OY787469.1:1235000-1543750 GCF_963678835.1 uncultured Desulfuromonas sp.
TTAAACGCATTGAACTGCGCCTGCTCGGCGATGAGGCCACCAGCGAGCAACGCCGGCAGCTACGGGCGGATGTGCAAAGGCAATACGCCGGGACCACGCTGACCCAAGAGGTGTTGGCCGCTGGCATGCCGCTGGAAAACACCCGTCTGTTCAAAGATATTTACCAGCGCTACGTCTACTACCTCAAGGATCGGGTGCTTGATCCGTTCCTCGATAACGAAAACTTCCGTCGCGCCATCAAGGACTACGCCAGTGAAGGTTTCAAGACTTACGATAAGAAGATTCGTACCGATGTCGCGTTTCTCATCGACAACCTGCGGCGACGCTATAGTTACTCCCAGGCTGGGGCCAAAGAGATGTGCATGTACGTGATTGATAACAATCTGGCGCGGACGTTTGCCACCAAGAAGCCTTCGGCGGCTCCAGGAAAAAATGTGTAAAATTTACTTTTGAGTTTGGTTGGAAGAAGTCGCTTCCACCTGATTCTGGACGTTCTATTCTATCGACCTTCATCCGTTTGAGATGCTTGGTGCGCACGTGAGGTGGGCGTCCGCTCAGACAGGCTGTCGACGATCATCGCGCTGACGTTCACTGCGTTCGGCGTTGCAGTACGGAAGAGCTTGGTTGCTCAATAACACACGACTGCAGGGCGGGCACCGTCCCGCCCGTTTGATTGGTGCCACGCCAGTGATAGAGCGCGACTTAAGATTGTTATCACCGTTTTACGCCACAGACGATGAATTGCACGATTCGTCGACCTAAAGGGCGGCGAGCCGAATACGTAACGCACATCGGAAACAGACTCAGTGTCGGTTAATCTGAGGGTCAGGAGGTGTTCAGCCGGTTTTTGCATACTTTTGAGCGGCCAGTCAAAAGGATGTCGGCTGCCGGGACGAAACCCGGCGACCTTGACCTTCAGTGGTTCGTAATACGAAACGAATCGCACCGGCGAACTTCATCCGCTCGCGAAGGTGGTACCCACGTGACGCGGGCTTCCGCGCCCGCACGTCGGGGCACTTTTGCGTCGACAAAAGTACCGCAAAATCGACTCCCAAGGGGTTGTCATCATTCAGCCTTCACGGAGATGTTGCGGATCTTTTTCACGTCAGCAGCGTTATCGGTCGTCGCCATAGAATCACTATAGCTCCTCCCTCTGCCTTGCTGACGCAAAAAATCTCACGCAACACCTCTCGTTCCTCTGATCAATAACAACCCCATTGCGCCCTTACGGGTTCCCTCTCTGCGTTCACTAACACCGCGATGTCGGCAAAACTCGCCCAGTCTGCATCAGTCCTCAAACAGGTTGCCGACGATCATCGCGGTGACCGTTCTCTTCGTTCGGCGCTGCTGAACGGGAGAGCTGGGCTGCTAAATTACACGCGACTGGAGGGCAGAGGTGTGAAACAACAAGAATTATGTCTTGGAAACGTTAGCTGCAGAGTGAGCCTTGGGGCTTGGTGTGACGGGTTAATACCAATCCGGTTGATGCCGCAGGTATTGGCTGATGAAGATCAGCGTTGCCAACGGCAGGGTAATGAGTAGCCCCAGCCCGAAAAACAAGGCACCCAGGCTGAATAAAAACGAGCAGCTGATCAGGATAATCCCCCAGTTCAGCGGGTCAGAACGCAGGGTTTCCGTGCTCCAGCGAAACGCTGTGGACACATCCATGCGGTTTTCCACCACCGCCACATAACCCGGCAGAGTGACCAGCACAAGCAGCGTCGCCAGCAGAACGCCGAATACCGGCAGCAGACTGGTCAGAAAGTAACCCACCGCCAGCACAACAGCGTAAAGAAGCGCCGGAAGAAAACAATCCCAGCCACGAAACAGCTCCCCTAAATCAGCCTCTTCACAACGACTCAGTTTGAGTAGATAACGGATATATCCGACACTCAGAGCGATATTCAGTAACGGAATCCAGCCCAACAGACAAAACAGGATTGTTAGCAGAGTCAGGGGGCCGACGTGATCCCGCCAGCGTTGAAAGCTGGTGGCAAACAGGTCACTGACAATAGTGAATCTGGGGGGAAGCATTGTGGTTATCGATTCTCCTTGGGATATTGGCTCTGGAAATGACCTTAATACAGTGGAAGGATTAAGTCTATGGATAAGCGGAGGTTTTCTTTTTAATAGGGTCAAGGCCAACGTCAGGTCAAGGTCGCCGGGTTTCGTCCCGGCAGCCGACATACTTTTGACTTGCCGCTCAAAAGTATGCAAAAACCGGCTGAACACCTCCTGACCCTCAGATTAACCGACAATGCGTCTGTTTCCGTTGTGCGTCACAGATTCGGCTCGCCGCCCTTTAGGTCGACGAATCGTGCGACTCATCTCCTTTGGCGTAAAACGTTGATAACAATCTTCAGTCGCGCTCTATCTCTGGTGTGGCCCCGCTCAAACGGGCGGGACGGTGCCCGCCCTGCAGTTGTGTGTTATTGAGCGGCTAAGCTCTCCCGTTCAGCAGCGCCGAACGAAGAGAATGTCAGCGCGATGGTTGTCGACAGCCTGACTGAGCGGACGCCCACCTCACGTGCGCACCACGTTCCGAAAACGGATGAAGTTTCCTATTGTACGATCATGACTAATTCAACTAGTGCATTGTCAATGCTAAAAATTCGTGTGAATAGCACAGCATCGTGCCATTCATACAAGGCGCGAAATCGCCGAAGTGGCCACTCCACTTCAAGATTTTGCAACGCAGTGGGAATGGTGCAAGGCGAAGCCAGCCCCGAAAATTTCGTGTTGTCAGAGCTCGAGTACTTGAACACCGTCAATTTTGTCATCGGAGTGACCACCTGTAGGAGCGAATTTATTCGCGAATTGTTCTGGTCATTGATCCTTATCATGATGTGAATTCGCGGCTGAAGCCGCTCCGACAATGTATAATCTCAACTATGCTGACGTACTAGTGCTGTGTCACCGCTAAAGATTCGGATAGATTATGCCGATACGTCCTCCAAAATCTTTTTGGAGGAGAAACCATGGTCAAAAAATATATCGTTCGCCTGTCGGATCAAGAACGTCAACACTTAGAGGAAATCGTCAAGCGTCTAAAAGGGTCGTCACAGAAGGTACGGCGAGCCAACATTCTTCTTAAAGCGAATGTAGACGGAGCCCATTGGAACGATGCCAAAATCGCCGAAGCCCTGTCTTGCCGTACCCGCACAGTTGAAAATCTCAGAAAAAGATTTGTTCTGGAGGGCTTTGATTCAGTGCTGAATCGTAAAAAACGCGAAACACCGCCCATTGCAAAGAAACTTGACGGGAAACAGGAAGCTGAAATCATCGCGTTACGTTTGGGGCCGGCTCCCAGCGGCTTTGCCAACTGGTCGTTACGCCTTTTAGCTGAGCGCGTCGTGGAGCTTGGAATCGTTGAATCGATCAGCCATGAAACGTTACGCAGAACGTTAAAAAGGGGGGCATGACACCGCGTAAAATACAATACTGGGTCATCCCGCCACATGTTGATGCTGAGTTTACGGCCGCGATGGAGGATGTCCTCGATGTTTATGCCCAGCCCTACGATGAGGCCTACCCCGTCATCTGTATGGATGAACAGCCTGTTCAATTGACCCGGGAAACACGCACACCGATTGCCGCGACCAAAGAGCATCCGCGACGCGTGGATTATGAATATGAACGGGCCGGAACTGCCTGTATTTTCATGTTTACAGAGCCATTATCCGGTTGGCGTAACGTGACAGCTCGTCCGCATCGAACCAAAGTCGACTGGGCTTTGGAAATGGAAGAGCTGCTGCGAACGCGCTATGCCAAAGCCCGGAAGGTTATTGTGGTGTGTGATAACCTCAACACCCATACACGCGGAGCATTTTATGAAGCTTTTGAACCCGAAAAAGCCCGCGAACTGGTAAAACGCGTCGAGTTTCACTATACACCCAAACATGGCAGCTGGTTGAATATCGCGGAGAACGAACTGAGTTCAATGACTCGCCAGTGTCTGTCGGGACGCAGAATCGAAAGCATAGAGATGCTACGCAAAGAAACTGCGGCTTGGGCCAGCGCAAGCAACAAGAAACAACGCGGCGTTGACTGGCAGTTTACAATTGACAACGCTCGCAACAAATTGAAGTCGCTCTACCCGAAAATTAAGATGTGACACAGCACTAGCCATTATCCCCATCCAGCAGATTGCCAATCGATCCAAGGATTGACCCTTCCCCCTGACTACCGCCACGTTGCGGCGCAGCCTGCAACATGCGACCGGCCAGACGTGAGAACGGCAGCGATTGCAGCCAAATTTTCCCCGGCCCTTGCAGTTTGGCAAAGAACAGCCCCTCGCCACCGAACAGAGATGTCTTGATGCCGCCAGCCTGTTGAATATCAAAACTGACCTTGGGCTCATAGGCCACTACACAGCCGGTGTCGACATGCAGCTCTTCGCCCGGTTTGAGTTCGCGCTCGACAATGCTGCCGCCGGCATGGAGAAAGGCCATGCCGTCTCCTTCAAGCTTCTGCATGATGAACCCTTCGCCGCCGAACAGGCCGGTGAGGATGCGCTTTTGTAGATGGAGACCGATGGAAACACCACGCGCCGCACACAAAAAGGCGTCCTTCTGGCAGATCAGGCTGCCTCCCATGGCATCGAGTGCCACGGGTATAATGTTACCGGGGTAGGGAGCACCAAAGGCAACATGGGCTTTGCCATGGCCCTGATGGGTGAACACCGTAGTGAACAGGCTCTCTCCGGTGACCAGTCGTTTGCCTGCGCCGAGTAGTTTGCCCATAAAACCGCCAGTTTGCGGACCACCATCACCAAAGACGGTTTCCATGCCAATGGTGCTGGCCTTGTACATCATGGCCCCGGCCTCGGCAACGGCGCTTTCGCCGGGATCAAGCTCGATTTCGACAAACTGCATTTCAGTGCCGTGGATGGTGAAGTCGATCTCATCAGAACGCCGATGCGCGGAGGAGGGCAGCGGACTGGGCGGTGGTGCCACTGTGGTTGATGCTGCTGCAAGCTCGGCAATCTGGGTGATGGGCAGCCACGTGGAAAAGCCCTCTTTCCAGGCAAAGCCGTTGGGATTGTGGCGTGCCTTCTGTTGGGCTTCCGCCTCGTCAAAAGGACCGTGTTGTTCACCGTTATAACTTAAATACCAGTGGGCCATGGTTGCCTCCTGTCGCATCAAAATAAGGGATTGTCGGGAATATTTTGTTGGTGCTCAGTGATTTGATAAAGAAAACGCCCCGGAGTCGGGGCGTTTTCGTGCTGGGCATGTTTAATGTTTTTCCATCTCTTTTTGCCCTGCTTCGATGTAGGGCTTCGGGTTGATCTCCAACATCGTCAGGGACCGTTCGGCGTTGCCGTTTTTCGGATTGCGCAGCAGCGACTGGGCAAAAGCGGCCACCGCTTCATCGGTTTTACCGGCATATTTCAGGGCAACGCCCAAGTTGGCGTAACTTTCTGAAATGGCCTTGGAGTAACGTTCGTAATCATTGGGATTGTGTTTATACCAGCGTTCGTAAAAGTCGATGGCCTCTTGTAACGCTTGCGTTGCGGTTTGCAGCTCTTGTGGATCAATGTTGGCCATGTCGATCTGAGTGCGTTCCGTGTCCAGCTCTTTGCCATACAGCGCCCAGCTGAGGTGGATAACACCGATATCGTTCATGACAAAACCGTAGTTGATGTAAATATCTTCGCCTTTGTTCGCACCGACATTGGCGTGCTCCATCTCACGGCGAGCTGCCTCATAGTATTCAAGGGCTTCTTTGGGTTTTTTCTCCTTGAGCAGGTTCTGGGCGCTGATCGCGGTCAGGTGAGCATTTTCGTATTTCGGGTCGACTTTCTGATGCTCGGGTCCGTATTCGCAGTTGCGCAATTGCAAAATGAGAGAAATTATAATGACAAGAACAAAAATTGGTTTTAAATTCATGGTCGTACGGCTCCTCTGAGTTATAATAGTGCCAAGTATAGTTGTTCAGAAAGAGAAACACTAGTTTATTTTGGATTTGTTCCTGCTCTGATTTGTGGAGGGCCTGCTGTTATTTCATAGGGTTGCCTGTGGATGGCGGTGGAGAGGTTTGGGGGCTGAACAGCCATGGTGTGGCGAACATTGCTTAAAAACATCACCCCGCGCAAAAAAGAATCTTCACTGGATTCAGTGGGAGACTATGTCGCGGTTTTGTGTGAATCCATCCGTTCCAACGCCGGGCTTAAACGCGATTTGCGTGACGCTGCGTTCTGCATTGTTGATCTGGAAACCACCGGGCTTGATCTGACCACGGACACCATCATCAATGCGGCCGCTGTCAAAATTAAAAAAGGCCGTATCACCAAAATCTACGAAACCTACGTCAAACCGCCGACACCCATTCCACCGGAGTCGATTCAATTTCACGGAATTACCGACGAAATGCTGGTGGATAAACCGGGCATCGGCGAAGTTCTTCCCGAGTTTATGACCTTTATCGGTGACAGCATGATCACCGGCCATCACATCAATTTTGACTTGAAAATGCTCGACCGCCACCTGCGGGAAAGCTACGATTGCAACCTTGAAGGGGCGCCGTGGCTGGATACCATGTTACTGCACAAACTGGTAATGGAAAACAACACCAGCACCCAGCTCGATGATCTGCTTAATGTGTATTGTATTGATTGCGAACAGCGCCACCGGGCGTTGGGAGACTCGATTGCCACGGCAAAAGTGTTTCTGCGCATTCTTCACGAACTGTCCAACTCGTATCAGACACTCAATGATCTGTTCCGGGCGCAACAGGACATGTCACGGAAGGAAAATATGTAATGGTTCATCCCAAGCTGAATTATGAACGGAGAAAGATTTCCGCCCAACAATATGAAGAGTATAAAGGGCAGTCGGCGTCGACATTGTTCGATACGTTGGCACAACAGTATATCGAGTGGCATGAGCCGTACCGCAAGGTTCTCGACAATATGGCCCCGCCTTTTTATCGCTGGTACACCGGCGGTAAACTTAACGTGTTTCACAATATTCTCGGCAGACATCTCGAAACCGAGCGGCGCAATAAAGCGGCGTTGATCTGGCGTGGTGCCAATTTTGAGGAACGCACCTACACCTATCAGACCCTGGCCTATGAGGTGCTGGCGATGATCAATGGTCTGGTGCATCTCGGTGTGAAAAAAGGTGACCGGGTGTTGCTGTTCATGCCGGATATCCCGGAAACCGTCATCGCCATGATCGCCTGTGCCAGTATCGGTGCGATCCACGTCGCCTACCACATGGCCTATTCGGCCGAAGCGCTGGTCCAGCGCCTCAACCATTGCCAGGCTAAATTTATCATCACCTGTGACGGCGCCCATCAGCGCACCCGTTCCCTTAAAGGCGTGGTCAACGAAGCTCTGGAACGGCTTGATTATGAAATTAATCACTGCATTGTCGTCAACCATACGCACAAGCAGGTATTGATGCGGCCGCAGCGCGACATCTGGTATCATGACCTGATCACCGATCCGGAGTTCTCCCGTGGGGCCACCGTTGATCTGGTGCGCCATGCCGACGAGCCGCTGTTCATGATTTACACCTCCACCAAGTCCAAGAAGCCGCGTGCCGCCGTGCACAGTCTCGCCGGTTATCTGGTGTGGGCGCAGTTCACCACCGAGTTGCTGTTCGATCTCGATGATATGGATATTTTCTGGAATACCGCCGATCTGGTGTGGGTCAATGGTCATACCTACAGTGTCTATGGTCCGCTGGCTCTGGGGACGACAATGTTCCTTTACGAGGGGACCATCTCCTACGAAAACACCCAGTTCTTTTTCGATTATCTCGACAAGTTCCACGTCACCGTGCTCTACACGACGCCAACCATTTTGCGCAGTGTCATGCGTGCTAAAAGCACCAAACGCTATCTCAACCGTTCCAGCAATTCACTGCGTCTGATCGGCTGTGGTGGCGAGAAAATCAGCGAAGACCTTTACGACTGGACCCAGTTTGAACTGACCAACAACCGCAATCTGCCCATCACCCAGATCTGGGGACAGACCGAAACCGGTGGCTGCCTGATTGCCGGGGTGCCGGGCGTGCATGGCTTTGAAGACGATACCATGATGGCACCGCTGCCCGGCGTTGAAGCCCGCCTTGTCGATGCCCAAGGGCATGTGCTCGACCAGCCGGGTGAGCCGGGACGACTGGTGCTGGCAACACCGTTGCCGTCCATGCTGCAGGACCTTTACAAAGATGAAGTTGGCTACCAGCAAACGTTCTGGAAAAAATATCCCGAACGCACCTATTTCAGTACCGGGGATGGGGCGATTTATGACGACAAGGGCAATCTCAACCTGACTGGTCGCCTCGATGATATTCTCAGTACCGGGGCCGGGCGACGCAGCCTCGACGAAATTGAGGAAACCGTGCTGACCATGAAGCGGGTGCGCGAGTGTGCGGCCATCGTCATCGATCATCCCTCGCAAGGCTATATCCTTGTTACCTATTGCGTGCTCAAGGATTTCCGCGACGAAAGTTATCGCGAAAAAACTCTGCGCGAGGTCCGCGAGCACATTATTGAAGAGATCGGTGAGTTGAATTTGCCGGATAAAATTCGTTTTACCAAGTATCTGCCCAAGACCCCGGATAATCGGGTCAACCGCGATCTGCTCAAAGAGATCGCCTTGCAGATGGAAGGCATTTGATGTCCTTGTAACCTCGCACCCATGGGAGAACAATGGCGTTCTTTTTTCCCGATGAAGCGCAGCAACCTTATTACCGTCAGCTTTATGGACGGCTGTCCGCCGTCGAGCGTGGCATGGTGCTGCGTGAGTTTATCGGGGTTACATATCGGCGACGTTTTCACTTTTTTCGCCGAAACCGCTATGCCCATCCGCAACAAGCCTTCAAGCGCAACCTCAACGAAGCGGCTCGTCGTCAGCACCGTCGTTTTTGTATCTCGCGGCGGATCTGGCACAAAAAACAGATGGTCCGCGCTTACCTGCCGTTGATTTTTCGTCACTACATTCTCGGTTTTCTCGTCCAGCGTCTGCGCAAACAGTATGGCGACCAACTGGCAGCAGAGCCGGAGTGTTATCCCGATGCTCCACTGGTGTTGGCCGCCCTCGAATGGTTGGTGGAGCATGAGTCTCTGGTTGATGCCCTGGTGGCAGAACAGGTCGATCAGGTGGTGGAGGAGGGCAGTCGCCATCTTTATCTCTATTGCCTGCGTGCCTATGTGGTCGTGCGCTCCTGGGTCAAGGACGAGCAGCTTGGCGAAGCTGTTGAACGAACGTTGGCCTGTTGCTGCGGCGGCAGTGTCGCTCTGGGCGCTGAGCTCGAATTCAGCAACCTCGGCCACCGCGCCTCATTTGAGCACTCCTTTGGCCGTCATCATCAGGATCAACAGTTCCACAACTTTATCCACTTCCATCAGTTTTTTCTTGAAGATGTCACCTGGCGGCTTGGCGGTTATCTTGATCATCATGTCCGACTGCGGCGCTATTTGCCGGTGCCGTGGATCGGTGGTTTTTTTGAATACAACCTGGTGCGCATGGATTACCCGCGCAACTTTTCCATGCCGCTGACTCGTGATGCCGGCTTCCTCGCCTGCTATATCCAGCAGGTGATGGCGTTCAATCATCGGGTTGCACCGCACAGCCTCCACCTCAATGTTGAGTGCGCTTCAGCTGAGGACTTGCACGTGCCCGAGTTCGGCGATTATCTGTGCCTGCTGCTGCTCGGTGGCGATCTGGTGGTGACGGAAAGCGGCCAGGTGCAGGAGCGGCGCTTTGCCCGCAATGAGCTGATCAAAATGATCCAGCAGCGTGATCATTTGTCGTTGTTTGATGACCAGCACCATCGGGTCAGTGAATTTGCTTTTTTGCGCCTGAAGCGTGATCGCTCACACGAGGATTGGCTGATGTTGATTCTGGTTCTGGCCGGATTTAACCGCGTCAGTGATCTAAAGCGTTACTGCCTTGAAGCACAAGGCGAGTTGCTGCATTGGGCGCATCAACCGCTGCCGGTAGAGGTGGAGCAGATTGAATCTTTTCTTGGCAAGGTGGAGGCTGGTTTGCGGGCCGATGAGGCGCTTTCAGATGGCTTGGTGACACGGCAGATGGAGCGAGTGCGTGGGTGTTTGGAGCGGAAGAATCAGTGGTTACGGGACAAGTGTTGAGGGTGCGTAGTTCGTAGTGCTGGTCGGCTTGCTCGACTGAACGGGAGGGCAGGGTGCTCAATAACACTCTTCAGCAGGGTGGGCACCGTCCCACCCGTTTTATCGGTGCCATGGAAGAAATAAAACAAGACGGAAATCGCATTTTCGGCTTGCGTTATTGGGAAACACAGGATGTGTTTAACCACTATTCTCATTGATGCGGCAAGCCGAATCCGTAACGCAGACGGGAAATAGATTCATTGTCGGTTAATTTAGGTTCAGGAGAAGTTAAGCTGGTTTGAGCGGCAAGTCAAAAGGATGTCGGCTGCCGGGACGAAACCCGGCGACCTTGACCTTGCTTAAAAAAGTAGAGATTTACTCTTCCACAACTTCCCGGGTAAACAAAACAAACGCCATCCCCGGCCGCTTGCTCCCCTCATACATGGCAAACTGAATCCGCTCAAATTCCCATCCCTGGCTGACCCATTCATTGATGGTGCGTTCCAGGGTTTCATCGGTTACAATAGAGGTCTCTGCAACCTTGTATTCAACCATGTGATGTCCTTTCTTGTTTCTATGATGAGGTAAAATTATGGCCATTGCCGGTAGTCCGAAAAAACTTGCCCAAGATCTTGCCGAAGGCTACATGAGTATGACACCGCCCATGTTGCGCCAATATACCGCGACAGATATGAAAACCATCCTCAATAATATTGCCATTGTCCTGCGTGACTTGCGTCAACAGACCATTCCTGCTGAGGATGTTATGGCCATCAAGCAGCGTAATACCAAGATGTCGCGTTTGAATCAGGCGTCGGTGGTGATTCGCAGTTTTTGTAAGAAGCGGCGGATTCCTGTTTAGTACAATGTAGCAAAACCGGGACTGTCCCCGCACGGGGGCTGTCCCAGGCTTTTGCGGCGCGAACCTCCATCGTATCTTGGTCCGTAAACTCTTTGGTTACAAAGGTCTTTAACGCTTCAACTGCTTGCTTTCTTAAGCGACATCCGTTTGTGCAGCTTGGTGCCCACGTAACGTGGGCTTCCGCGCCCACACCTCGGGTCCCTTTTGCGTCGACAAAAGGGACGCAAAATCGACTCCCAAGGGGCTGTCATCAATCAGAATTCACGGAGTTGTTGCAGATCTTTTTCACGTCAGACTGCGTTATCCCTCGTCGCTATAGAACCACTATCGCTCCTCAGTCTGCCTTGCTGACGCAAAAAATCTCAAGCAACACCACTCGTTCACCTGATTAATAACAACCCCAGTGCGCCCTCCGGGTTCCCTCTCTCCATTCACTTACAGCGCGATGATTGTCGGCAAAAACTCGGCCTGTTTGCAACAGTCCTCAAACAGTTTGCCGACAATCATCGCGCTGACGTTCATTGCGTTCGGCGCTGCTGAACGGGAGGGCTTGGCTGCTGTGCGAACATGTTTCCATTTGCGGGCTGTTCAATTTTAGTAGCCGTGGGGCGGGCAACGCCCGCTCCCTCTTTGCTGAGGTGCCAGCACAACTTCGTTGAGCAGAGCAATGACGGTTATCACCGTCAATGCCATAGCTGATGATGCGCACGATTCGTTGACCTCAAGGGCGACGAGCCGAATCCGTGAAGCATTCCGGAAAGCGATTCATCCTATCTAAGTCAAGAAATCGTTGTGAATCCCAGCCGGTTTTTGCTTCCTTTTGGGCGGCAAGCCAAAAGGAAGTCGCCTGCCGGGGCGAAACCCGGCGACCTTGACTTTAAGATTTTATCCGTCAAAAAAACGTCCCTAAAACTCCGCATGACCCGGCGTACGCGGAAACGGAATCACATCACGGATATTCTCCATACCGCTCAAATACATAATCAGCCGCTCAAATCCAAGACCAAACCCGGCATGCGGACAACTCCCCCAGCGGCGAATGTCGAGATACCAGTCGAGGCTTTCCGGTGCCATGTCCAGCTCTTCCATCCGGGCGGTCAGCACGTCGAGCCGTTCTTCACGTTGGCTGCCGCCGATGATTTCACCGACGCGCGGCACCAGCAGATCCATGGCTGCCACGGTTTTGCCGTCCTCGTTGGCGCGCATGTAAAACGCCTTGATCTCCTTGGGGTAGTCGGTGACAAACAACGGGCCGTTAACCACCTGTTCACACAGGTAACGCTCATGCTCCGATTGCAGATCCAATCCCCATTCCACCGGGAATTCAAAGTTTTGACCACTGTTTTTCAGCTGCTCAATCGCTTCGGTATAGGTCATGGTGCTGAAAGTCGCATCGGCCAGGGCGGTCAGCTTGTCGAGCAAACCTTTTTCAATGCGATCATTGAAAAATTGCAGATCTTCTGCGCAGTGTTCCAGAGCGTATTTGACCAGATAACGTAAAAAGTCTTCCGCCAATTGACAGTCGTCGGCCAGGTTAGCAAAGGCGATCTCCGGTTCAATCATCCAGAACTCCGACGCGTGGCGGCTGGTGTTGGAGTTCTCAGCGCGGAAGGTCGGGCCAAAGGTGTAAATGTCGCTGAACGCCGTGGCAAACAGTTCGCCCTGCAACTGGCCGCTGACGGTCAGGCCGGTGCGTGCGCCGAAGAAATCCTTCTGCCAGTCGATGCTTCCGTTGTTTTTCGGTGGGTTTGCCGGATCAAGGGTGGTCACACGAAACAGCTCTCCGGCACCTTCGCAATCGCTGGCCGTAATGATCGGCGTGTGCACGTAGAGAAAGTCGCGCTGCTGGAAAAACTGATGCACCGCGTAAGAGAGCGCATTGCGCAGCCGAAACACCGCGCCAAAGGTATTGGAGCGCGGCCGAAGATGGGCGATACTGCGCAGGTATTCAAACGTATGGCGTTTTTTCTGCAGCGGATAGCTCGGGTCGGCGTTGCCGATGACGTTCAGTTTGCTGACGTGTAGTTCCCAGCGTTGCCCTTTGGCTGGTGAATCAACCAGGTTGCCGCTGGCCTTGATGCAGGCGCCGGTGCCGATGTGGGCCAGCTCGGCAAAGTTATCCACGGCGCGATCCGCCACCAGTTGCAGCGAGGCAAAGCACGAGCCGTCATTCAGCTCAATAAAACACACCTCTTTGCCGGCACGCAGGGTGCGCACCCAGCCTCGCACTTCAACGTTTTGCTGTGGTGCTTCGGCTGCGAGCAGTTTTTTTAATCGCATGATAATTCTCCATGGTCGAATGATATCATTATAGAACTGTGTCTCATCTTTTGACATGTTGGCTAACCGATTGATGCCAAAGATTTTTTATGGCTTTTATCCTTAAAAGAGTTTTGCCTTTTAAGATCACAATGATAAACTGTTTGAACTTTCCCAGACATCTGACCGCCGGAGGCATTTATGTCCGACCTCAGTCTATTGCGTGACCGTGAGCCGTTCAGTCATCTACCCGATGAATTGTTTGAACAGCTTCGAGCTTCCGCCAGTATAAAAAAATTCCCGCAACACTTCCATGTTTTCAACCAGAACGATCCGTTTAACGGCAATTTGTACGTGATTAAAGACGGTCTGGTCGAGATTACCGTGCTGACCCCCGGTGGCGAAGAGATCGTTGTTGATTACCGCCACCCCGGTAGCACCTTCGGTTGTACGCCGTTGTTTACCGGCGATCCGTACACCGGTGGTGCGCGCACCGTTAAAAGCACGGAGTGCTTCCTGCTGCCACAGCCGCTGGTGGTGGATGTGGCCGACAAGGTTCCCCGCTTTAAAGCGTATTTCAACCACATGGTCGTTGATCGTGTGCGTCATCTCTACGCCGACATTGTTGCCGAGCATAGCCAGAAGGCGCTGACACAGATGGAATCCTATCCATTTAAAAAGCGTCTGTCCGAGATCATGAGTGTGCCGGTGTTGCACTGTCGTGCTGAAGCCTCGGCGCGTGAGATTGCCGAACTCATGAGCCAACATCAGGTGCGCTCCGTGGTGGTGACAGACGATGGTGGCAGTATGGTCGGCATGGTCACCTGCCGCGACGTGATCGGCAAAGTTCTGGCGATTAAAGGAGCCGATGCCGAGACCATCACGGCCCGTGAATTGATGGCCGAAGATCCCGTCTCTATGTCGCCGCAGACCTACATGTACGAAGCAATGGCCTACATGTCCGGCCATAAGCTCAAGCACCTGCCGATTGTTGACGGTGGCGAACTGGTCGGCATGGTGTCGATGAGTGATCTACTGCGGTATCGCAGCCAAAAAGCCATGATCATGATCGGCAGTGTCGAAGAAACCGACACCATCGATGGTCTAGCCGCCATCCATCGCAGTCTGGTGCGGGTGGCGTCGTCGTTGTTGTCCGAGACGCGCAGCGCGCCCGAAGTGATGGAGATTCTGTCCTATATTCATCATGCCCTGATCAAGCGCACCTTTGAGTTGTGCTGGCAACAGATGATCGATGAAGGCCATACGCCGCCCAATGTCCGTTACTGCTTTTTGATTATGGGCAGTGGTGGTCGTCGTGAAATGTTGCTTGGCCCGGATCAGGATAACGGCTTTATCTTTGAGAATTTTCCCGACTGGCAGCAGAAAGAGGTCGATGATTTCTTCATCCCGCTGGCCGATAAGCTGGTGCATGCCTTGGATGACGTGGGCTATCCACTGTGTGAAGGCGATGTTATGGCCAGCAACGAGGCCTGGCGCGGTCGTCTTATCGACTGGCGCGCGCGCATCGACGACTGGGCCGCCAACCCCGAGCCGCACAAGGTGCGCTACTCGTCAATCTTCTTCGACTTTACGCCGTTGGTTGGTGATGCCGGGCTGGCGCATTCGCTGCAGAGTATCGTTTTTCGGTCGGTGCGCGAATATCCCGGCTTCCTCTACCATGTCATGCAGTTGAACCTGACCCACAAGGTGCCCACCGGCCTGTGGGGGCGTTTTACTGTCGAAAAGAGTGGCGACAACAAAGGCAAGCTGTCTCTGAAAAAGGGCGGTCTGGTGTATATCGTCGATTGCTTGCGCATGTTTGCGTTAGAGCATGAAGTTCGTGCGCTGACCACCTTGGACCGGTTGCGTCACTTGACCGAAGAACACGTGTTTGCCGAGGAGACGGCCGAACATATCCGGGTGGCGTTTGAGGCGTTGTCGTTCCTGCGTTTGCGTAATGAGATCAGCTTGTTGCAAAACGGTGAACCGGCCAGTAATTATATTGATCCCAATGCTTTGAGCAAAACGGAGCAGGACTTGTTGCGGAGTTCGTTTGATGCGGTGAGTAAGTTGCAGAGTGCGACGCGGAGTCATTTTGGTAAGGGGTTGTCTTAGTCAGCCTCAGGCCTGTCGGACGTGAAGTCCGAAGTTTTATCCCTTCTCTGTGGTTCGGTGTCTGGAACGAATTGCAGAATTCTGCACCATCCTTGTGCCGACATGGTACCCACGTGACGCGGGCTTCCGCGCCCGCACGTCGGCTCCCTTTTGCGTCGACAAAAGGGAGGCAAAATCGACTCTCGTCATTGCACCCTTCGGGTTCCCTCCCTCCATTTTCTTACACCGCGATGTCGGCAAAACTCGCTGGCGCTCAAACAGGTTGCCGACAACCATCGCGCTGACGTTCATTGCGTTCGGTGCTGCTGAACGGGAGGGCATGGCTGCTAAACGCGAAGAGTGGTATTATTTACAAGTTATACGTTTGTGTCCTAGATTGTGTTGAAACGCCTGCTGTTTGTTGAAAGGTTCCAGGAGCCTGTTGGGCTTTCTGGGTCGTTATGAGAGATCAGCTGATCGAGCCCAGATGTTCGATCATTTGAGAGCGAATAGCCGTAGCTATTTGTCGAAGAAGGATCGGAGATATGGGCCGAACAGATGGTTTCGTAATAGAGTCCAAGAAAGACCAGCAGGTTCCTAAATGCTCTCATCGCTAAAGAAACCCTGGCGAAAAGCCAACGAGCTTCGCGCCCGCGATGTGGCCGACTGCGACACGTTCTTCTTTTACGGTAGCCTGATGGAGCGGTTCAGTAACTTTAACCGCTATATCAAAAAGCGCGTCAGTACCATCCGTATCGGCTACTGCCGTGGTTATCTCTACAATTTGCCCCTTGGCTTTCCCGGCCTTATCGTGCCGGAAGATCCCTGTTCCACCCTGGTGGGCGGCGAGCTGATGACCTTTGACGATCCGCTCAAGGTGATCAAAGTGCTCGACCGGCTCGAAGATTATCTCCCCACCCGCGAACATCGCAGCATCTACCTGCGCCGCAAGATGTCTCTGATCTGCGAAGACCCGGCCCAACCCGGCCAGCTCAGCAAAGTCGATGCCTGGGTGTACACCTATCCCGAATCCCACCTGAGTAACCAGCACCACCGCGAGGTGCGAATCCAATGCGGTCAATGGAAAGCCTTCAACGGCCCGGCCCGCCCCGAATCCGAACTCGATCAGATGTATCAACGCCTCAGCTATTGCGATGTGAATCAGCAGGTGATGGTTGATCCGTTGCTGCGTGAGGAAGCGTTGTTGCAGGAGGTGTTGACCCACCATCCGTGTCATGAGTTTTGTGAAAATCGTGCGCAGTGTGGGTGGAGTGAGCGGGAGTGGCCTTGATGTTTGCAGTGGAGGCAAGGAAAAATCTTAACTATGAACTTATTCGAGCTGCCGAGATAAAATTCTGGTTTTTTAAGGGAAGTTTAAGCTTGAATTGCTGCCAAACGAAATGGAGATGAAATTGCTAGAAATAAATTTCTCTAAACTCATAGAAAGAATAATAAAAGTTCAAAATCTACATAAAGTATCTTCTGAGAAGGAGTCTTTTGCTTCACGTAACTGGGAGTTCATTTTTTCTGAATTTGATGGTTGGTTAGCTTTATATTCTGAAGTTTAGAGTTTCGTGATCTTTGAAAATTTGTCGAAGTTGAAAAAAAGGCGTTGACACCACGGCCACTGTGTGTGGCCGCGCCTTCAAAGCCGATTGTCATATTGGAAAGCTTTGAAGGCGCGGCCTCTAGAAGAAAGTTCCCCCTTTCTTCCGGAGGCCGCTATGGATACCAAGGGATACGGCAATATCCCCCAGTCCCTGTACGACGCTATCACATTTCTGGCCCAGGCGCTGCCCAAACGTTCGGTTCCGACTTTTCTGGAACTGCTGTTCGGCGCGATGCTGACCCAGAATGGTTTTGTCACCGAAGCCTGGTTGGCGATCAGACCTAAGCGTCATTGGACCAGTTATTTCAAATGGTTGCAGAAGGGCCGCTGGTCCTGGGTTGCGCTTGGATTACAAACGGCTCGACTCGCTTTGCAACGAACAGAATGTTCGCGCTGCTATGTCGCCATAGACGATACGGTGGTTTTGCGCTGTTCGCGCAAGGCTCCCGAATCACGCATCCACCATCAGCATGGTTGCAAGGTCAACCGACCCGTTTATGTCCGGGGACAGAACTGGGTGACCATGGCTCTGGTGTTGCCACAGGGGTGGCGTTCTCTGGCCTTGCCGATTCTTTCCCGTTTATCCAGAAGCACAGGCAACAGCGGCAAACTGGTCGCGGCCAAGACTTTGCTCCGGGTGACTCGGCCTCTGTTCCATGGACGCCTTGTGACGCTGCTGGTCGATTCCTGGTACATGCGCAAGTCGCTGCTGCTTCCGGCCCAGACTCTGGGTTACCAGGTCATCGGCCAGGTGCGCAAGGACACAGCGCTCTATCGACCGCCGCCATGCCACAACGGCAAACGCGGGCGGCCCCGTAAATATGGCGATAAGCTGACAGCTGAGCGTGTCGCTGAATTGCCCATGATCAGCCAGAACCTTTTTCTCTACGGGCAATGGCAGACGGTTCATTATCGCAGTTGCGTTGCCCGAGCCCGCTTCCTTGACGGACAACAGGTTCGCGCGGTCTGGTCTCAGATTGAAAACAAAGATGGAACCTTGCGTCAGCCCCGGCTCATCTTGAGCACCGATCTAAGCTTGTCAGCCGCACGCATCCTGCTGGCGTATAACCGCAGGTGGTCCATCGAGGACCTGTTCAATCAGCTTAAGAACCATTGGGGCTGGAAGCAGACCTGGCAGCAAACACGTCAGGTGCTGCATCGCTGGACACAGATTCTTTCAACCGGCTATGCGCTGCCACAGTTGTTGGCTCAACAGAACAGTGAACAGGTGAAAGACCTCGCCTCTCTCTGCCCTTGGAGAGACAAACAGCCGATCACGGCCGGGCGTGTGCGCCAAGGGTTGCAAAGGATTTTTGGTCATGTCGATATCCGCAGCCACTGGAACCCGAAGTCGGGAAAATTCAGCCCTCAAAACCGGGGCAAAAAACCGGATCGGCCACCTGATCCACACAAAACAGCTTAACTTCGACAATTTTCAGTTATTAATGAACGCTTCCCAGCGCCGAATCAGGCTGGCTTGGGGAGGGGTGTAATTCTAAACTTCAGCTTTATATTGTTCTACACGGAAAATACTTGGTGGATATTGGGTTTATCCGATGCTTCTCCCTAGAAAAAAAGTAGATGATTTAAAGAAGAAACTGCCAGATTTTAGTATCGATGGGCTGTCGGCAGCGTATAGTCATGTAACGTGTGGCGTCAATCACTGGCTAGAGCCATCTTGGGGGGATTTTAAGGATTTTGAAATTTCAGAAATACCCTTGTTTTTTAATCGTCAATATTATGGACGGCCAAAAGGGAGGGAAAGCTATTATGAATTTAATCAAATTGTTACGCATTCTCTAGATTTGCACTGGGACGAAAATCATAATTCTTATTGTAAAATAGATGAGCAAGGAGACAAAGTTGAAATCATAAAGATAATAAAGCACGATGATGTCAATTTAATATTAATCAGAAAGAAATCTCTCGAGAAACTGCTGTACCTAGGGGACTGGGTATTAGTCCGCTACATTTCATTTAATCGTTTCAGTACCGAATGGCCTAACTACCAATCATTTACAACAGAGACTTATGAGTCGGATGAATATGAAGCAAAATTTGAAATTAGGAATTGCAATAACGAGTACATAGAATTCCGGGGAGCTGAAATTTTTTACCCTCAGACCCCCAAAGAGCATCTTCTTTCTTCGAGAATTAGAGACGATGAAGAAGGTTTTGAGAAAAAATATGCCGATTTTATTGTGCAAGATTGGAAAAATGACAAAATTTTAAAAAATTACTCTATCAATCCAAAAAATTTTGCTAACTATTTCATTGAAAGTAATCTGCCTTTTGAAACCAGTCCAATTTTTTTTAAAGCAGAGGTTTTAGACAAATATAAAAATAATCCGGATAAATATGAATTGGAAGAATGTTTCATTTCATGCAGAGGCGGATGGTGTTTGCAATCATATGATATAAACCAATACAATCAAGTCCATACATATGCCGTTTATCTTTCTCGTTTGCCATATAAAGAACAACTTCATTGGCTACAGTATAACGAGGAACCAAAAGGCACTATTTCAAAGCGAGCTTTTCAAACAGATTTTGAAGGTAAATTTCCAAATGAAATTTCACTGCTTCAACAATTAAAATATTCACTTGAAAAGCTTGGTAATGCAAAAATAGGAAATGATCAATCATGTATTTGGGCGCCAAAAGGTGGGAGCTGGGAAGCTGCTACCAAAGGACTACATTATGTTAATTCTGAAAATCCAAATCAATGGCATGATTTTATTATTGCTTTAGCTAATACCACGAATGAGGGCCTCCTGAAGGGGCCATTAAGAAAAATTGCAGCTGCATTTGGCTATGAAAATAACGATCTTGGTACTCTGGGACTTTTGAAATTTATTTTAAAAGCATCAAATAACGAGGATAAAATCCAAAAAATTCATGGGGTGTTAAACGACCTGCAATTAAAAAGAGGGAAAGGGAAGGCCCATGGAACTTGGGAAACTCCAGAGGGTTCACTTATAGAAGATTGCACCAAGAGGCTACAAGATGTCATATGCTCAATAATTGAACTTGGAAAAGTGCTTGAGACATTAACCTTTCCTTCCGATAAAGACAGAAACCTTAGCGAAGGAGAGTAGGGGACGAAAAAATCAAAGGGTGGAGGGAATTCCGGGGATAGTATAGAATGGCACTAGTTTAAGAGAATTCCCAACAAAGTTAAGGACTTCTGTGCATCGAACAGTCCGAGAGGTTTTCCGGCACAAACTGTTATAATTTCAGACTATTGGGGCTGTTCTCATTTGCACCTATGGGCAGTTCTGTTTTTACGCAAATCTTGCTTAAACTAGTGCCGTTCGGGACAGTATACTTATCTTTGACAGCCGATCTTCACTTTTTATCCTTTCCTTATAACCAGAATTGCATATATTTTTTGGAAATGGAGGTGGTGTTTTTGACCAAACTTTTGACTTAGCCCCAACCAAATATGCTCGCTCAACGCTAAATTTGGCTTGGGGCCGCCCGGTGCTCATGACACCGGAAGATGTATAAAAGTTGAGACTTACCACTGGAGAGGTAAAGCATAAATGCTAACAGTTACTCCTGTCTTGAGAGCCTCACCGGGCATTGTTATTTGCTAGACATCCCCAATATTCCCGGTGGAATTCCCGGGGACAGTATAGAATGGCACTAGTTTAAGTGAGAACCAAAGGGGTCAAGTCTGCCTTTGGCTTATGTCCGCCTTTGCAGCTTTTGTCTGTGGCAAATAATTGTAGGGAATGGTCGCAGTTTTTTCAAAACCACGCCTTACACAAGTAAGTAAAAAAAGGGGTCAAATCTTCGGTTGACTTATGTCCGCCTTTGTCCGCTTTTGTCTGTGGCTAATAATCGAAGGGCGACAGGTGGCTATATTTTTTTTAAACCACGCCTTACACAACAACTCTATTCCCTCAACAATCTCCTCTTCTTTCAACCCGCTAAATCCCAACTGAATCAAGCTGTCCGTAGTCTTTTCCGGCAGCAACCAATATTGCCGGGTCGGATAAACTTTGACCCGAGATCGAGATGCCGCAGCTTTTTTGTCCGTAATTCCGGGGACATCCATGATAAGTAAAGTCAAGGGGAAAACGGAGATTTCCCTTTAGCTTCGGATATCCTCCAAGCCTGGTTTGTTGCAGCCTCACGAATTCGTTTCGATCTTTTTGATCTTGTTCTTGTGGTCCGCCTGTCAGGCGACCAGACATCCATGTGCCGTCTCAGGGAAACGATGCTCCCGTCTCGGAAGATTGAGTTTGGGCCAACCCGCCAGCCTTGAAACAGTATATAATGGCGCACAGCCAAGCTTGCGCAGTCCCCGGAAAGGCAAGGCCTGGCGGGAGATCGTGTGAATTCATGGTAATCTATCTATTCGCCTTCCCTTTCATGCAACCTTGGCACTGACCTCCTGTTTAAATGGAGTGCCACGTCTCTCAACCGCCAGCATATATTCAACGAGTTTACGTGCTACAGCCAGGGTCGCCCGGTTGCGATTTCCTTTTTTAAGTTCTTTATCGTGGATCAGCGCAAGCTGGGGGTTCCAATGTGGAGCCAGCTTTGCCGCTTCAATCAGCTTTGTTTGCAGGTGTTTGTTGCGTTTTTTTGAAATTGGTCCTCGTCTTTCTTTACCTGCGGATTCTTTTTGAGCGCTGCAAAGTCCACAGTAACTGATGGCCTGCCGAGCATTTTTGAAACGTTGCGGTTCACCGATCTCCAAAACCCAGGTCAGGGCCATGACCTCACCTACACCAGGAATACTCATCAAACGTTCAACACGCTCCTGAATAAGGGGCTCTTCGCGTAGCGATTTAGTCAGTTTCTTCTGAACCGCTGTAAACAGTTCCAAATTACCGCGACTCAAAACCAACAGTTCCTTGACCGAGTCAGGAACATCCTCTACCTTGCTCGAGCAACTCGGAAAAATATTTCTTTCCATGCAAGCGTCGTTTGCTGTATGGAGCACCGACCTCCATCAACAAACCGGACATTTTGTTCTTCATTTGCGTTGCGGCGCTCACGACCAAATTTCTGTAACGCAGCATACGCCGCAATTCTCGTAACTCCGGCGGCATCATGTAACATTGCGGCAGAAGATTGACACGTAGCAAATCCGCGAGCGTTTCCGCATCGGCGCGATCGTTTTTCTTTTTGGCCGCCGTGATTGCCTTGAGCATTTGCGGATGCGCTACTTTCAACTCAAGAGCATGCGGCTTGAGAAAGTCGTAGATCCAACCGGTGAAGATCGTTGCTTCCAGCGCGCCTATCCACGGAGCTGGCAACTCCTGCAGCCATTGCCTCAATGATTCGCGTTGCGCCTTGATCGTCCCTTCTCTTACGAGCTTCCCGCTCTCGGTTTTAATGCAGTAAGCGATGCTTTTTTTGTGGACGTCCAAACCGATGTAATAAATACTTTCCATGGAAGCCTCCTTGTTGGGTCTGACTTGGGGCGATTTGTTCGACCCCACACGTTCATCATTATGAACTGTACGCCATTTGGAGGCTTCCGCTTTTTTCACTTATGCATTCAAACAGTATAGAATGGCACTAGCTTAAGAGATTTCTCAACAAACTTAAGGACTTCTGTTCATCGAACAGTCCGAGAGGTTTTCCTGCATAAACTGTTATAATTTCAGGTTATTGGGGCTGTTCTCATTTGCACCTATGGACAGTTCTGTTTTTACGCAAATCTTGCTTAAACTAGTGCCATTCTATACTGTCCCCGTAATTCCTGAGTGACATTGAAACTGGTCGCAGAGTCGTTGATCCTCGGAGATATTTTGCCTTTTGTAACTCGTTGCAATCGGCTGAGTTAAAGTCTTGATTATTAATTGAAATTTAAGTAACTTGGGTTTTGTCGAGGCCGAGCGTGAGATCCCTTCATGGTATTTTCTATTTTTCTTCATAATTTCGCGATAGATGGAAAATATTGGGATAGGAAACATGGGAAATGGCTTTCCTCATTTGTGGTTAAATATCTCAATAAGTGGAAAATAGTCCATCCTATAGACTGTGATAGATAGAAAATTTTTTACCTATCACACTATTATATAATAAATACCTTCCTATATAATTTTATGACTTTTCTGAAAAACATAGCGTTAAGCGTCTTGCTGTTTTTTATCTTAACCTCTCCAGCATATGCGCATAATCCTGGTGCCGTAGCTTTAGCAGGTATAATAATATTGCTTTTAGCGACATTTTTTTCAGCATTAGTTAAGTATTTTATCGTAAGAAATATAACAAAATCGATAAAGAATAATGAAATAATAAAATATTGCATAATTTCTTTTGTCGAATTTGTACTAATCGTTATTTCTTTATCAATAATAGTGGAGTTGCAGGCGTTTGATCATATATTTGTGATTTTTTTTGTTGCAACATTACTATATTTGTTGCCAGCATCACTTCTTAATAATCTTCTCATAAGTGAAGGCTGCAGCAATTCTAAATTGAAGAAATGGTCGAATCTGTTACTGCTCTCACTGGTCTTTCCATTAGTGTCAACCCTCTGCTCCATATTCGGCCTTTCTAGTTTAACTCTTTGGTTTTATTAATTTTTTAGGTGTTGTGACGATGGAATGTATAACTAGGCGCTGCAAGGGACTGGCGGGCAGCGCGGTTTTTCGGAATCCTGACTTACTGCTTAAATCTCAGGTAAATTAAAGCACAGTGCTGCAAATCCGGAAAGAATAGGGGATATTCTTGCTTGGAATTCTGGGGACAGTATAAAAGGGCTTAAACTAGCGCCATTCTATTCTGTCCCCAGATTATCTTTGGAGCAGTGCGCGTGCGCACCTTTCAGGGCAAGATGATGATTTGGTC
Organism: uncultured Desulfuromonas sp.; assembly: GCF_963678835.1. Taxonomy (NCBI): domain Bacteria; kingdom Pseudomonadati; phylum Thermodesulfobacteriota; class Desulfuromonadia; order Desulfuromonadales; family Desulfuromonadaceae; genus Desulfuromonas; species uncultured Desulfuromonas sp. The sequence goes on from NZ_OY787469.1 coordinate 1,258,721, forward strand.
AAGGTGCAGCCATTGCTTGAAATGGTCGGTAACTGGCATAATTTCCTTTCGCCTCTATCCGAGCCTGAACGAGAGATGATACAAAAGCACGAAAGAACGGGAAGGCCACTCGGTAAAGCGTCTTTTGTTGAACATTTGGAGCAAGAGACTGGCCGGATGCTTCGCCCGCAAAAGCCTGGACCGAAAAAGAAAAAAATTGAGAATTGAGTATACTGCCCCTTGAATGGGCGAGCCAAGCATGGTCATTTTCACCAAGCTAAAAGGAGCTTGCCCTGTTAATTGCCGCTCTCTCAATGATATCCTCTTCTACCAACCCGCTAAAGCCCAACTGAATCAAATTGTTGTTGCCTTCTCTGCCCCTAGAACTCTCAATGGAATCTGATTAGTGATTCATGCCACAAAGCAAAGAATGTAAGTGTGATAGGCTCTGGAGTTGTTTTGCTTTTTTGCTTTCCAGATGAGAACATCAAAGACTCATGATAACTCCCGGTCGCTTATTTTCGCTTGTGTTGGGTGCTGTGTACATTGGGTATGTCTGGCTGAATCCGTCTGAACCTTATTACATAAGGGTCATGCCTGATTGGTATGGGGTGGTTTTACTTGTGGTTTTTGCTTTGTTAATCCTTTGGTTTCCAGAAGACGCCGCGTCGTATACCGGAGGAGGGATATGCCGAACCACAAATCCGGGGTGTCTCTCTTTTTTTGTCTGGGTTCTTTTCCTTGCCCCTTTTGTTCACTGGTTGTGGCGGCATTTGTTTTAGAATGCGCTGCCAAGCGTTTTTCCAGTAATATTAAAGTCCGACCTTGTCCGCCTTAGCCTGTGGTTGATAATTGATGCACGAAAAAAATGGCTGGGAATATTTTTTTAAAACCACGCCTTACACAGCAGCAATACTCCCTCAACAATCTCCTCTTCTTCCAACCCACTAAACCCCAACTGAATCAAACTGTCCGCTGCCTTTTCCGGCTGCAACCAATATTGCCGGGTCGGATAAACCTTGACCTGATGCGCGGCGGCTTTTTGGATTAAATCCTCCTGCGGCGTTTTATCCAGAACTTCGACAAGCAAATGCAACCCGCCACCCGCGCCATAAACCTTGACGCGCTCGCCCATCATTTCACGAATCGCCCGGACTAAAACATCGTGCCTTCTCTTATTCTGTAAGCACATTTTTCGTAAATGCTTTTCCCAATGCCCCTGGGCCATGAACAGGGTCATCACCTGCTGTTGTAACCACGGAACGCTGGGATTATAACGGGAAAATGTCGTCTGGTATTTGGCCAGAAGACGTTGTGGGAAAATGAGGTAGCTTGTCCGCAACGCCGGCGACAGGGCTTTGGAAAAGGTGCCGAGATAAATTACCCGCCCGTGCCGATCAATGGATTGCAGTGCGGGGATGGGGCGTGTGTGGTAACGCAGCTCGCTGTCGTAATCATCTTCGAGGATGATGCCATCCACCTGTTCCGCCCAGCGTAACAACTCCATGCGCTGATTGATCGGCATGACGCAGCCGGTGGGGAATTGATGCGATGGCGTGATGTACGCCATCTTGGCGGGGCTGTGTTGTAGATCGTCAAGACTGATTCCCGACGCGTTGACCGGTATGGGCGCGATGGTATAACCATGATTTTGAAACACGATGCGAGTGAAGTCATAGCCCGGATCTTCCATGGCCAGAATGCGGTTGTCGTCACTGAACAAGGTGCAGATGAGGCCGAGAGCATCCTGCAGGCCGTTGCACAACACAACTTGATCCGGCGTGCAGACGATGCCGCGTGAATCATGCAGATAATCGATCAGTTCACGGCGCAGCGCCAACTCGCCTTGCTTGTCGCCATAGGCGCAAATGTTTTCCGACTCAAAAGAGGTCAGAGCTTCGGCGGTTAAGCGTCGCCAGATCTGGCGGGGAAATGATTCCGGCGGCAGGTTGCCGTATTGAAAATCAAATGTGTAGCTCGTGCTTTTTTCTTGTGATTGGCTCGGCTGAGCCTGTTGTTCCTGTCGTCCTGAGTTGGCAATTCGGGCCATGGTTTTGTACGGACGATCCAGCACGGTCTCCTGAATATCCTGCACGATAAAACCGCATCCTTGTTTACTGACGGCATAGCCTTCAATGCATAGCTGCCCATAGGCGTTTTCAACCGTATTGCGGCTGATGCACAGTTCTTTCGCCAACACGCGCATGGCGGGCAAACGTTTTCCTTGGCTCCATTCTCCGGCAATAATCTTCTGTTTCAGTTGCTCGTAAAGCTGTTGATAGAGCGGTTCTTTGTGGTTTAGGTTGAGATAGATCATGACGACTCCATGGAAATTGTCCCTATAAAATATCTCAAAACTGGCACTTTTTAAAGTGACAATTGTGCAATAGGATTCACAGGAAATCGTAGTGATATTTATTCCCGAACTTTGCTTAAACCCAAAAGGAGGAGTGGACATGCGTAGAAAAGATTTGAAAATTTCATCCACAGAAGAAATCGAAGCGATTATCAAGCAATCCAACGTCTGTCGTCTGGGGCTGTGTGACGGTGACACACCCTATGTGGTGCCGTTGAATTTTGGCTATGAGGATGGGAAGTTTTATTTTCATTCAGCGGCTGCGGGCCGTAAGGTCGATCTGCTCAAGGCCAATCCCAAGGTCTGCCTGGAATTCGACATGGACCTCGGTATGATCACCGATGAAAAAGCCTGCAACTGGGGCATTCGCTACAAAAGCGTGATCGTCACCGGTCGTGCAACCGTGTTGAACACGCTTGAGGAGAAGGTGCAGGCGCTGAATATTATTATGAAAAACTATACGGAGGATGCCTATACTTTTCCCGAAAAAGTCGTAGGAAGCACCTTTGTTTTTGTTGTCGATGCTCAGGAGATTTCAGGCAAGCAAACCGATGAATCGACGATTGTCGATTGATAAATGAAAATGTTTCCCCGTTTTCTCCTTTCTCTATCTTTTGATGTCTAATATAGTCGTCAACGAGTTGCATTGACGCCATTGACGGGCGCAACGTTTTGCCCGTCTTTGTTTGTCGTTCCTGACGGTAGAAAGGAAACATGGAACATGTTTAGCTCTGAGTTTTTGCTGACGTCACTTGTCGTGGTTTTAATACCGGGGACTGGTGTTATTTACACCATTTCAACGGGGCTTTTTCATAGCCGGCGTGCGAGCATCGCCGCGGCATGTGGCTGTACAGCAGGGATCGTTCCTCATTTAACGGCGAGTATCTTGGGACTGTCAGCGATCCTTCATATGAGTGCTGTCGCGTTTCAGGCGGTAAAGTATGCCGGGGTTCTCTATCTGCTGTATCTTTCATGGTCGATGTGGCGGGAGACGGGTTTGCTACAGGTCAATGCCCCGGAATCGGCCAGGAGTTTGCGGCATGTGGCCATCAAAGGATTTCTGATTAATATTCTGAATCCCAAACTGTCGATATTTTTTCTGGCGTTCCTGCCGCTGTTTGTTTCACCGGATAGCGCATCCCCTGCGCTGCAGATGTTAATCCTCAGTGGTCTTTTTATGCTCATGACGTTGGTTGTTTTCATCCTGTACGGACTCCTGGCGACGTCCGTGCGCAGATATATCGTCAATTCCTCAAAGATTACGAGTTTTCTGCAGAAATCATTCGCGGCTATTTTTGCCGCCCTTGGTTTAAAGCTGGCTTTGACCGAGCGATAGCAGGTGATTGAAAAATGCTTGCGAGGTGAAAACTAAGGAGAAAAGCCATGGTCATTCGTTCCGCACAACTTTCCGACACGCAAAAAATCGCGGCAACGCACAAAGCCTCGATTGAAGGGCTTTGTGCGAATTCTTATGATGCGCAATCGATTGCCGGTTGGGTGGCAATCCTGTCACCTGCGATCTATGAAAGTGCCATAGAGGATAAGGTCATGATTGTGGCGGAAGAACAGGGTGACATCCTTGGTCTGGGTATTCTCGATATCGAACAAGCAATCATCGGAGCGGTTTATATCCATCCGAAAGCCAAAGGTACAGGATGTGGTTGGAAGCTCTTGTCGGAATTGGAAGCAATTGCCTTGAAAAACAAGGTCACTGAGCTGACCCTCTTCTCGACAATCAACGCGTTGGGTTTTTACCAACGCCATGGATATGTCAGCATAGAAAAAGCCTTCCATAAACTACCCAACGACGTAAAGCTGGAGTGCGTCAAAATGCACAAGGTGCTCTAGGAGCATGGTTTGAATTGAACCATTTGTAATGTCCGCTCTTGTCCGCTTTTGTCTGTGGCTAAAAAATTGGAGGCCGCAGAATATACCTTTGTAAGGTGTTTTTTATAAAGCAAAGGCGTGCAAGTCTACTGTTTGATTAAATTCAAAACTGAAGTTGATAACTCGTGCTGCGCCCGCCAGCAGGATCTTTGGCCAAGATATGACGGGAAAGCAGGTCGTTGATATCACGCAAGGCGGTATCCTGAGAGCATTTTTCAAGCTTGGCCCATTTTGACGAGGTCAGCTTGTCGGTAAAGCCATCCAGGAGTCGGTTGAGGATATCCCGTTGCCGGGCATTGAACGGCTCATGCGCATGAGACTCCCAGAAGCGGGCTTTGATCAAAATCGCTTCGAGGGTTTGTTCGGCGGCTTCAATGGCCCGCTTCAGACAGCCTAAAAACCATTCAACCCATAACGAAATATCGAGATCGCCTTTTTGACAGCGTTCGAGGATGTCGTAGTACTCTTTACGTTCCTGTTGGATACGGGCCGACATGCTGTAAAAACGCAACGGACTTTGCTCTGAACGCGCCAGTAGCATATCGGCTATCGCACGCGCCAGGCGACCATTGCCATCGTCAAAAGGATGGATGGTGACGAACCAGAAATGAGCAATGGCCGCCGCAATGACCGGGTCTGTCGGGCTGGGAACATTAAACCAAGCGAGGTAGTGCTTCATTTCGCCATCAAGTCGTTCAAAGCTCGGGGCTTCGTAATGGACCGTCTCTTTGCCGAACGCGCCGGAAACAATCTGCATTGCTCCACTGGACGCATCACGCCACTGGCCAACCTGGATGCGTTGCAGGCCGCTTCGTCCTGTGGGGAATAGGGCTGCATGCCAGCTGTAAAGTCGTTCTTGATCTAATGGTCGCTGATAGTTTCTGGTGGCATCAAGCATGACTTCCACGATGCCTTCCGCGTTGCGATCAATCGTTACGGATTCTCCGCGATCAATCCCCATTCTGCGGGCGATGGACGAACGGACCTGCTCGCGGTTAAAGGTTTCACCCTCAATTTCACTGGTTTTTAAAACGTCTTCCGTCAGAATTTGCAGCCCGGCTTCCTCGCGCAAGGCAAATCCCAATGCGTCCATGCGGCCGAGCAGCCGTCCTTGAAGATGGCGGACTTCGGCGAGGAGAAAAGCCAGCTTTTCCCGATCCCAATAAAAATCAGGCCAGTGCTGTTGTTGATGGATATACATATAACCTCCGCATGATATAAGGAGATTGTGCCCCGTATTCTCCGCATTGACAAGCATAATCTCTGCATATCGTGCAGTGATTATGCTTGTTGTCGTTAACAAAAGGTCACGATTTTGATGGGTTGCCCTTGTCCGCTCTTGTCTGTGGCAAATAATTTCTTTAACCCGCGCTGATTCTTGAAAATGAGGTCATGGCTGTTACGCTATGGCAACTCGAAACGAAGTCTATAAATGTGCAACATGCGGCAATGCTTTCGCTATTTTGACGGGTGGGCAGGGTGAGCTTGTTTGCTGTGGCGCTCCTATGGAACGGATGGTGCCCATGAGAAGCATGTTCCCATGATTGTGGGTATCCTTGACGACATTGAGGTTTCCGTGGGGGGCGTTGCACATCCCATGCAGCCTGAGCATTATATTGAGTGGATTGAGCTGCTGACGGATCGTGTCAGTTATCGAGAATTCCTGAAATCCGGAGACACACCCGATGTCAACTTTTCAGTAGACACCGAGGACGTTACTGCGCGTGTTTATTGCAACCTGCATGGGCTATGGAAAAGTAAGCCCTAAGGATAATAACTGCCGTAACAGGTCGCTTTGCCTCTCTGAAGTCTTTACAACGGGGGAACCGAGAAAATCGGTTCCCCCGTTTTTTTATCAGAGCACTGAGCCATTTGTTTTTGCCTATTTTAAAAATGAATGATATGTTCATTTTTAAAAGTTAAGCAGAGGGAGGCATGTCATGGTTCAGGTTTTAAAAGATCATGTGAAGCAACAGATTTCCAAAGTGGCAGAGCAATTATTTGCCCGCGTCGGCTATCAGAAAGCCACCATGGGCATGATTGCCGAGGAAGCCGGGGTGGCCACTGGAACGATTTATAAATACTACACAAACAAGCAGGCGCTGTTTGAGTCGATCATCACCGAGGCGTTTGTCGCGGAGTTTAAACAACTGACGCACAAGCGGGTGGCTTCGTTGATTGATCCTTCACAGACGAAAGAGTCCGTGTCCATCGACAGCGGGGCGGCAGGCCAGTTGTTGCGCTTTTGGATCGACAATCGTCTGAAAGTGATCATCCTTCTAGCGCGTGCCGAAGGATCGCGTTACGCATCCTTTGAGCACGACTACATTCAGGCCATGACCCAACAGGCGCTGATCCATCTTCCCCTGACGCACCCCAACTTTAACGACAGCAAAATTTTTCGTTTTGTCTTCAATGCGCGACTGGTGGACACCGTGAAAGGAATTGTGTCCATCTTGGAGACCTTCGATCAGGAGCAGGACATCCGAGATGCCTTTGCTTTGGGGTGGACCTATCATTTTGCCGGAATCAATGCTGTGATTACCCACTGCAGCCAGGGAGGAGAGCAATGAGTCTGTTCAGCGTCATCTGCGAAGCAAAGATACAGGACTGGTTTAAAAAGAAACAGGCCGGGGAGGCCAAGCCCGTTGAAAATCAAGTGACCATAGATCAGATCAAATCCTCAGAAACCTATCTGCTGGAGGATATTCTGCGGCTCATCGAACAAGCACATTTGTCAGATTGCAACACACGAGAAATTATGTTGCAAAAAGCGAAAGAAATGGAGATTCAATTGTTGATGAGCCTTGAAAATGAAGGCTATACACTTATGGCACAAATGACAGCAGAAACAATTCGCCAGCATAAGGCCGAAAACGCCGGTAAAGATGAACACGGATTGTCGCGTTGTGATAACGAAAAAGAATAGGCCTCGTTTATTCAGGAGAATGTGCTCAATGCACCGTGTCGATTGAAAATCTGACAATTCCGCGGCGATCGCAATCATTTTCACTGAAACCCGTTTCGGCTGAGTTCGATACTGTTATACGTGGTGCGAAGTTGTCCTATTCGGCTGACGGAGATGACATCAGCATCGGTAATCTGTTTAAAAAAACAGGGAATATCGTGCTGGATATCGTCCTGAACCAGAAAGATGCGGAAAAACTTTCCATCAAAAAAATATTTTTTTATGACGTTACCATTCGACTGAAAAATAAAGGGGAGAATGTTTTCTTTGTCGAAGCAAAGAGAATGGTCCTGAATCAAAAAAATGGCCATTGCCGGATCAGCGAATGTTCGATCCTGCTGCCTGAAACAAAAACACCGGCACACTATCCCCTGATTATCTGGGATGACGGGCACAAGGCCTTTTTTCTCCCTTCGGGCAAAGCTGTTGGCCCGCTGAACCAAGCAGCCGAACAGGGCAGATCTTGAGTGCAATCCTTAAAAAGGCTGCCCTGTCCGTTGTTGCCTGTCGTCAATTGTGACACATGGGCACGCGGTCAGATTCTTCAGTTGATTCAGGTTATGTTACGTCGCTCTCGAATCGCCAAAAACGCATCCAGCCGATAGTTGCCTTGCAAAAGCCGTAAATCGCGTTGATACACCTGATTCTGTTTTTTTGTCAGATAGAGGTTATGGTCTTTTATCTTGTGATTGATCATAGCGAACTCAGTGCCGATGAGTTCCGCGTTGCTGCGCTCGGCAACCATCCATTCCATTCCGCTCAGACCCTCTTTGGGCATGGGCAGATCGCAGTAAAAATCCCCCACACTGTTAACACCCCAATAGATAAGCCCAAGCGCCAGATAAAAGTCGAGTGATTGTGAAATACAGGTGATGTTGAACCGAGTCGCTTTTTGGGCGATGGCGAGATTAAAAACCAGCTCAAGGAGGATTTGGGCATAGCCTTGCCTGCGCTGGGCGAAAGGGGTGAAAATATTATGGATGGTCAGGTAGTTGGTTGTTCTGTTGATGATAAAAAAGATATAGCACAGGTGAATATTCTGTTGATCAGCCAGAGCAAAACAGCCTTGGCTGTGCCAGCCCAGCTTTTTATCCCACCAGTTAAGAGACATGTTGGCAAAACGAATGGTTTTGTCTTCCTTGAGTTGCAAGATAGAGCGTTGATATTCAACACGGTTTAACGGGATCAGTTCGTATTGATTCATGTTTTTTGTCTCCTTAGTATGCATACTATCAGAGCAAAAAAGTTCAAATGGCGAACTTGATCAGTCAAATATTATGTCAGGTGTTGATATTTTGTTGTTCTGCCTCGCGATAAATGGTGTTTTTTTAAGAGAGACTGGAATGGCGCAAGTTTAAGCACTTTGGTAGCAAACTCGGGGCTGTCCCAGATGTTTGCGGGCTACGGAACGCTGGCGGTTTGCACTGCAAAAGCCTGGGACAGCCCCCTGCGGGGACACAGTTTGATGACAAAGTCCATCCAGGGACTTTGTCATGGCCGTTTCGCAAAAACGCGGTTTTGCTTCACTTACAAAAACAAGGAGTTAAACCTCTCCTTGTTTTTGTCTCGCCCGTCCTTGGGCTCGGGGAGCCTGTTTGTCAACAGCCTGAGCCCCCTGCGGGGACAGTTCCTTTTTTGCTGCTTTTTCCCTTCAAACTGGTACTTGAGCACACTCAATTTTGTTATCGAAAAGAGCATCTATAGGAGCGAATCTATTCGCGAATTGTTCTGGTCATTGATCCTTTTCATGATGGGAATTCGCGGCTGAAGCCGCTCCTACAATGCACAATTTCAATGATGCTGACGTCCTGGCAGGCTGTTGAAAAAGTCCCGTCCGGGGATTTTTCAACGATGCAAGCCGAAAAAGCGATTTCCGTCTTGCTCACAAAATCAAGAAGTTGAAAACCTGTCCTTGATTTTTGTCGCCCGTCCATGGGCTCCACAGTCTGTTTTTTACCAGCCTGCTAGCGCCATTCACGTGAGAGTGAGAAAGAAGCATATCACAGAAAAACGATGAGGGCTTTCTGTCGCGATTTTTAGAGGAAAACTTCTGCGTTTGAAATGAAATAACCGTAAGAAGCTGAAGGGTATCAAGTCGAGTCCAAAAAAGTCGGATCTGCGCTTACGCGATCAGCTCCTGAAAATTACAGCGTGGTGCTTATTCCGCCTGTCTGCATGATGAAAAACCGGAAAATCATTAAAAACGCGTTTGAATCCCACCGGCAAAACGGATAACATGTATCTGCACTCCTTGACTTGCGGTTGCGTGATGAATAAGGACCCTGTTAACCTTTTGGAATCATTAGGAATCCAATGCCGCTAAAACTCTTCAGCCCTAAATCGTTAGTGCCGTGGATTGCTGTGAGCATCCTGCTTGTTGTGGTTTTTTGCGGCTGTTCCGCAGCACAGACGATTTTTCCTCAGGCACAGCAAGGGCGCTTTGACCTGCGTGGTTGGAGCTTTGGCGACCAAGGGGCGGTTCCTCTCAATGGCCAGTGGGCCTTTTATTGGGATCAACTTCTTTCCCCGACTCATTTTAGCCAGAACCAAGCGGAATCTCAGAGCGACTATGTCACTGTGCCGAAGCTGTGGTCCGGTCACGTGACGCCGGAAGGTCAAACCTTGGATCACTCCGGCATGGCGACCTTGCGCCTGACCGTGCACGTTGATGCCAATCAACCGCTGTTGGCATTAAAAATCACCGCTATGACCGCCGCCTACCGCTTATGGCTCAATGATCGTCTGTTGGTCGAGCAGGGTATTGTCGGCACCAGCAGCCAGTCCGAGTGTCCTGCATTCGGGCGTAAAACCGTCAGCTTTCAGCCTCCGGCTGAGAGGTTTGTCCTGACCTTGCAGCTCTCCAATCACAACCTGATCGGCGGGGTTGTTTCCCATCCACGGTTGGTGCTGGGCGACGCAGCACAACTTAGTACTGCTGCGGGAGCAGAGCGCCGCCACTCAGCTATTCTGCTGTGCGTGTCTCTATTTATGGTGGTGTACCATCTGGCGCTGTTTCTGTTTTATCGCCGCGACCGCTCCACCCTCTATTTCGCGCTGTTCTGTCTGCTGTGGCTGATCAACGGCACGATCACCTACGTCAGTTCCTGGATGCTGTCGTTCACTGAAATTCACAATATGGTGTGGAGCGTCTATCGCTGCGACCTGATCAGCTACTATCTGACGATTCCCCTGATGGTGCTGTTTTTTCGCTCCATGTTCCGCGATGAAATGCCTGCGCTCATGCCGAAGCTGGCGCTGCTTCCGGCCCTTGGTTTCAGCGGCTATGTGCTGCTGCCCGAATTTGTCGGACTGCATCCGTTGCAGGGCAGTGGCCCGCAACTCTACCATCTGTTCTCCATCCTGTTTATCCTCTGGTCTGCCTATGGACTGATCAAGGCCTGGCAACACCAACGCAGTGGTGCCGGGCTGATTCTGGCTGGTTTTATTTTGATGACCATGGTGGGCGTCAACGACATGCTGTTCGATATCAAAGTGGTCAACACCGGTTTTTTTATGCCATTCGGCATGCTGTTGTTCATCGTCTTTCAGGCGCTGGCCCTGGCACAGCGTTTTTCCAATGCGTTTGCCACCACTGAGCGGCTGTCCATGGAATTGCAGGAGAAAAATATCGCCCTGTCGCGCATGGATCAACTCAAGGATGAGTTTCTCGCCAACACCTCGCATGAACTGCGCACGCCGCTGGCCGGGATTATCGGTATTGCCGAATCACTGCTGGCCGGCAGTGGCGGGCAACTTTCCGAACTGGCGCGCCACAACCTGCACATGGTGGTCACCAGTGGTCGCCGCCTGACCTCGCTCATCAACGACATTCTTGATTTTACCCGGCTGCGCAACCGCGATTTGCCCCTGAACCTCAAAGCCGTCGATGCCAAAGCCATTGCCGATGTGGTGATCTCCCTGCTCACTCCACTGGCTGAGGCCAAGCAGCTGACTTTGGTGAATCAGATCGATGATACGCTGCCCTGTGTCCGTGCCGATGAAGATCGCCTCCAGCAGATTTTTTACAACCTGCTCGGCAACGCCATCAAATTTACCGATCAGGGAGAGATTGTCGTTACAGGTCAGCAGGTCAATGACGGGTTGGAACTCAGCGTGCGCGATCAGGGGATCGGTATCGACGCTGAGGGCCTTAAAACTATCTTCGAACCCTTTGAACAGGTCGATTCCGGGGCCGAACGCATCAGCCAGGGGGCCGGACTCGGGCTGGCCATCACCCGTAATCTGGTGCAGTTGCACGGCGGCGATCTCGGCGTCGAATCCCAGCTCGGCCAGGGCAGCACGTTCCACTTTCGCCTGCCAGTGACGGAGTCGTTCACGCAAACCATGGCGGCTGCCGTGGACACGCTTCAATCGTCGCCTGCGCCCATGCCCGCCAGCGTGCTGTTGCCCGAAAAAACAGCGGAACAAGAATCGCAACAGGCCGGTGAAGGGGAGGATGGTTCTGATTTCAGCATCCTGGTCGTCGATGACGAACCGGTCAACCTGCAAGTGCTGGTCAATCAGCTCCACGTTGCCCGCTACCGGGTGCGCATTGCCAACAGCGGTAGGGAGGCCCTCGCTCTGGTCGACGAGGAAACCCCGGATCTGATTCTACTCGATATCATGATGCCGCACATGACTGGCTACGAGGTGTGTCAGCGCCTGCGCCGCACCTACAACGCCGCGCAACTGCCGGTGATCATGCTCACCGCGCGCAGCCGGGTTTCCGATGTCGTGCAAGGCTTTCAGGCCGGAGCCAACGACTATGTGTCCAAACCGTTTTCCCGCGATATCCTGCTGGCGCGGGTGCGCACCCAGCTGCAACTCGGCCGTGCCTATCAGACTCTGGCCGAAAATATGCGCCTGAAAAAAGAGCTGGAACAACGTCAGCAGACCGAACTCGAACTGCGCCAGACCCAGCGCCGCCTTGCCCAATTGCTCGACAGCGTCGATGACATGGTCATCACCGTCAACGAAAGTCGCGAAATCTCCTTTTACAACCACAGCGCCGCCCAACTGCTCGGTGTTGATGACGACACCTTGCTCGGCCATGGTCTCGAAGAACTGTTTGATGCCGCCTGGGTTGAGAAACTGGAAGCCCTGTCGGTCCGCCAGCAGAAGGGGGAGAACGGCGAGGGCGCGACCTGCTCGCTGGCCGGGCTTGAGGTGACCAAAGCCGATGGCGGGACCCTACAGGTTGATGTGATTGCCACCCTGCTCATCCTGGAAGATGAAGCGTTGCAGACCCTGATCCTGCGCGTGCCGCAGACCGTTACGCCGTCACCGGCACCCGTGACCGTTAACGTCATTGCCGCCGTGAACCGCCATCAGCAACGCCTGCGCGGTCTGGAAAATGCCCTTAACGGTCTGCTGCCCCGCTTGCAATCCGATGCCCCGGAAGTGGTCAACGAGATCCGCACCCTTGATCAGGCCCTGGCCGATGTGGAAAAAAATCTCCACACCAGCGCCGAAAATGAACGCCGCCGCCTGGCCGTACAGGTGATGCAACTCAGTATCGACTACTGGTACGAAGCCACCGACCTGGGCAAGGTCGATCTGGCGCGTGAATCCGGCATCTGGAAACTCTACACCGACCGCAACGGCTACACCCGCGCCCAGACCTTTGACAAATACCTCAGCGAAGAGACCTTCCCCCGTCGCCCGCGCTGGAAATCCATCAGCAACACCGCCGTCTATGTGCTCGCTGCCTGCACGACGCCTTGCCCTCTGCGTGATCGTCTGGAACGCGCCCTCGCCGCCCTGCGCCTGCAAGAATAGTCGCTTCTTTCGGCACTGCTTTACAATGCTTGTCATTTGACGAATTGCCATTCTTTTATTGCTGTAAAATCACGATTTATCAATTAGTTACAGACTATTTTCACAGTTTTTAACAGTAGCTTTTTGCCCTTTTTTGCCGCCGCTCTGCTAGCGTGGCGGCGTATTGTTTACCCAAAAAGGAGAAGAGTTATGACGCGTTGTGTGAAGCTGTGGGGTTGGTTGGTGATGGTGGTTTTGTTGGCGGCGCTGCCGGTACCTCAAGAGGCTTTGGCCCTTATGGTGGGGAGTCACGACGGAACCACGGTTAAGACGACGGGTGCTCATGATCATAGCGATGCTAGCAACACCTCCATCGGCAAGGGATCTAATGCCGGCGTTGATCGCACGGGTAATTATTCCGCTACGGCGGTGGGCTATTACGCCAATGCCCCCGGAGCCCTCAGTACGGCCCTCGGCCGTGAGAGTAACGCCACCGCTGATTCCAGTACGGCCATTGGCACTACTAGTACGGCCACCGGCTTTGGCAGTACGGCACTCGGCCGTGACAGTAATGCTAGCGGTGAATACAGTACGGCCACCGGCGCTGGCAGTGATGCCACTGCCTATGGCAGTACGGCCTCCGGCGTTTTCAGTGCGGCCACAGGCACCAATAGTACCGCCCTCGGTGCTAATGCGGATGCCACACAACAAGGGAGCACGGCTACCGGCTATAATGCCAAAGCGACAGGGCAATACAGCACCGCCATCGGAGCGCAAGCCGCGGCCAGTCAGGAAGGCGCCACGGCCCTGGGTAACGGTTCCACGGCTTCCGCCACACAGAGTACGGCTTTGGGGAAAGACGCCACAGCCTCGGCGAGCAACTCCGTCGCCCTGGGATATGGCTCTAAGGCCACTGAAGCCAATACCGTTTCCGTCGGTTCCGAAGGCAACGAACGGCGCATCACCAACGTGGCCGCTGGCGTCAATGACACCGACGCGGTCAACATGAGCCAGCTCAATGCGGTGCAAAGCCAGGTGACGACCAACGCTACCAGCATCAGCACCAATGCCGATAATATCAGCCAGAACACCAGCGACATTGCCCAGAACAGCGCCGATATTGCGACCAACGCCAGCGGCATTGCCCAGAACAGCAACGATATTGCTGACAACGCCAGTGCCATCAGTAACAACAGTGCCGCGATTGCTGTGAATACCGAGAGCATTTCGGCCAACACCACCAGTATTAGCCAGAACAGCAGCGCCATAGCGACGAACACGAGCGATATCGCCAGTAACAGCAGCGCCATTTCTGATAATACGACCGCCATTGCTTCGCTGAATACCACCATGTCGAGTCTGTCATCCACGGGCAGTGACAGCGCCAGCGCCAGCGGCGCCGACAGCCTGGCGTTGGGTTCCGGGGCTACAGCCTATGACTACGACACCGCCATCGGTGCCAATGCCACAGTCACCGCCGACAGCTCCACCGCCGTCGGGTCCAACACCCTGATCGCATCGGAACAGGCCGTGGCCGTGGGTGCCGATGCAATGGTGAGCAGTGAGGCCACCGGTGGGGTGGCCATTGGTCAGAATGCGGTCGTGGAACAAGGCGCAAGCAACGCCGTTGCCCTGGGCACAGACTCAGTGGCCGATGAAGCCAATACCGTGTCCGTCGGCAGCAGCGTCAACCAGCGGCGCGTTACCAACGTGGCCGACGGCGAAAACAACGGCGATGCGGTCAATGTCGGTCAGCTCAATACGGTGAAAAGCGATGTGAGCAGCAACAGCGCGGCGATTGCCGACAACACGACAACGATAACCCGCAACAGTAGTGATATTGCCGCCAACACACAGAGCATTGCCCAAAACAGCAGCTCAATCACGCAAAATGTCAGTGACATTTCTGAAAATCGCAGCGCCATCGCTGAGAATAGTCACGATATTCATCGCTTAAGCAAAGATGTCGATATTAACCGCGCCGGTATTGCGGCGGTGGCGGCCATGGCTGCCATCCCCGGTCCGGTGCCGGGCAAGCGCAATTCCTTCGGCATCGGTTACGGCACCTTTAAAGGGGAAGATGCCCTGGCTCTGGGGTTTAAAGCGGATTTGACGCAAAACCTGAGAATGACCACGGCAGTGTCCCACTCACGTCATGATATGGCTGCCAATGTCGGTCTTGGCTGGAGCTGGTAGGTCGGGCATTGAATGACCTCATTGCGTAGCAAACTCGGGACCGTCCCAAGCCCTACCTGGGGCTGTCCCAGATGTTTGCGGGCTATGGAACGCTGGTGGTTTGCACCGCAAAAGCCTGGGACAGCCCCCCATGGGGGGACGGTCCCGAGTTTGCGGTTTTTCTGTCTCTTCCCTCTTAGACGTGCGCCATACGAAGACGTCTCTTGATTCTCGCAGTCGTTTTTTCTCCCGCCGCACGGTGAACATGCATTTATATCGTGTCAGCAGGCGGTTTTGATCCTGAAAATCCTGCTTTCTTCCTTTCTTCCTGAAGTGTCATTTTATCAATAGGTTACAAACTTTTTTACCAGTTTTTAACAGTAGTATTTCGCCACTTGTCCAGTCATGACTGCTAGCGTTGCTCCGTTAACGAAGAGGTGGCGTAAGCACCGGTGTCGCTCCTTGTTGCGCGATGATTTTTAGCGCGGGGATGCCGACTGTTGTTCATCTCTACGCCTTGACAGGCTGATGAAAAACGGTCTGGCAGCCCAAGAACGGGCGGCCCCAATTAAAAACTGATCCTCAACGGCTTGATTTTGTAAGCAAGACGGAAACACTGTTTTCGGCTTGCGTCGTTGAGATGCCCTAAGATAGGATGTCTTCGACATCTTGCCAACTTTTGCCGCGTAGGAGGCGCTATGAACAGACCTTTTAAAACCGGACCCGAGAGTCATGACAGCACTGCCGAGATCGATGTCTATCCGACCTTAAGCGGAAAATTAGGTTTTGATCAGCGCGATGTCGACCGTTTGACGGCGGCAAGCAATCACCATCAGGTGACCGTTGATACCATCCCGACCTTTGTTTTGGGGACTGTCATCAACATGATTGATTCGACGTACAACAATACACCGATTTTCAATCTTGGTAATCTGGATAAAGACGGGTTGCTCGATCTTAATCCACAGAGCGCCAGCCAGGATGATATCAGCATTAAAATGGTTAGCAACAAGGCGGCCTATACCTTTTCGTACAAGGCTGCGGCCAAGTCAGAAACGTCAGCCAATCTTTTAGGTTTTGTCGGTGCGGGGTTGGCGGCGCAATTCGACCAGTCGCTCTCTCGGGCCAATTCGGACGGCAACGTCTATGTCTCCATGTCACGGGGAAAGCACGATTCCTATTTTGAAATTAATGCGGCTGATTTGGCCTCGGGGTATGATTTTACGCCCTACCTGATCGGAACAGAACTCAGTGACGACGAGGTCGCGGCCTATGTCGACTATAGCGAAGTGAATGTCGAAGAAGGCAAAGGCACGTATATCGACACGCTGATTTTTAACGGTAACCAGGGCAAAGGGCAGATCGATTGGGCAGTGCGTAATGTGTATGGCAATGTCCAGCTGTTGACGCGGATGGAAGCGATCTTCGGCATGATGAGAGCACAATATGATGCCTTTGTCGGCGATGAAGCGGTTCAGAATATTCTTTACAGCAACATGTTGACGATGAAAAAGAGGATCGGCGATGCCATTCAGGATTTTTATACCCATGTCGGCACCCATTTTGTCAGCAAACTGGAGTTTGCCAATTATGCCTATGGGTATGGCACGCTTGATTTTAGTGATGCCGCCACAAATCAGGAAGCCAGGTTCGGTGCCGCTGTTTCACTGAGCGGAGGGGTACCGGCAAAATTTTCTGCTGCCAGTGAGTCCTCGGTCTCTTTCGCCCAGGCGAACGGCTGGGCCGAGGCCATGAAAAATCTCACAATCGAAGCGTCTTCACGCCCCTCGGGGATGGATCTTGGCAGCTTTGCGTCTGAGATTAAAGCCATGCTCAACGATGAAGGGACGGCATTATCCGTGCCGAGTTTATATTTACCAACCTCGCCGACCGTGACCGTAAAAGCCGTTCCCGACCTCAAAAAAAAGAAGAGCAGTGCCCCTCCGGACTGTGTCTTTGCCAACTATGGTGAATGGCAGGCCTACCAGAAGGCCCTGAAAGACAAGAAGAATCTCGATGCAACGGTCAAGCGGTGCAAAAAAAAGGTTGACGAAAAAGGGACGGACTCACTGGAGGTTGAGACCGGTGATGAGAACGGGAATGCCATTGAGGCGCCGAGCAATTTGTATGAAGCCTATGCCGAAGAGATGGCGCTGTTAAAGAGCCGCGCCGAATCTCCTGTCGAGGATGGTGCCGCCAACGACTCTACGGGATTAAGAATCGAGGATATGTTTGTCAGCGGTTTTAAAACCACCTCGTACGACACGGTGATTCCCGCGTTACGCACCAGCAAGATTGTGCTGCCGGATACCGGAGATGAGGTCTGCATCTACCCTAACGCCACCTTGTTGCTCATGGTGATGGATTCGTTCCGTCAAGTCGCCGATTATACAAATTTTATCAGTAAATTCACCGTCAGTAATGTTTCAGCCGCGTTCAACGACCAGATCCATGACTTTTATGACCAGTTCTCCGCGAAAGGCTATGCCATGGTCACGGATCACATCGCCCAGGGAACAGATATCGACCCTCAACTGCTGAACGATTTTGCTGTGGCCATGTATGGTCATAGCGACGGCTCAAAACTGATGGAGAGCCTGCTGTATCAAACCTTTGGATCGAACATCGATAAAGCCTCCTATGTCAAATATCTGCTGCAGCCCGAGGTCAAGCCGCTGTGGGCCGATGCTCCGGGCGGCTATGCTCCTTTTCTGTTTGATGACAGCGAAAATCTCTGCTTTGCGAAACTGGACCACCTGAAGACCGTCGATATCATTGATGCCAAAACCGGCATGCCGGGTTCTGATTTTAAAACGCAACTGCACTTCGACACCGGCACCAAGGTGACAAAGCTCCCCGAGGACCTTTCGCTTCTGTATCAAGGCCGCACCGAGACGCCGTTGTTTCCGATTTTTCGCTATGAACAAAAGAATAATCCCAGGTTTTTGTTTTTACAGACCTCGGGCAATTTTCAACTCATTTACGGCCAAAACGGTTTGATCCATCCGTTCAGAATTCCGCGTACGCGAACCACGGATCGTACCCTGGACCTTGCGACCGGCACACTTGCCGCGGATGCACTCAACATTACGGAAAAGCTTATAAAGCCACTGATTGATGAGATAGAAGGTTTTGATCTTGAAAAGGATCTCAATACACGTTACGCCCTCTATTTTCCGGATACGACCCAGACCGAAGAACTTCGCAAAAACTACCGTGTTCTACACATTGCACTGCCTAATAAACCTCAACCTGAAAAAAAAGTTGTGGTTTCACCGGACCCTCGTGCCTATGCCGCCTATGTCTTTATGGACTCCTGGAGCGCGTTAAACGGTCATCTGATCGACGATGGTGTCGGCGGCTACCTGGTCACGGTTAAAGGTGGCAGACAAAAACGGGTCAACGGTGGCCTTCATGTGCTGTTGCCGATTGATTATTCCAAAATCACCGGCGACTACGGCTCTTTGTTGTTGGGTAATTCCTACGGTCAGACCATCGATTACATCAACAGCCCGACCTATGATGCCGGGGTGATTACATCCATGCATCGCTAAGGGACGAACGGGGGCACAACCCCGCGACTTTAATCCGTATTCAGGGGACACGTATCAAAGTACATGTCTCGAATGTCGCTAGTATAAGCACTTTCGTAGCAAACTCGGGACTGTCCCAAGCCCTACCTGGGGCTGTCCCAGATGTTTGCGGGCTATGGAACGCTGGTGGTTTGCACCGCAAAAGCCTGGGACAGCCCCCGTGCGGGGACAGTCCCGTTTTTGCTGCCCTTTCCCCTTAAACTAGTGCCATTCATATATGTCCCCTGAATACTCAAAGCCGGGTACCGCGCCCGTGCGGGGACAACTCCGGTTTTCTGCCGGGGTTTCTTTTGCTCTTCATCGAGGCCTTTATCCGCATTGATCGCGAAGTGATCGTGAAGCGAAGGTCTTAATTTAGCCTCACGATAAAGGCCACGATAAAATCTGATAACACCTAAAACCCGTGAACCACGTCGTAAACTCGGGACCGTTCCAAGCCCTATCTGCGCTGGAAATCCATCGGCAATACTGCCTGCTGTAAACGCCCTCGCCGCCCTGCGCCTGCAAGAATAGTCGCTTCTTTCGGCATTGCTTTACAATGCTTTTCATTTGAGGTTTGCCATTCTTTCATTGCTGTAAAGTCACGATTTATCAATTAGTTACAAACTAGTTTCACAGTTTTTAACAGTAGCTTTTTGCCCTTTTTTGCCGCCGCTCTGCTAGCGTGGCGGCGTATTGTTTACCCAAAAAGGAGAAGAGTAATGACGCGTTGTGTGAAGCTGTGGAGTTGGTTGGTGATGGTGGTTTTGTTGGCGGTGCTGCTCAGCCCACAGAAGGCTTTGGCCGTTATGGTGGGGAGTCGCACCGGGGAAATAGTCTCGACGGTTGGTGCTGATGATCATGATGATACCACCAACACCTCCATCGGCAAGAGATCTGATGCCGGCGTTGATGGTGAAAGTGACATGTACGCTACGGCGGTGGGCTATGACGCCAACGCCAACGGAACCAAGAGTACAGCCACTGGCAGCAACAGCGATGCGACGGCAGACTATGCCACGGCCACCGGCTACAATAGCGATGCCGAAGCCGAGTTTGCCACGGCCAATGGTTACAATACCAATGCCACCGGCACCAATAGTACCGCCATCGGAGCTAATGCTGATGCCACGCGAAAAGGGAGCACGGCTACCGGCTATGACGCCAACGCCACCGGAACCAAGAGTACCGCCACTGGCGGCAACAGCGATGCGACGGCAGACTATGCCACGGCCACCGGCTACAATAGCGATGCCGAAGCCGAGTATGCCACGGCCAATGGTTACAATACCAATGCCACCGCCGCTTATAGTACCGCCCTCGGTGCTTATACGGGTGCCACACAAAAAGGGAGCACGGCTACCGGTTATAATGCCAAAGCTACAGGGGTATACAGTACCGCCATCGGCACACAATCCACGGCCAGTCAGGACGGCGCCGTTGCCCTGGGTAGAGTTTCCACGGCTTCGGCCACACGGAGTACGGCGGTCGGCACAAAATCCACGGCCAGTCAGGAAGGCGCCACGGCCCTGGGTAACGCTTCCACGGCTTCCGCCACACAGAGTACGGCCTTGGGGCAAAACGCCACAGCCACGGCCACCAACTCCGTCGCCCTCGGTGCTGAGGCTGATGCCACGCAACGAGGGAGCACGGCCAGCGGCTATAATGCGAATGCCACAGGGATTTACAGTACCGCGGTCGGAGCGCAAGCCGCGGCCAGTCAAGAATCAGCCACGTCCCTGGGTAACGGTTCCACGGCTTCCGGCAGATTGAGTACGGCTTTGGGGAAAGACGCCATAGCCTCGGCAGACTACTCTACGGCCCTGGGTCATGATTCCACGGCTTCCTACAAATGGAGTACGGCTTTAGGGCAAAGCGCCACAGCCTCGGGAGAATCCTCTACGGCCCTGGGTAAAGGTTCCACGGCTTCCGGCTTAGCGAGTACGGCTTTGGGGAAAGACGCCACAGCCTCGGCACAATCCTCTACGGCCCTGGGTAAAGGTTCCACGGCTTCCGGCTTATTGAGTACGGCTTTGGGGAAAGACGCCACAGCCTCGGCATACGCCTCTACGGCCCTGAGTTATGGTGCCACGGCTTCCGACGATTTCAGCATGGCTTTGGGGAAAGACGCCACAGCCTCGGCGAAAAACTCCGTCGCCCTGGGATATCGCTCTGTCGCCAAAGAGGAAGATACCGTGTCCGTCGGCAGAAAATACAGTGAGCGGCGCATCACCAACGTCGCCACGGCACTCAACGGCACCGACGCCGTCAACCTCGATCAAGTAGAAAGCCTGATCACGACCAGCGGTGAGAAATGGCTTAACAGCACCGAAACCGGCTCGGCCAGCGTTGCCGGCAGCAATGCTACGGCCATCGGCTCCGGCAGCTTTGCCACCGCCGACGGTTCCGTGGCCCTCGGCCAAGGCTCCATTGCCGATGAAGAAAATACCCTGTCCGTCGGTTCCGACGGCAGCGAGCGGCGCATCACCAACGTCGCCGCCGGCGTCAACGACACCGACGCGGTGAACATGAGCCAACTCAATGCGGTGCAAAGCCAGGTCAGTGACAACGCCTCCAAGATCGCCACCCATACAACCAAAATTGCCAGCAACAGCGCTGCCATCGCCGCTATTAAAGCCCAGTCCGCCATCCTCTCCTCCAGCGAAAGCGCCAGCGCCAGTAGCAGCGGCAGCAACAGCCTGGCCATCGGCTCCGGCGCCTCCGCCCATGACGACGACACCGCTATCGGTGCCAATGCCACAGTCACCGCCGACAGCTCCACCGCCGTCGGGTCCAACACCCTGATCGCATCGGAACAGGCCGTGGCCGTGGGTGCCGATGCAATGGTGAGCAGTGAGGCCACCGGTGGGGTGGCCATTGGTCAGAATGCGGTCGTGGAACAAGGCGCAAGCAACGCCGTTGCCCTGGGCACAGACTCAGTGGCCGATGAAGCCAATACCGTGTCCGTCGGCAGCAGCGTCAACCAGCGGCGCGTTACCAACGTGGCCGACGGTGAAAACAACGGCGATGCGGTCAATGTCAGTCAACTCAATACCGTGAAAAGCGATGTGAGCAGCAACAGCGCGTCGATTGAAGACAACAGCGCGTCGATTGAAGACAACAGCGCGGCGATTGAAGACAACAGCGCGTCGATTGAAGACAACAGCACGGCGATTGAAGACAACAGCAGCGCCATCACCGAAGTGCGACAGACTTTAAATGACACACGGGATGCCGTGGCACACCTTGACCGGCGCGTAGATCAACTGGAGAACGAAATGGATGAAGTTGCGGCTCTGGCCTCGGCGTTTTCGGCTCTGGTGCCCAATGCGCGTAGCGCCAGCAATACCCAGCTTTCACTGGGGCTGGGCAATTACGGCAACGCCAATGCCGTGGCGCTGGGGGTGTTTCACTATGTCAATGACAACGTGTTGGTGAACGTCGGGGCTTCCACCGCCTTCGGCAACAGCAAAACCGCCGCCCGTGCCGGGATTACCATTGGGTTTTAACCCCTTGCGATAAAATTGGGGAAATCGGTCAGCAAGGCGCGAGCGGCGTACGCGGCATTCGTGCTTGATGGTCTGGATGAAGAGCGCCGACCCGAAGTTTATGGTTCTGATGTTGATTCGCGGCTTTTCGGCGATGACAACTTCATGGATAAATGTTTGTCCGGCGCAGGGGGGATGGCGCTTCACTTGACGGCGCAACAGCTTATTGAAACGGTAAGCCGCGCCTACCATCTCGATGCGGACCTTTACTTTCGTAGTAAACTCGGGACTGTCCCAAGCCCTACCTGGGGCTGTCCCAGATGTTTACGGGCTATGGAACGGTGGCGGTTTGCACCGCAAAAGCCTGGGACAGCCCCCGTGCGGGGACAGTCCCGTTTTTGCTGCCCTTTCCCCTTAAACTAGTGCCATTCATATATGTCCCCTGAATACTCAAAGCCGGGTACCGCGCCCGTGCGGGGACAACTCCGGTTTTGCTGCCGGGGTTTCTTTTGCTCTTCATCGAGGCCTTTATCCGCATTGATCGCGAAGTGATCGTGAAGCGAAGGTCTTAATTTAGCCTCACGATAAAGGCCTCAATAAAATCTGATAACACCTAAAATCCGTGAACCACGTCGTAAACTCGGGACCGTTCCAAGCCCTATCTGCGCTGGAAATCCATCGGCAATACTGCCTGCTGTAAACGCCCTCGCCGCCCTGCGCCTGCAAGAATAGTCGCTTCTTTCGGCACTGCTTTACAATGCTTTTCATTTGAGGTTTGCCATTCTTTCATTGCTGTAAAGTTACGATTTATCAATTAGTTACAAACTAGTTTCACAGTTTTTAACAGTAGCTTTTTGCCCTTTTTTACCGCCGCTCTGCTAGCGTGGCGGCGTATTTTTTACCCAAAAAGGAGAAGAGTAATGACGCGTTGTGTGAAGCTGTGGAGTTGGTTGGTGATGGTGGTTTTATTGGCGGCGCTGCCGGTACCTCAAGAGGCTTTGGCCGTTATGGTGGGGAGTCGCGACGGAACCACGGTTGTGACGACGGGTGCTGATGATCATGACGATGCCACCAACACCTCCATCGGCAAGGCATCTGATGCCGGCGTTGATGGCGGCAGTGACATGTACGCTACGGCGGTGGGCTATGACGCCAACGCCACCGGAACCAAGAGTACCGCCACTGGCGGCAACAGCGATGCAACGGCAGACTATGCCACGGCCACCGGCTACAATAGCGATGCCGAAGCCGAGTATGCCACGGCCAATGGTTACAATACCAATGCCACCGGCACCAATAGTACCGCCATCGGAGCTAATGCTGATGCCACAGGGAAATACAGTACCGCGGTCGGGGCGAGTTCAAGTGCCAGTGGAGAATCAGCCACGGCCCTGGGTAACGCTTCCACGGCTTCCGGCTCTTACAGCACGGCTTTGGGGCAAAACGCCACAGCCTCGGCATACTCCTCTACGGCCCTGGGTTATGGTTCCACGGCTTCCGACAGATGGAGTACGGCTTTGGGGCAAAACGCCACAGCCTCGGAAGACTACTCTACGGCTCTGGGTCATGATTCCACGGCTTCCGGCTTAAAGAGTACGGCTTTGGGGCAAAACGCCACAGCCTCGGAAGACTCCTCTACGGCCCTGGGTCAAGGTTCCACGGCTTCCGGCAGATTGAGTACGGCTTTGGGGAAAGACGCCACAGCCTCGGCAACCTCCTCTACGGCCCTGGGTAAAGGTTCCACGGCTTCCGGCAGGTACAGTACGGCGGTGGGCTATGACGCCAAAGCCTTGGTGAGCCACTCCGTCGCCCTGGGTTATGGTTCCAGGGCTTCCGGCTATTACAGCACGGCTTTGGGGAAAGAAGCCACAGCCTCGGCGAACTACTCCGTCGCCCTGGGATATTACTCTGTCGCCGATGAGGCCGACACCGTGTCCGTCGGCACCAAATACATTCAGCGGCGCATCACCAACGTGGCTGCTGGCGTCAAAGGCACCGATGCCGTCAACCTCGGCCAGGTCACCAGCCTCATTTCCGCTGAAGAAGTGTTGTGGATCGACAGTGCCGCGAGCGGCACCGCTAGGGCCACCGGCAGCAATGCCACGGCCATCGGTTCCGGCAGCACGGCCACGGCCACCAACTCCGTCGCCCTGGGATATCGCTCTGTCGCCAAAGAGGAAGATACCGTGTCCGTCGGCAGCAAATACAGTCAGCGGCGCATCACCAATGTCGCCACCGCCGTCAACGGCACCGATGCCGTCAACCTTGATCAAGTAGAAAGCCTGATCTCGACCAGCGGTGAAAAGTGGCTCAGCAGCAGCGAAGGCAATGCCGCCAGCGTTGCCGGCAGCAATGCTACGGCCATCGGCTCCGGCAGTGCCGCCACTGCCGACGGTTCCGTGGCCCTCGGCCAAGGCTCCATTGCCGATGAAGAAAATACCCTGTCCGTCGGTTCCGACGGCAGCGAGCGGCGCATCACCAACGTCGCCGCCGGCGTCAACGACACCGACGCGGTGAACATGAGCCAACTCAATGCGGTGCAAAGCCAGGTCAGTGACAACGCCTCCAAGATCGCCACCCATACAACCAAAATTGCCAGCAACAGCGCTGCCATCGCCGCTATTAAAGCCCAGTCCGCCATCCTCTCCTCCAGCGAAAGCGCCAGCGCCAGTAGCAGCGGCAGCAACAGCCTGGCCATCGGCTCCGGCGCCTCCGCCCATGACGACGACACCGCTATCGGTGCCAATGCCACAGTCACCGCCGACAGCTCCACCGCCGTCGGGTCCAACACCCTGATCGCATCGGAACAGGCCGTGGCCGTGGGTGCTGATGCAACCGTAAGCAGTGAGGCCACCGGCGGTGTTGCCATTGGTCAGAACGCGGTCGTGGAACAAGGCGCAAGCAACGCCGTTGCCCTGGGCACAGACTCAGTGGCCGATGAAGCCAATACCGTGTCCGTCGGCAGCAGCGTCAACCAGCGGCGCGTTACCAACGTGGCCGATGGTGAAAACGACGGCGATGCGGTCAATGTCAGTCAGCTCAATACGGTGAAAAGCGATGTGAGCAGCAACAGCGCGGCGATTGAGAGTGAAGCCGAGACCCGCGCCGCTTCTGATGAGGCGCAACAGGCGGATATTGCTTCGAACAGCACGGCGATTGAAGACAACAGCAGCGCCATCACCGAAGTGCGACAGACTTTAAATGATACACGGGATGCCGTGGCACACCTTGACCGGCGCGTTGATCAACTGGAGAACGAAATGGATGAAGTTGCGGCCCTGGCCTCGGCATTTTCGGCACTGGTACCCAATGCGCGTAGCGCCAGCAATACCCAGCTTTCACTGGGGCTGGGCAATTACGGCAACGCCAATGCCGTGGCGCTGGGGGTGTTTCACTATGTCAATGACAACGTGTTGGTGAACGTCGGGGCTTCCACCGCCTTCGGCAACAGCAAAACCGCCGCCCGTGCCGGGATTACCATTGGGTTTTAACCCCTTGCGATAAAATTGGGAAAATCGGTCAGCAAGGCGTGAGCGGCATTCGTGCTTGATGGTCTGGATGAAGAGCGCCGACCCGAATTTTATGGTTCTGGTGTTGATTCGCGGCTTTTCGGCGATGACAACTTCATGGATAAATGTTTGTCCGGCGCAGGGGGGATGGCGCTTCACTTGACGGCGCAACAGCTTATTGAAACGGTAAGCCGCGCCTACCATCTCGATGCGGACCTTTACTTTCGTAGTAAACTCGGGACTGTCCCAAGCCCTACCTGGGGCTGTCCCAGATGTTTGCGGGCTATGGAACGGTGGCGGTTTGCACCGCAAAAGCCTGGGACAGCCCCCGTGCGGGGACAGTCCCGTTTTTGCTGCTCGTTTCCTTAAACTAGTGCCATTCCAGACTGTCCCGAGCTTACTCATAGCTTTAGACTTCGTTTATCCGTATTCCCCTGAATACTCCCTTGAACCAGCGCCATACGAAGACACTTCGATAATTTTTACAGCCGTATTTCTTCCATCCGCCCGGTGAACACTCATTTTTTTATGTCACCGGGCGGTGTTCTTTGACCCTTCTTGACGCAATATCCTCTTGAATGCCTGGCGGGTAGGGGCTTTGGAATACGACTTTTCTCTTCTTGAAAATCGTTTTATTTCAGTTGGTTGTAGACTTTTTTCACAGTTTTTAACAGTAGCTTTTTGCCCTTTTTTACCGCCGCTCTGCTAGCGTGGCGGCGTATTTTTTACCCAAAAAGGAGAAGAGTAATGACGCGTTGTGTGAAGCTGTGGAGTTGGTTGGTGATGGTGTTTCTGTTGGCGCTGCCGGTACCTCAAGAGGCTTTGGCCGTTATGGTGGGGAGTCGCGTCGGGGAAGTAGTCTCGACGGTTGGTGCTGATGATCATGATGATGAGACCAACACCTCCATCGGCAAGAGATCTGATGCCGGCGTTGATGGTGAAAGTGACATGTACGCTACGGCGGTG
The DNA here is from genome assembly GCF_963678835.1 of uncultured Desulfuromonas sp. Classification (NCBI taxonomy): domain Bacteria; kingdom Pseudomonadati; phylum Thermodesulfobacteriota; class Desulfuromonadia; order Desulfuromonadales; family Desulfuromonadaceae; genus Desulfuromonas; species uncultured Desulfuromonas sp. The sequence goes on from NZ_OY787469.1 coordinate 1,285,378, forward strand.
GGCTATGACGCCAACGCCAAAGGAACCAAGAGTACAGCCACTGGCGGCAATAGTGATGCGACGGCAGACTATGCCACGGCCACCGGCTACAATAGCGATGCCGAAGCCGAGTATGCCACGGCCAATGGTTACAATACCAATGCCACCGGCACCAATAGTACCGCCATCGGAGCTAATGCTGATGCCACGCGAAAAGGGAGCACGGCTACCGGCTATGACGCTAACGCCACCGGCGATTACAGTACAGCCACTGGCGCTGGCAGCGATGCGACAGCAGACTATGCCACGGCCACCGGCTACAATAGCGATGCCGAAGCCGAGTTTGCCACGGCCAATGGTTACAATACCAATGCCACCGGCACCAATAGTACCGCCATCGGAGCTAATGCTGATGCCACGCAACAAGGGAGCACGGCTACCGGCTATGACGCTAACGCCACCGGCGATTACAGTACAGCCACTGGCGCTTTAAGCGATGCGACGGCAGAGTATGCCACGGCCAATGGTTACAATACCAATGCCACCGGCACCAATAGTACCGCCATCGGAGCTAATGCTGATGCCACGCGAAAAGGGAGCACGGCTACCGGCATGAATGCGAAGGCCACAGGGAAATACAGTACCGCGGTCGGGGCGAGCTCAAGCGCCAGTCAAGAATCAGCCACGGCCCTGGGTAATGGTTCCACGGCTTCCGGCTATTCTAGTACGGCTTTGGGGAAAAACGCCATAGCCTCGGCAAACTACTCTACGGCCCTGGGACGTGATTCCACGGCTTCCGGCTCATGGAGTACGGCTTTGGGGCAAAACGCCATAGCCTCGGCAAACTACTCTACGGCCCTGGGACATGATTCCACGGCTTCCGCCACACAGAGTACGGCTTTGGGGAAAGACGCCACAGCCTCGGCGAGCTCCTCTACGGCTACAGGGTATGACGCCAACGCCACCGGTGAATCGGCGACAGCTGTTGGAGCGGTTAGTGTTGCGTCAGGTTTTAATGCAGCGGCCTATGGCGGCCATAGTGACGCCACCGCCGCTTATAGTACCGCCTTCGGTGCTTATACGGATGCCACACAAAAAGGGAGCACGGCTACCGGTTATAATGCCAAAGCTACAGGGGTATACAGTACCGCCATCGGCACACAATCCACGGCCAGTCAGGACGGCGCCGTTGCCCTGGGTAGAGTTTCCACGGCTTCGGCCACATGGAGTACGGCGGTCGGCACAAAATCCACGGCCAGTCAGGAAGGTGCCACGGCCCTGGGTAGAGGTTCCACGGCTTCCGGCTTTTGTAGTACGGCTTTGGGGAAAGACGCCACAGCCTCGGCGAGCCACTCCGTCGCCCTGGGATATGGCTCTAAGGCCACTGAAGCCAATACCGTGTCCGTCGGCACATCCACCAGCCAGCGCCGCATCACCAACGTCGCCACGGCACTCAACGGCACCGACGCCGTTAACCTCGATCAAGTAGAAAGCCTGATCGTCACCGGCGGAGAGCAGTGGCTCAACAGCACTGAAACCGGCTCCGCCACCGTTTCCGGCAGCAATGCCACGGCCATCGGCTCCGGCAGTGCCGCTACCGCCGACGGTTCCGTGGCCCTCGGCCAAGGCTCCATTGCCGATGAAGAAAATACCCTGTCCGTCGGTTCCGACGGCAGCGAGCGGCGCATCACCAATGTCGCCGCCGGCGTCAACGACACCGATGCGGTGAACATGAGCCAACTCAATGCGGTACAAAGCCAGGTCCGTGGCAACGCCTCCAAGATCGCCACCCATACAACCAAAATTGCCACCAACAGCGCCGCCATCGCCGCTATCAAAGCTCAGTCCGCCATCCTCTCCTCCAGCGAAAGCGACAGCGCCAGTAGCAGCGGCAGCAACAGCCTGGCCATCGGCTCCGGTGCCTCCGCCCATGACGACGATACCGCCATCGGTGCCAATGCCACGGTCACCGCCGACAGCTCCACCGCCGTTGGTTCCAACACTCTGATCGAATCGGAACAAGCCGTGGCCGTGGGTGCTGATGCAACCGTAAGCAGTGAGGCCACCGGCGGTGTTGCCATTGGTCAGAACGCGGTCGTGGAACAAGGCGCAAGCAACGCCGTTGCCCTGGGCACAGACTCAGTGGCCGATGAAGCCAATACCGTGTCCGTCGGCAGCAGCGTCAACCAGCGGCGCGTTACCAACGTGGCCGACGGCGAAAACAACGGCGATGCGGTCAATGTCAGTCAGCTCAATACGGTGAAAAGCGATGTGAGCAGCAACAGCGCGTCGATTGAGAGTGAAGCCGAGACCCGCGCCGCTTCTGATGAGGCGCAACAAAAGGGTATTTCCGCCAACAGAAGCTCAATCACGCAAAATGTCAGTGATATTTCTGAAAATCGCAGCGCCATCGCCGCAAATCGTCACGATATTCATCGATTAAGTAAAGACGTTGAGGATAACCGGGCCGGTATTGCCGCGGCTGCAGCGCTGGTGGAGATCACGCCGTCGGCACCGGGTAAGACGACGATTAATCTGGGGCTGGCTTCGTTCAAGGATCAGGTGGCGGTGGGCATGACCAGCATGCATCGCTTTGAACGATTCGATAATGTGATGATCAATGCCGGGGTTTCGGTGGCGAACGACAATGTGCTGGTGCGCGCGGGAGGTAGTTTTGAGTTTTAAGCGCCATGGGGGAGCCATGGCTAATGACTCGTCTGCGACAGCCGAGGATGAGCGCTGTCGCCTCGGTGTGTTGGTGATGCAACTGAGCTTGGTCTGTTGGCGCGAAGCGACGAATGGAGATCGCAGAACCCTGGCGTTCAAGTCGCGGCTGTGGAACGTGTATGAAGACGCAGGCGGCTATGTGCGGACACAAACGCTGGATCGCTATTTGTGTGAGAGCTCTTTTCCCAGCCGCCCGCGCTGGAATCGGATTTACGCGACGGCGCGCTATGTGTTGTCCACCTGCGCCCTGCCGTCGGCATTGCGTGATGAGCTGCAGCAGGCCATGAATCGCCTTGGCCGTGACGTCAGCTGATTGAGCCGCCGAAAGGTGGCCATGGAACTTTTTCATTCTTATCTTGAGTTGAGTAGAATCTATAGGGTCAGGCTTCCATGGTGACCACGGACTGGATGCTTTCACAGTTGGGAAAATCGGTCAGCAAGGCGCGAGCGGCGTACGCGGCATTCGTGCTTGATGGTCTGGATGAAGAGCGCCGACCCGAATTTTATGGTTCTGGTGTTGATTCGCGGCTTCTCGGCGATGACAACTTCATGGATAAATGTTTGTCCGGCGCAGGGGGGATGGCGCTTCACTTGACGGCGCAACAGCTTATTGAAACGGTAAGCTGCGCCTACCATCTCGATGCAGACCTTTACTTTCGTAGTAAACTCGGGACTGTCCCAAGCCCTACCTGGGGCTGTCCCAGATGTTTACGGGCTATGGAACGGTGGCGGTTTGCACCGCAAAAGCCTGGGACAGCCCCCGTGCGGGGACAGCGTTTTTGCTGCTCGTTTCCTTAAACTAGTGCCATTCCAGACTGTCCCGAGCTTACTCATAGCTTTAGACTTCGTTTATCCGTATTCCGGGGACACGTATCAAGTACATGTCCCCGGAATACTCCCTTGAACCCGGAATACTCTCATGAACCAGCGCCATACGAAGACACTTCGATAATTTTTACAGCCGTATTTCCTCCATCCGCCCGGTGAACACTTATTTTTTTGTGTCACCGGGTGGTGTTCTTTGACCCTTCTTGACGCAATATCCTCTTGAATACCTGGCGGGTAGGGGCTTTGGAATACGACTTTTCTCTTCTTGAAAATCGTTGTATTTCAGTTGGTTGTAGACTGTTTTCACAGTTTTTAACAGTAGCTTTTTGCCCTTTTTTACCGCCGCTCTGCTAGCGTGGCGTCGTATTTTTTACCCAAAAAGGAGAAGAGTAATGACGCGTTGTGTGAAGCTGTGGAGTTGGTTGGTGATGGTGGTTTTATTGGCGGCGCTGCCGGTACCTCAAGAGGCTTTGGCCGTTATGGTGGGGAGTCGCGACGGAACCACGGTTAAGACGACGGGTGCTCATGATCATAGCGATACCACCAACACCTCCATCGGCAAGGCATCTGATGCCGGCGTTGGTGGTGAGAGTGGCATCCTCGCTACGGCGGTGGGCTATGCCGCCAGGGCCACCAACAGCAAGAGTACCGCCATCGGAGCTAATGCTGATGCCACGCGAAAAGGGAGCACGGCTACCGGCTATAACGCGGATGCGACAGGGCTATACAGTACCGCCATCGGAGCGCAAGCCGCGGCCAGTCAGGAAGACGCCACGGCCCTAGGTAATGGTTCCACGGCTTCCGGCTTACAGAGTACGGCTTTGGGGAAAGACGCCATAGCCTCGGAAAAATCCTCTACGGCCCTGGGTCATGGTTCCACGGCTTCCGGCAAATGGAGTACGGCTTTGGGGCAAACCGCCACAGCCTCGGGAGAATCCTCTACGGCCCTGGGTAAAAGTTCCACGGCTTCCGGCAATTACAGTACGGCCCTGGGTTCTCGTTCCACGGCTTCCGGCTCTTACAGCACGGCTTTGGGGCGATACGCCACAGCCTCGGCAATCTCCTCTACGGCCCTGGGTTATGGTTCCACGGCCAGTCAGGAAGGCGCCACGGCCCTGGGTAGAGATTCCATGGCTTCCGGCTTATCGAGTACGGCTTTGGGGAAAGGCGCCACAGCCTCGGCATACATCTCTACGGCCCTGGGTTATGGTTCCACGGCTTCCGGCAAATGGAGCACGGCTTTGGGGGACAGCGCCACAGCCTCGGCAATCTCCTCTACGGCTACAGGGTTTGAAAGTAACGCCAGAGGCACCAATAGTACCGCCCTCGGCACACAAGCCACGGCCAGTCAGGAAGGCGCCACGGCCCTGGGTAGAAGTTCCATGGCTTCCGCCACACAGAGTACGGCTTTGGGGAAAGACGCCACAGCCTCGGCGAGCAACTCCGTCGCCCTGGGATATGGCTCTGTCGCCAAAGAGGCAGATACCGTGTCCGTCGGCACATCCACCAGCCAGCGCCGCATCACCAATGTGGCCACGGCACTCAACGGCACCGACGCCGTTAACCTCGATCAAGTAGAAAGCCTGATCACGACCAGCGGTGAAAAGTGGCTCAGCAGCAGCGAAGGCAATGCCGCCACCGTTTCCGGCAGCAATGCCACGGCCATCGGCTCCGGCAGTGCCGCCACCGCCGACGGTTCCGTGGCCCTTGGCCAGGGCTCCATTGCCGATGAAGCCAATACCGTCTCCCTGGGCAGCGGCAGCATGGCTACGGCCACCAACGCCATCGCCCTCGGTTTCGGCTCCGTCGCCGATGAAATCAATACCGTGTCCGTCGGCACATCCACCAGTCAGCGCCGCATCACCAACGTCGCCACGGCACTCAACGGCACCGACGCCGTCAACCTTGATCAAGTAGAAAGCCTGATCACGACCAGCGGTGAGAAATGGCTCAACAGCACCGAAACCGGCTCGGCCAGCGTTGCCGGCAGCAATGCCACGGCCATCGGCTCCGGCAGCTTTGCCACCGCCGACGGTTCCGTGGCCCTCGGCCAAGGCTCCATTGCCGATGAAGAAAACACCCTGTCCGTCGGTTCCGACGGCAGCGAGCGGCGCATCACCAACGTCGCCGCCGGCGTCAACGACACCGACGCGGTGAACATGAGCCAACTCAATGCGGTGCAAAACCAGGTCAGCACCAACGCCTCAAATATCGCCGCCAATACCTCTAAAATTGCCACCAATAGGGCAAAAATAGCCGCCAACTCGGAAGAGATTGCCGCCATCAAAGCCCAGTCGGCGATGATTTCCTCCAGCGAAAGCGACAGCGCCAGTAGCAGCGGCAGCAACAGCCTGGCCATCGGCTCCGGTGCCTCCGCCCATGACGACGATACCGCCATCGGTGCCAATGCCACAGTCACCGCCGACAGCTCCACCGCCGTCGGGTCCAACACCCTGATCGCATCGGAACAGGCCGTGGCCGTGGGTGCCGATGCAACCGTAAGCAGTGAGGCCACCGGCGGTGTTGCCCTCGGTCAGAATGCGGTCGTGGAACAAGGCGCAAGCAACGCCGTCGCCCTCGGCCAGGGTTCCATTGCCGATGAAGCCAATACCGTGTCCGTCGGCAGCAGCGTCAACCAGCGGCGCGTTACCAACGTGGCCGACGGTGAAAACAACGGCGATGCGGTCAATGTCGGTCAGCTCAATACCGTGAAAAGCGATGTGAGTAGCAACAGCGCGGCGATTGAGAGTGAAGCCGAGACCCGCGCCGCTTCTGATGAGGCGCAACAGGCGGATATTGCTTCGAACAGCAGCGCCATTGCCTCGAACAGCAGCGCCATTGCTGAGAATAGTCACGATATACGACGCTTAAGCAAAGATGTCGATATTAACCGCGCCGGTATTGCGGCGGTGGCGGCCATGGCTGCCATCCCCGGTCCGGTGCCGGGCAAGCGCAATTCCTTCGGCATCGGTTACGGCACCTTTAAAGGGGAAGATGCCCTGGCTCTGGGGTTTAAAGCGGATTTGACGCAAAACCTGAGAATGACCACGGCAGTGTCCCACTCACGTCATGATATGGCTGCCAATGTCGGTCTTGGCTGGAGCTGGTAGGTCGGGCATTGAATGACCTCATTGCGTAGCAAACTCGGGACTGTCCCAAGCCCTACCTGGGGCTGTCCCAGATGTTTGCGGGCTATGGAACGGTGGCGGTTTGCACCGCAAAAGCCTGGGACAGCCCCCGTGCGGGGACAGTCCCGTTTTTGCTGCCCTTTCCCCTTAAACTAGTGCCATTCATATATGTCCCCTGAATACTCAAAGCCGGGTACCGCGCCCGTGCGGGGACAACTCCGGTTTTGCTGCCGGGGTTTCTTTTGCTCTTCATCGAGGCCTTTATCCGCATTGATCGCGAAGTGATCGTGAAGCGAAGGTCTTAATTTAGCCTCACGATAAAGGCCTCGATAAAATCTGATAACACCTAAAATTCGTGAACCACGTCGTAAACTCGGGACCGTTCCAAGCCCTATCTTCGCTGGAAATCCATCGGCAATACTGCCTGCTGTAAACGCCCTCGCCGCCCTGCGCCTGCAAGAATAGTCGCTTCTTTCGGCATTGCTTTACAATGCTTTTCATTTGAGGTTTGCCATTCTTTCATTGCTGTAAAGTCACGATTTATCAATTAGTTACAAACTAGTTTCACAGTTTTTAACAGTAGCTTTTTGCCCTTTTTTACCGCCGCTCTGCTAGCGTGGCGGCGTATTTTTTACCCAAAAAGGAGAAGAGCAATGACGCGTTGTGTGAAGCTGTGGAGTTGGTTGGTGATGGTGGTTTTATTGGCGGCGCTGCCGGTACCTCAAGAGGCTTTGGCCGTTATGGTGGGGAGTCGCACCGGAACCACGGTTGTGACGACGGGTGCTGATGATCATGACGATGCCACCAACACCTCCATCGGCAAGGAATCTGGTGCCGGCGTTTTTGGCGGTGAGAGTAACATGTACGCTACGGCGGTGGGCTATGACGCCAACGCCAGCGGAACCAAGAGTACAGCCACTGGCGGCAACAGCGATGCGAGGGGAGACTATGCCACGGCCAATGGTTACAATAGCAACGCCACCGGCTTCAATAGTACCGCCATCGGAGCTAATGCGAATGCCACATGGGATTCGTGGAGTGCGACGGCGGTCGGCTATGGAACCACCGCCACCGGATCCGCGAGTACAGCCACTGGCGCTGGCAGTTATGCGACGGCAAACCATGCCACGGCCACCGGCGCTTTTAGTGGAGCCAATGGCGGGTATAGTACGGCCAATGGTTACGAAAGCAAGGCCAGCGGAACCAAGAGTACAGCCACTGGCACCATCAGCAATGCGACGGCAGACTATGCCACGGCCAATGGTTACAATGCCAAGGCCACCGGCGTATCCAGCACGGCGGTCGGCGCGCAGTCCGTAGCCAGTCAAGAATCAGCCACGGCCCTGGGTCATGGTTCCACGGCTTCCGGCTCTTACAGCACGGCGGTCGGCGCGCAGTCCGTAGCCAGTCAAGAATCAGCCACGGCCCTGGGTCATGGTTCCACGGCTTCCGGCAAAAGGAGCACGGCTTTGGGGAAAAACGCCAAAGCCTCGGCGTACTCCTCTACGGCCCTGGGTCATGGTTCCACGGCTTCCGGCTCTTACAGCACGGCTTTGGGGCAAAACGCCAAAGCCTCGGCGGGCTCTACGGCCCTGGGTCATGGTTCCACGGCTTCCGGCTTTTCCAGCACGGCTTTGGGGAAAGACGCCAAAGCCTCGGCATTAGCCTCTATGGCCCTGGGTTATCGTTCCACGGCTTCCGGCTCTTACAGCACGGCTTTGGGGGACAGCGCCACAGCCTCGGCATACTACTCTACGGCCCTGGGTTATAGTACCACGGCTTCCGGCTCTTACAGCACGGCTTTGGGGCAACGCGCCACAGCCTCGGCGAGCAACTCCGTCGCCCTGGGATATCACTCTGCCGCCGATGAAGCCAATACCGTCTCCCTGGGCAGCGGCAGCATGGCTACGGCCACCAACGCCATCGCCCTCGGTTTCGGCTCCGTCGCCGATGAAATCAATACCGTGTCCGTCGGCACTTCCACCAGCCAGCGCCGCATCACCAACGTCGCCACGGCACTTAACGGCACCGACGCCGTTAACCTCGATCAAGTAGAAAGCCTGATCTCGACCAGCGGTGAAAAGTGGCTCAGCAGCAGCGAAGGCAATGCCGCCACCGTTTCCGGCAGCAATGCCACCGCCATCGGCTCCGGCAGTGCCGCCACTGCCGACGGTTCCGTGGCCCTTGGCCAGGGCTCCATTGCCGATGAAGAAAATACCGTCTCCCTGGGCAGCGGCAGCATGGCTACGGCCACCAACGCCATCGCCCTCGGTTTCGGCTCCGTCGCCGATGAAATCAATACCGTGTCCGTCGGCAGCAAATACAGTCAGCGCCGCATCACCAATGTCGCCACCGCCGTCAACGGCACCGATGCCGTCAACCTCGATCAAGTAGAAAGCCTGATCGTTACCGGCGGAGAGCAGTGGCTCAACAGCACCGAAACCGGCTCGGCCAGCGTTGCCGGCAGCAATGCCACGGCCATCGGCTCCGGCAGCTTTGCCACCGCCGACGGTTCCGTGGCCCTCGGCCAAGGCTCCATTGCCGATGAAGAAAATACCCTGTCCGTCGGTTCCGACGGCAGCGAGCGGCGCATCACCAACGTCGCCGACGGCGTCAATGACACCGATGCCGTCAACATGAGCCAACTCAATGCGGTGCAAAACCAGGTCAGTGACAACGCCTCAAACATCGCCGCCAATACCAGCGCCATTAACCGCAACGCCTCCAAGATCGCCACCCATACAACCAAAATTGCCACCAACAGCGCCGACATCGCTATCATTAAAGCCCAGTCCGCCATCCTCTCCTCCAGCGAAAGCGACAGCGCCAGTAGCAGCGGCAGCAACAGCCTGGCCCTCGGCTCCGGTGCCTCCGCCCATGACGACGATACCGCCATCGGCACCAATGCCACAGTCACCGCCGACAGCTCCACCGCCGTCGGGTCCAACACCCTGATCGAATCGGAACAGGCCGTGGCCGTGGGTGCCGACGCCACGGTGAGCAGTGAGGCCACCGGTGGGGTGGCCATTGGTCAGAATGCGGTCGTGGAACAAGGCGCAAGCAACGCCGTTGCCCTGGGCACAGACTCAGTGGCCGATGAAGCCAATACCGTGTCCGTCGGCAGCAGCGTCAACCAGCGGCGCGTTACCAACGTGGCCGACGGCGAAAACGACGTCGATGCGGTCAATGTCAGTCAGCTCAATACCGTGAAAAGCGATGTGAGCAGCAACAGCGCGGCGATTGAGAGTGAAGCCGAGACCCGCGCCGCTTCTGATGAGGCGCAACAAGAGGGGATTTCCGCCAACAGCAGCGCCATCACCGAAGTGCGACAGACTTTAAATGACACACGGGATGCCGTGGCACACCTTGACCGGCGCGTTGATCAACTGGAGAACGAAATGGATGAAGTTGCGGCTCTGGCCTCGGCGTTTTCGGCTCTGGTACCCAATGCGCGTAGCGCCAGCAATACCCAGCTTTCACTGGGGCTGGGCAATTACGGCAACGCCAATGCCGTGGCGCTGGGGGTGTTTCATTATGTCAATGACAACGTGTTGGTGAACGTCGGGGCTTCCACCGCCTTCGGCAACAGAAAAACCGCCGCCCGTGCCGGGATTACCATTGGGTTTTAACCCTTGCGATAAAATTGGGAAAATCGGTCAGCAAGGCGTGAGCGGCATTCGTGCTTGATGGTCTGGATGAAGAGCGCCGACCCGAATTTTATGGTTCTGGTGTTGATTCGCGGCTTCTCGGCGATGACAACTTCATGGATAAATGTTTGTCCGGCGCAGGGGGGATGGCGCTTCACTTGACGGCGCAACAGCTTATTGAAACGGTAAGCCGCGCCTACCATCTCGATGCGGACCTTTACTTTCGTAGTAAACTCGGGACTGTCCCAAGCCCTACGGGGTTTCTTTTGCTCTTCATCGAGGCCTTTATCCGCATTGATCGCGAAGTGATCGTGAAGCGAAGGTCTTAATTTAGCCTCACGATAAAGGCCACGATAAAATCTGATAACACCTAAAATCCGTGAACCACGTCGTAAACTCGGGACCGTTCCAAGCCCTATCTGCGCTGGAAATCCATCGGCAATACTGCCTGCTGTAAACGCCCTCGCCGCCCTGCGCCTGCAAGAATAGTCGCTTCTTTCGGCATTGCTTTACAATGCTTTTCATTTGAGGGTTGCCATTCTTTCATTGCTATAAAGTCACGATTTATCAATTAGTTACAAACTAGTTTCACAGTTTTTAACAGTAGCTTTTTGCCCTTTTTTACCGCCGCTCTGCTAGCGTGGCGTCGTATTGTTTACCCAAAAAGGAGAAGAGTAATGACGCGTTGTGTGAAGCTGTGGGGTTGTTTGGTGATGGTGTTTCTGTTGGCGGTGCTGCTCAGCCCGCAAGAGTGTTTCGCCCTGGCTGCCGGGGATAAAGGGACTTTTAATGCCGTTGTAAGCGATGGTGCGGATGATCATGGATGGCGCAATAACACGGCCATTGGTTATGGCGCGGATGCGGGGAATGATGCTAGTGATGTCGCACTAAACTCTACAGCCGTGGGCCTCAAGAGTACGGCCACCGGCGATCGCAGTACGGCCACTGGCGCTATAAGCGATGCGACAGCATATGGTTCGACGGCGAGTGGTTTTGACGCCAACGCCACCGGAACCAAGAGTACCGCCACTGGCGGCAACAGCGATGCGACGGCAGACTATGCCACGGCCACCGGCTACAATAGCAATGCCGAAGCCGAGTATGCCACGGCCAATGGTTACAATACCAATGCCACCGCCGCTTATAGTACCGCCCTCGGTGCTGAAGCTGATGCCACACAAAAAGGGAGCACGGCTACCGGTTATAATGCCAAAGCTACAGGGGTATACAGTACCGCCATCGGCACACAATCCACGGCCAGTCAGGACGGCGCCGTTGCCCTGGGTAGAGTTTCCACGGCTTCGGCCACACGGAGTACGGCGGTCGGCACAAAATCCACGGCCAGTCAGGAAGGCGCCACGGCCCTGGGTAACGCTTCCACGGCTTCCGCCACACAGAGTACGGCCTTGGGGCAAAACGCCACAGCCACGGCCACCAACTCCGTCGCCCTCGGTGCTGAGGCTGATGCCACGCAACGAGGGAGCACGGCCAGCGGCTATAATGCGGATGCGACAGGGAAATACAGCACCGCCATCGGAGCGCAAGCCGCGGCCAGTCTAGAATCAGCCACGTCCCTGGGTAACGGTTCCACGGCTTCCGCCACACAGAGTACGGCTTTGGGGAAAGACGCCACAGCCTCGGCGAGCAACTCCGTCGCCCTGGGATATGGCTCTGTCGCCGATGAGGAAGATACCGTGTCCGTCGGCACCACCACCAGTCAGCGGCGCATCACCAACGTCGCCACGGCACTCAACGGCACCGATGCCGTCAACCTCGATCAAGTAGAAAGCCTGATCACGACCAGCGGTGAAAAGTGGATCAGCAGCAGCGAAGGCAATGCCGCCACCGTTTCCGGCAGCAATGCCACGGCCATCGGCTCCGGCAGTGCCGCCACTGCCGACGGTTCCGTGGCCCTTGGCCAGGGCTCCATTGCCGATGAAGAAAATACCGTCTCCCTGGGCACCGGCAGCATGGCTACGGCCACCAACGCCATCGCCCTCGGTTTCGGCTCCGTCGCCGATGAAATCAATACCGTGTCCGTCGGCACATCCACCAGTCAGCGCCGCATCACCAACGTCGCCACCGCCGTCAACGGCACCGATGCCGTCAACCTTGATCAAGTAGAAAGCCTGATCGTTACCGGCGGAGAGCAGTGGCTCAACAGCACCGAAACCGGCTCGGCCAGCGTTGCCGGCAGCAATGCTACGGCCATCGGCTCCGGCAGCTTTGCCACCGCCGACGGGTCCGTGGCCCTCGGCCAAGGCTCCATTGCCGATGAAGAAAATACCCTGTCCGTCGGTTCCGACGGCAGCGAGCGGCGCATCACCAACGTCGCCGACGGCGTCAATGACACCGATTCCGTCAACATGAGCCAACTCAATGCGGTACAAAGCCAGGTCCGTGACAACGCCTCAAACATCGCCGCCAATACCAGCGCCATTAACCGCAACGCCTCCAAGATCGCCACCCATACAACCAAAATTGCCACCAACAGCGCCGACATCGCTATCATTAAAGCCCAGTCCGCCATCCTCTCCTCCAGCGAAAGCGACAGCGCCAGTAGCAGCGGCAGCAACAGCCTGGCCCTCGGCTCCGGCGCCTCCGCCCATGACGACGATACCGCCATCGGTGCCAATGCCACAGTCACCGCCGACAGCTCCACCGCCGTCGGGTCCAACACCCTGATCGAATCGGAACAAGCCGTGGCCGTGGGTGCCGATGCAACCGTAAGCAGTGAGGCCACCGGTGGGGTGGCCATTGGTCAGAATGCGGTCGTGGAACAAGGCGCAAGCAACGCCGTTGCCCTGGGCACAGACTCAGTGGCCGATGAAGCCAATACCGTGTCCGTCGGCAGCAGCGTCAACCAGCGGCGCGTTACCAACGTGGCCGACGGCGAAAACAACGGCGATGCGGTCAATGTCAGTCAGCTCAATACGGTGAAAAGCGATGTGAGCAGCAACAGCGCGTCGATTGCCGACAACACGACAACGATAACCCGCAACAGTAGTGATATTGCCGCCAACACACAGAGCATTGCCCAAAACAGCAGCTCAATCACGCAAAATGTCAGTGACATTTCTGAAAATCGCAGCGCCATCGCCGCAAATCGTCATGATATTCATCGATTAAGTAAAGACGTTGAGGATAACCGGGCCGGTATTGCCGCGGCTGCAGCGCTGGTGGAGATTACGCCGTCGGCACCGGGTAAGACGACGATTAATCTGGGTTTGGCGTCGTTTAAGGATCAGGTGGCGGTGGGCATGACCAGCATGCATCGCTTTGAACGATTCGATAATGTGATGATCAATGCCGGGGTTTCCATGGCCAACGATAATGTGCTGGTGCGCGCGGGAGGTAGTTTTGAATTCTAATCGGAGCAGAGCAGATATGGCAGAGCGGCTTTTTAATCCGGTCTCTTCTGACCGTTGTCATTTGGGGGTGCAGGTGATGCAACTGAGTTTGGCCTGCTGGCAGGAAGCGACCTGCCGTGATCGCAAGGATCTGGCCCGACAGTCCGGTTTATGGAACCTTTACACGGATATAAACGGCCATGAGCGGACCCAAACGCTGGATAGATATCTCAGCGAAGAAACGTTTCCGCGCCGCCCACGCTGGAACCGGATTTATGCCACCGCTCGCTATGTTTTATCCGCCAGTAAGGAGTCGTCTTTGTTGTGTGACCAACTCAAACAGACGCTGGAATCTTTGGATAGGTTTGATGAAAAATTGTTCTGATAAAGGTATTTGTGTCAAATGGTTAGAGATCTTTTTCACAGTTTTTAACAGTCTTTCTGTTTGCGCTCAAATATGGTTTGCCGTTAGTTTTCACGCTCGACAGTGTCATACTGAAAAGAGTGGTGGGGGAGAGAAAGGGACACCTTGATGAATTTCATCAATTCGTATTTACAGCTCAAAGAGATCTTTTATGAAAAAATCCGTCCGACCACGGTTACGGATCCGCAGCTGTTGTTGTGGAATTGTGCTGTGGCCCAGCAGTTGATGATCGACGAGGAGCTGGTGGATGATCCAACGGCATTGGCGGCGATTTTTTCTGGCAATGAGCTGTTGCCGGGCTCGGAACCCGTGGCGATTGCCTATGCCGGGCATCAATTCGGCCATTTTGTTCCCCGGCTTGGCGATGGCCGGGCTCATTTGCTCGGCGAGGTCGTTGGAAAAGCGGGCCGGCGCTGGGATGTCCAGTTGAAAGGTTCCGGGCCGACCCCCTTTTCCCGTAATGGTGATGGTCGTTGTGCCGTTGGTCCGGCGGTGCGTGAGTTTATCATGAGTGAAGCCATGCACGCGCTGGGCGTACCAACCACCCGCTGTCTGGCCGTGGTGACCACCGGTGAAACCGTTTATCGCGATACGCCGTTGCCGGGGGCGGTGGTGACGCGGGTGGCGTCAAGTCATCTCCGGATCGGCACGTTTGAGTACTTTGCGGCTCGCGGCAACCCTGAAGCGCTCAAAGCGTTGTGTCTCTATGTGATAGAGCGTCATTATCCCGAACTGGAAGGCGGCGAACCGGTTCTTTATCTGGCGCTGCTTGATCAGGTGATTGAACGGCAGATCAAGCTGGTGGTGGAATGGATGCGGGTAGGCTTTATTCACGGCGTGATGAATACGGACAATATCGCACTGTCCGGCGAAACCATTGACTATGGCCCGTGTGCCATGATGGGTGCCTATGATCCGCGCACGGTGTACAGCTCGATTGATGCCATGGGGCGCTATGCGTTTGGCAATCAACCTAAGATTCTCCAGTGGAATATGTCGCGCTTTGCCGAATGTCTGTTGCCGTTGCTGGATGATGACCCCACCAAACCGGTGAAGCTGGTCGAGGTGATCATTGACGAATTGCCCAAACGCTTTGAGCAACATTATCTGGAGATGATGGCGGGGAAACTCGGTTTGAGTGCGTATCAGGCGGGAGATAAACAACTGATTGAGGAGCTGCTGAATCATCTCAAGGAGCATTCTCTTGATTATACGCTGACATTTGACCGGCTGACCAAATCGCAGTCGTGCGAAGTGGTGGCGGGGCAGGTAAGTCAAGAGCTCGGAGTATGGTGTGATCGCTGGCGCAACCGGCTGGACGAGCAGGGCGATGATCCACAAACGGTGCAACAGCGGATGCGTCAGCACAATCCGGTGGTGATTCCGAGAAACCATCATGTCGAGGCGGTGATCCGCGAGTGTGAACAGACCGGCAAGACAACGCTGGTGGAGGCATTTCTCCAGGTGATACGTTCGCCTTATGAAGAACAGGAACATACCGCCGAGTTTCAGGACCCACCGGCAGATGGGGATCTCCACTATCAAACCTTTTGCGGGACGTGATCAGAGCTTATGGCTACAGATAAGGGCAGACAAAGGCTTAGACCTTTTGCCATCCCAAAGTCAAAAACAAAGAATTCGCCTCACGATAAAGGCCGCGATAAGTTCGGATAAAGGCTTAAATCAAGTCTTCTGTTTTTAGAGTTTCATCGTGGATCTTATCCGATGTTATCGGGAGGGCATCGCGAAGCTAAAACAAAAAGAGGTTGTCTTTGATGTGTCCGCTTGTGTGAAGAAAAGGGAAGAAAAGGGGTCAAGTCTGCTGTTGACTTATATTTAATGCGAGGTAAGCTGTTTCCATGTCGAGACCATTACGCATAGAATATCCGGGTGCCTGGTATCACGTGATGAATCGTGGGCGGCGGCGAGAAGACATTTATCAGGACGACGAGGATTTCCTCCTGTTCCTGAAAGTATTGCAAGATACTTCAAAGATGTGGAACTTGAAGGTGTCTGCCTATTGCCTGATGTCGAACCATTATCATCTATTAGTGCAGACACCGGATGGTAATCTCTCCCGTTGTATGCGCCATCTTAACGGTGTTTATACCCAGCGCTATAATCGCAGGCACAACACAGACGGCCAATTGTTCCGTGGTCGCTACAAAGCAGTGTTGGTCGAAGAGGACAGCCATTTGGTGGAAATCTTGCGTTATATCCACCGCAATCCTGTCGAAGCCGGTATTGTTTTAGAGTTGGATGCGTACACATGGTGTAGTCATTGCGGTTATCTTGCTGACGAGAAAGGCTGGCAGTGGTTGCACCGCACCCCATTATTGAAGATGTTTGCATCAACAAAGAAAAAAGCTTTTAGCGATTATCTCTCTTTTGTGAGAAAGCAAGATTCTGAAGAGGTGCAGCAATTTTTTTCACGAAAAAATCTTCCGTCGATTTTTGGCTCTGAGGGTTTTATCGAGAAGATAAGAAACAAGTACGAGTTCTTCCTTCAGGATAAAGAAATTGCAGGGCGAGATGTTTTATCTGTCGATTCTGTTGCGGTGATCAACGCCGTATGTAAGGTATGTCAGGTCACTGAACTGGCGTTAAAGACGACAAGGCGGGGCACAACCAACCTTGCAAGGGATTTGGCTGTTTATACTCTCAGGGCACACAGTCAAAAAACGCTTGCTGAAGTTGGCAACGTGATCGGGTGCGAGAATTATAGTACCGTCAGCTCTGCCATTGAGCGCATGAAAAAAGAACGTAGAAAAGGGGTCAAGTCTGCTGTTGACTTATATTTAATGCGAGGTAAGCTGTTTCCATGTCGAGACCATTACGCATAGAATATCCGGGTGCCTGGTATCATGTGATGAATCGTGGGCGGCGGCGAGAAGACATTTATCAGGACGATGAGGATTTCCACCTGTTCTTGAAAGTATTGCAAGATACCGCAAAGATGTGGAACTTGAAAGTGTCTGCCTATTGCCTGATGTCGAATCATTATCATCTGTTGGTTCAGACACCGGATGGCAACCTTTCTCGTTGTATGCGCCATCTTAACGGTGTTTACACCCAGCGCTATAATCGCAGACACAGCACTGACGGCCAATTGTTCCGTGGCCGCTACAAAGCAGTGTTGGTCGAAGAGGATAGCCATTTGTTGCAACTCTTACGTTATATCCATCGCAACCCTCTTGAGGCGTGTATCGTTTCAGAGTTGGATGCGTACAACTGGTGCAGTCATCGCGGTTATCTTGCTGACGAGAAACACTGGCAGTGGTTGCACTGCACCCCATTGTTGAAGATGTTTTCATCGACAAGAAAAAAAGCTTTTGAAGATTATCTCTCTTTTGTGAGACAGCAAGACTCTGAAGAGGTGCAGCAATTTTTTTCACGCAAAAATCTTCCATCGATCTTTGGCTCTGAGGGGTTTATCGAGAAGATAAGAAACAAGTACGAGTTCTTCCTTCAGGACAAAGAGATTGCAGGGCGAGATGTTTTATCTGTCGATTCTGTTGCGGTGATCAACGCCGTATGTAAGGTATGTCAGGTCACTGAACTGGCGTTAAAGACGACAAGGCGGGGCACAACCAACCTTGCAAGGGATTTGGCTGTTTATACTCTCAGGGCACACAGTCAAAAAACGCTTGCTGAAGTTGGCAACGTGATCGGGTGCGAGAATTATAGTACCGTCAGCTCTGCCATTGAGCGCATGAAAAAAGCGTTGGAGAGTGACTCGGGGGCGAGAAAATTGTATCAGAAGATTTGTTTAGAACTTAAGGTTGGTCAAAGGCAGACTTGACCCCTTTTTCTTAAAAGCTCAGTTTATCAATAGGTTACAAATTATTTTCACAGTTTTTAACAGTGTTTTTTGTCCTTTTTTGCCGTCGTGCTGTTAGCATGAGGCGCGATGTTTGCAAAAAAGGAGGAAAAGTGATGACCCGTTGTGTCGGGCCTCACGGTTGGTTGTGATCGTGTTTTTGTTCGTGACAACCTGTTTTACAAAGGATGTAAACGCGGCGGTAGACACGACGTCAACAGAAATGACTGATAAGAGTTCGTTGTAAAACGGTAATTTATTTTTATGATGACAAATAGACGGCACAACATCAAAGGGAGCTCAAGATGAACACATGGCGAAATAAAATATTTACTCTTGCAGTGACTCTTCTCGTCAGCGGCGCGGCAATCCCGGCCCATGCGGACCAGGTTATCAATGATAATCTTATTGTTGATGGGAGTGTTTGCATCGGCAACGACTGCGATAATGGGGCGGCGTTCGGTGACACCACTCTTCTCTTTAGAGAAAACAACCTTCGCATCCTGTTTGAAGATACGTCTCTGCCTGATGGTATAGATTCGGGTCGTTATCCTGCAACAGACTGGCAAATCACCATTAATGATAGCGAGGCTGGAGGAAGCAACTATTTTGGTGTGGATAATGTGACCAACTATCGATCCGCCTTACGTATCTACGAAGGCCTTGATGCCGCAGTGGTCATTGGTGAAGGTGCCACGTCAAGCGGCGACAATACCCTCTCCATTGGGACAAGCGGCCATGAACGACGGATCACCAACGTGGCGGACGGCGAAGATGCCACCGATGCCGCTACCTATGGCCAACTGACCACCGTGCAAAGCCAGGTGACGACCAACGCCACCAGCATCAGCACCAATGCCGATAATATCAGCCAGAACAGCAGCGACATTGTCACCAACAGCGCCGATATTGCCACCAACGCCACCAGCATCAGCACCAATGCCGATAATATCAGCCAGAACAGCAGCGACATTGTCACCAACAGCGCCGATATTGCCACCAATGCCAGCGCTATCAGTAACAACAGTGCCGCAATTGCCGTGAATACCGAGAGCATTTCGGCCAACACCACCAGCATCAACGCCAACAGCACCGCCATCAACGCCAATACCAGTGCCATCAGCACCAACGCCGATAACATCAGCCAGAACACTAGCGATATCGCAGCCATCAATACCACCCTGTCGAGTTTGTCCGCAACGGGCAGCGACAGTGCCAGCGCCAGCGGCACCGACAGTCTGGCGTTGGGTTCCGGGGCTACGGCTTATGACTACGATACCGCTATTGGTGCCAATGCCACGGTCACGGCCGACGGTTCCACGGCGGTTGGCTCCAATACCCTCATCGAATCGGAGAACGCTGTCTCCATTGGAGCCGATGCCACCGTGAACAGTGAGGCTGTTGGCGGTGTTGCCCTCGGTCAGAATGCGGTCGTGGAACAAGGAGCGACCAATGCCATTGCTTTGGGCAAAGACTCGGTGGCCGATGAAGCCAATACCGTGTCCGTCGGCAGCAGCGACAACCAGCGGCGTATCACCAATATCGCCGACGGCGAAAACGACGGCGATGCGGTCAATGTCAGTCAGCTCAATCCGGTGAAAAGCGCTGTCAGCAGCAACAGCACGGCCATTGCCGATGAAGCTGAGACCCGCGCCGCCGCCGATGAAGCACAGCAAGAGGCGATTGACAACAATAGCCAAACCCTTGCCCGGAATATTCAGGATATCAGTGACAATCGCAGCGCCATTGTCGAGAATCGGCGGGATATCAAGCGCTTAAGCAAAGATGTCGATATTAACCGCGCCGGTATTGCGGCGGTGGCGGCCATGGCGGCCATTCCCGGTCCGGTGCCGGGCAAGCGCAATTCCTTCGGCATCGGTTACGGCACCTTTAAAGGGGAAGATGCCCTGGCTCTGGGTTTTAAAGCGGATTTGACGCAAAATCTGAGAATGACCACGGCCGTGTCCCACTCACGACATGATATGGCTGCCAATGTCGGTCTTGGCTGGAGCTGGTAGGTCGGGCATTGAATGACCTCATTGCGTAGCAAACTCGGGAGCGTCCCAAGCCCTACCTCGGGCTGTTTCAGATGCTTGCGGGCCATGGAACGGTGGCGGTTTGCACCGCAAAAGCCTGGGACAGCCCCCCGTGCGGGGACAGTCCCGTTTTTGCTGCTCTTTCCCTTAAACTAGTCCCGAGTCTACTTACAGCTTTAGACTTTGTTTATCCGTATTCAGGGGACACGTATCAAGTACATGTCCCCTGAATATTCCTTTAAACCAGCGCCATACGAAGACACTCTCTTAATTTTTACAGTCGTTTTTTTCATCCGCCCGGTGAACACTCATTTTGTCGTGTCACCGGGCGGTGTTTTTTTAGCCCCTTTTGATGCCATATCCTTTTGAATACCTGGTTAGCAGGCTCTTTCAAGGACGACTTTTTCTCTTTAAACTCTTTGTATTTCATGTGGTTACAGATTGTTTTACCAGTTTTTAACAGTAGTTTTCCGCCATGTTTCCCTTTCTGGCTGTTAATGTTGGTCCTGATTGTTTTTAACGCGGGGATGCCGACTGTCGTTCATCTCTACGACTTAACAGGCTGTTGCAAAACAGTCCGGCAGCCCAAGAACGGGCGGCCAAAATCAACAACTGATCCTCAACGACTTGATTTTGTGAGCAAGACGGAAACACTGTTTTCGGCTTGCGTCGTTGAGATGCCCCAAGATGGGATGTCTTCGACATCCTGCCAACTTTTGCCGTGGAGGAGGCGCTAGGAAAAGGGGTCAAGTCTGCTGTTGACTTATGTTTAATGCGAGGTAAGCTGTTTCCATGTCGAGACCATTACGCATAGAATATCCGGGTGCCTGGTATCACGTGATGAATCGTGGGCGGCGGCGAGAAGACATTTATCAGGACGACGAGGATTTCCTCCTGTTCCTGAAAGTATTGCAAGATACTTCAAAGATGTGGAACTTGAAAGTGTCTGCCTATTGCCTGATGTCGAACCATTATCATCTATTAGTGCAGACACCGGATGGTAATCTCTCCCGTTGTATGCGCCATCTTAACGGTGTTTATACCCAGCGCTATAATCGCAGGCACAACACAGACGGCCAATTGTTCCGTGGTCGCTACAAAGCTGTGTTGGTCGAAGAGGACAGCCATTTGGTGGAAATCTTGCGTTATATCCACCGCAATCCTGTCGGAGCCGGTATTGTTTTAGAGTTGGATGCGTACACATGGTGTAGTCATTGCGGTTATCTTGCTGACGAGAAAGGCTGGCAGTGGTTGCACCGCACCCCATTATTGAAGATGTTTGCATCAACAAAGAAAAAAGCTTTTAGCGATTATCTCTCTTTTGTGAGAAAGCAAGATTCTGAAGAGGTGCAGCAATTTTTTTCACGAAAAAATCTTCCGTCGATTTTTGGCTCTGAGGGTTTTATCGAGAAGATAAGAAACAAGTACGAGTTCTTCCTTCAGGATAAAGAAATTGCAGGGCGAGATGTTTTATCTGTCGATTCTGCTGTGGTGATCAACGCCGTATGTAAGGTATGTCAGGTCACTGAACTGGCGTTAAAGACGACAAGGCGGGGCACAACCAACCTTGCAAGGGATTTGGCTGTTTATACTCTCAGGGCACACAGTCAAAAAACGCTTGCTGAAGTTGGCAACGTGATCGGGTGCGAGAATTATAGTACCGTCAGCTCTGCCATTGAGCGCATGAAAAAAGCGTTGGAGAGTGACTCGGGGGCGAGAAAATTGTATCAGAAGATTTGTTTAGAACTTAAGGTTAGTCAAAGGCAGACTTGACCCCTTTTTTTGTTTTGATTTTTATCGCGGATCTTATCCGATGTTATCGGGAGGGAATCGCGAAGCTAAAAACGCAAAGATATTGTTTTTGATGTGTCCGCTTATGTCCGCTCTTGTCTGTGGCAATAGGCTTTGACCCACTACGTGTCGGGTTGAGATATTTCAGGATACCGTTAGAGACTGACCACGAAAGAAACGCGGCTCCATGGCGAAGGACTCTCAAAAATCTGTGAACAGGTCAACCGCTAGAACTGCTGCTGTCGGCTGGTTGGCCAGTGCCAGCGCCTTCACTTACCTGCTGAGTCTGAAGTTTCCACTCACTCCTATTGTCGCCGCCGTGTTGGCGTGGCTGGCAATAATCATCAGCTGGCCGCAGCTTAGCCGGTCAGCCCGGCAGCAGTCTTCAACGCTGCTTGCGGCAGGGATGATTCTTATCGGCTGGTCTCTGTTCAAGGGCACTGCCATCGATACGGTTGCGCTGCTGGGAAAAAATCTGCCGTTGCTGTCGATGTTTGTTGCGGTGTCGTTTCTCTCCCTTACCAATCCGCTGGTTCCGAACAGCACGCAGCCGCGTGGAAGAAAAGGGGTTTTGTCAACACTGCTCACCAGCCATTTGCTGGGCTCGGTGATCAACATCTCCATTATTTTCGTCGTCGGCGACCGCCTGGCGCGTCACGGGAAATTGAAACCCGTCCAAGCGCAGGTGATGATGCGCAGTTTCTGTTCTGCAGCTTTCTGGTCGCCGTTTTTTGTGGCCATCGGCGTGGCCATGACCTATGCGCCCGGCTCGGAGTGGCGGCATACGGTGCTCCCAGGGTTGATCATGACGTTGCCGATGTTTGCCATCAGTTTTATTGACGCCATGCGCCAAAGCGGCGAAGCGTTTGAAGGGTATCCTTTAAGTGTGGAAAGTCTCTTTATCCCTTTTGCGCTGGCAATCGCTGTACTCGTCGGCCATGCTCTTATCCATTCCGTCAGCATTCTCACCATTATCACCATCATGGCTCCCATCGGCGCGCTGCTTTTTATGCGTGAGCGGCCCCGCCTGGGGAAAACCAGAGACTATGTGGAAACCCGTCTGGCGAATATTTCCAGTCAATTTGCCCTGTTTCTGACCGCGGGCGTTTTTTCAACCGGCATCTCTTCGCTCATCGCCAGCTACCCCGATGTTCTTTCGTTTGAAATTTCGCGGTTTTCACCACTGCTGTTTTTCGTCTTCAGCGCAGTGATGATGATTGTCGCGCTGTTCGGCATCCATCCGGTGGTCAGCATTGCGCTGGTGAGTCCCTTTCTGGCGCCTGTTGTCATCAACCCCAGCCAACTCGCCTTTTTGTATCTCACAGTCTGGGGTATTGCCACGGGAGCCAGTCCATTGTCGGGCGTTGGCTTGGCCATTGTCGGGCGCTATCACGTTCCCAGCCGTACTGTATTAAAAATGCAACTGAACTATATGGTGCTGATGTGGCTTTGCTCCGGTCTGGTCAACATGTTCTGGTTTGGGTGATGGCCGTTTGGTGGGGGCATTTTTATTCGGCCGCTTGATCCTCAATGATACCCCCTTTCCTGAGTATCCTGAATGGAATGTGGGGATTTTTTTTCTTAAGTTTGCAGATTTTCTATTGATTCTAATGTTTTTGTCGTAACATTGTCAGACGGGCAAGCGCACTAATAACGTGTTAAGTTCCTTTTGGATGAAATATGAACCAGATTTCCAATACGCCAAAGCCTCCTTATTTTGCCGTAATTTTCACCTCACATCGCACTGCAGGTGATCAGGGCTATAGCGAGATGGCTCGTAGAATGGTTGCGTTAGCTTCGAAGCAGCCTGGGTTCCTTGGATTTGAATCAGCAAGAGAAGACGTCGGAATTACGGTATCGTATTGGTCTGACATGGACTCAATTCAAAACTGGAAAAACAACATTGACCACAAAATTGCTCAAAAATTGGGTCGAGAAAAGTGGTACTCATCGTTTAAAGTAAGAATTTCAAAAGTTGAAAAAGATTACGGCATTTAACAAAGGTATAAACACCGATGTTTTCACTGCGCTCAAAACGCGGGTCATGTCGGTGTTATGGCTCCTATAACAGGATGTTGAAAAAAGTCCCATCCGGGGCCTTTTTAATGACGCAAACCGAAAATGCGATTTCCGTCTCGCTTACAAAATCAAGGACTTGAAAACCTGTCCTTGATTTTGGCCGCCTGCCCATGGGCTCCACAGGCTGTTTTTTAACTGCCTGATAGAGGTATCTGGATGATCGAATATAAACATGCAGTAACATCTGATTTAGCCGAAATTGAGACGCTTCTAACGTATTATGATTTACCGGCAAGTGACTGTTTTCTACATTTAGAAAACTTTGTTGTCGCATTCGCTGACGGTATGTTGGTGGGGGTAGGCGGTTTTGAAAGTTGCGGTAACTATGGTCTTGTGCGCTCTTTTGCTGTCTCACCGGAATTCAAAGGTCATGGCATCGCAAAGAGCCTATTTCAAATGGTCTACGATCTGGCGTTGGAACAAGGTAAGGAATCACTCTATCTACTTACCACCACCGCATCAGACTATTTTAAAAAGCTCGGTTTCTCAGAGTGTGTTCGCTCAAACTGCCCAGAGCCGATAACGTGTACCAAGCAGTTCTCTGAATTGTGCCCTGGCTCTGCGATTACAATGTTGCTTGCGCTATGAAAGTCCCAGCCATAACGAGCAAAGGCAGCGGATGTTACGCACCGCTGCTTTGAGCGTTAGCTCTTAAATTATGATGATATTTATATGATGATATTTAATTCTGCAAATGGAGATCCAATGCTTCTTGATTCAGTTCAAGGGCTTCGTGAGTTGCATAAGCAGTTTGAGGATTTCCTTTCTTCCTCTGCCGAGGAGGCTTCGTTTGGGGCCATCACAAACAGTGACCCCGCGCCATATGAAGAGCTGCTATGTGGGCTGCACGTAATGAAGAATGAGGGTTATAACGATCTCACATTCTCAGATGACAGGTGGCTTGTGCTGTCTGGCTCGCCAAGGGTCTTGTCTGACTTTAGTAAGAGTTTATTCGTTCAACATGACGGTGATCATAATCATTGGTATGGCAGTCCGGTCTCTCTAATTATTGAGGCAGATGGCTGGAGGGCTGGCAGTGAGGGCTAATCAGGTGCTCCAGTCGACCTAAAAAACGCTTCGCGCTTTTGGTCGGCAGAGCTGTTTCGTTAGGGGCAACAAACGGAAGATCTATGGAAGAAAATAAGTTTTTCAGGTACATCTGGCGTATTAACGGACTGATTTTATTGGTCGCTGGAGTCATGGCCATTGGCGTCTTAGCCTTTGCTGGATACCAGATCTACGCTAAAACTACTCGTGATAGAAACACCAGAAATATAGTCAATATTCAAGAAGACTCAGAACTCAAAGAGGAATGGCGACTGGGCTATATGGCTGATATTCAGGGTACGTCTTATGTTATGGTTCCCCTGAACTCTGATCAAAGTTACGCACAATCTTATTACAGCAAGTCTTCGTCTTCTGCGAGAAACTATCTGTTTATAAATAGTAAGAATAATGAGCAACATTGGCTCTTGAAGAGCAATAAATATCTGATAGCCGATATGACGATGCTTTCTGAACATGGATATGGAGGCGAAGAGAGGAATATAAGAGCAATTCTTTACCAAGTCATAAAGAAGGACACAGATAAAGATAGTCGGCTCACAAACAAGGATCTTAAAACGATATCAATTTCCCGCTCCGATGGCCGTGGATACAAAGAATTAATTCAAGGCGTTGATGTCTTTGTGGGCCAGCGCACTGTTGATGAGAATACTTTGCTTATTGTTTACCAAAAACAAGGTGTGGGGTACTCAGCGAATGTTTCGCTTTCCAAGCTCGCTATATCCAATGAACAAGAACTACCCAAGGTCAGCCTCTAACTAGGGTGCTTGGCAAGACCTGACCCTGCGGGATACTGTGAGGTTCGTGTGTCATTTCGCAATAATTACGAAATGACACACGAACTTTGAACACTTCCTTCGCCGGTGAATTTCACGTTATGGCGAATAAAGAACACTATTAGTATTTGTCGAAATTATCATCATCCAGCGATATGAAGCTGCGGGAACCGCTTTCACTTTCAAATTGTTTCACCGGGCTTTCTAATGGCGCGTCAGGTGCCGTAACCGTTCCTTCCGGTTTGGTTTGTTCGTCGCCAATATCTTCTGTAACGGAAATTCCTTCGGTAAGTTTTAATAGCCGATTAACCTGAAATTTCAGTTCCTCTGAAGCGGAAGCGTTTTCTTCGGAAATTGACGCGTTTTGCTGGACAACGGTATTGACTTGAGACAAACCGTTGCTGATTTCCTTCATACTGGAGTTCTGCTCATTTGAACTGCCGGAGATCTCGCTGACGAGATCGTTCATTTTTTCCATTGAGGAGACAATTTCATTCAAAATCAAGGCTGTCTCATTGGCGTTTTGCACTCCGGCTTCAACGCCCTTAATCGATTTTTCAATTAATTGAGTGGTATCCTGGGCCGCCTCACCGCTACGCCCAGCTAAGGCGCGAACTTCTTCAGCGACAACCGCGAACCCTTTGCCGTACTTTCCTGCTCTGGCGGCTTCGATCGCGGCGTTTAGCGCGAGTAAATTTGTCTGGAAGGCAATTTCATCAATGACTTTAATTACTTTGCTCACCTCAGAACTGGTGTCATTTATATTTCTTACGGATTCGACCAAAACTTCCATTTGCTGATTACCTCGTTGAACGGTTTCTCTGGTCTCATTGGATAAATTTTTGGCCTGTTCCGCGTTCTCGCTGTTCATTCTTGTTTGATTTTCAACTTCATTTAATGACGCGCTGATCTCCTCGATCGATGCCGCCTGCTCTGTCGTCCCGGCGGATAAAGTCTGCGCGGAATTTGTCAGTTCATTTGAGCCAGACGCGACACTGGCCGCTGCTTGGCGAGCGCTTTTCAACAATTGACTCAATTGTTTTTGGGCGTGAATATTTGTGACAATCTCCGCGTGGCCGATCTTTTTGCCTTTTCGGTTTGTCAGATAATGTGTATTTACGCGAAAATCCATGTCCCACTGATTAAAGAATGATTTGGGCTTTCCTTTGCGCAGGCAGATGACTCCACAGTTATCAGTGTTACAGATATTCGCTCCCCAATTACTGCATTGTTGACCAAGTACCTCGGAACGTTTTTTCTTGAGCAAATCTTCAACTGTTTTATTGACGAATGTCCAGTTCATATCCATGTCGGTTATGGACAGGGGATTCTCCCAAAGATCGATGATTTGCTCATACCAGTGATATTTCTCCAGCACCTGATTTTCCACTTTGACGGTTAAGATCAGAGTAAAGATTAATACTCCTGTTAACGCCAAGAGTAAGATGGTCGATACATTGATACCCATACTTGTTGATTCGTCGGTGAAGGAAACGAAATATACACATAGTATGGACACTACGATGCCGATCACCTGAGATACTTTTATTAATTTCATATCATCTTCCTTAATTAACCTCTGATTCAGATACCATAAAGTTGAAAATGAATGTGACGAAAGCCCTTGGATTTAATGACTTAATGTATGCCATTTTACAATGAAAAACATCAGTATCATAACAGATCTTTTGGGTTTATCATCAATTTTTTGTTGCCGATTTTGTTTTTGAGGACGTTTAAGTGCCCAATTTTGTCGGGAATTATTATTTTCAACCCGTTTTTTTAGAAACACGGAGTCAACAGCTAGCGGGTGGCAAGATATGAAATGTCGAAGGAGGGGGCGTTTGGAAGGTGCTCTTGGGGCATTGTCAGGGGGTGGACTGGCTCGATTTGCAGATATACCGCAGAAACATCAGGATGGGTGTCGGCAGGAGGAGAAGACATTCAGCCTGGCAATCTATCTCTATCGCCGAGATCTTCATGAGCATGTGATGCATGTGATCTTTCAGGCCTCCTGTTCGACTTTTTCGAAGAATTGATTGCGAAATTCAGATGGTGACACACCATACATTCTTTTAAATTGCCGATAAAAGTTAGGTAAGCTTGAAAACCCGCTCTGAAATGCTGCCTCGGCAACACCTTCACCTGTTGATGAAAGAATGATCCCGGCCTTTTGGAGGCGTCGGATATTGATATATTCAACAATGCTTGTATTCGTATAACTTCTAAATTCGCGTGTAAGCAAGCTTCGAGACAGTCCGAACCGCAACGCGATCTCGTTTAAGTCTCCCGGGTCCTCTGGCTCTTTGTCAAGCCACTCACATATTTTTCTTATTGTATTCAGATGATTAGATCCTGAAGCCATCTCAAGGTCTCGTTTGTTTCCCATGCATGAGGCTAAGAGTAAACCAATGACGGCCCATGCAATGTGCACCTCACCGGGATCTTGATCTCCGAGACCATCCGGAATCATCTCGACTAACTCCCATGGCAGAGATGTTTGTTCAGGAAAGTCAGTAAACGAGTATTCAGGTTTATTCAGATTATACAGAAACGATGATTGAGCTGCCGACAAATGAGTCGCTATATCCGTAGGCGTAAAGCAGACAAATTTAAAATCTGCCGTTTCATTCTTTCGAAAAACAAACTTGTGACGTGCTTTTGACGCAATCAGGATCGCCCTCCGACTTACCAATTCAATATTTTCTTGATCGAGAATCAACAGTCCCGAGCCGGAACGACAGAGAATAAGTTCAAAAACGTCGTGAGAATGCCATTCAGAAGAATCCGACAGGGTCGTGGTTACGCTCCAAAACATTTTATGTCCAATTGATTATGATTAATATCCGATACGATAAGATAAAAGCGATAAAGCCTTGTACGATGCTTTTCACCGTAGCATGAGTTGCCCCGTATGGCAATGCGTGCAGAGAATAACAACGTCGTTGAATCTGATGGAGGATGAAAAATGGTTGATGAAAGTGTGATTGATGCTTTTCAGATGATGTGGGGGAAATTTCCGGAAGGCGTGATGTTGGTTGACAAAAGTCGAACTGTCCTTGCTGTGAATGCTGCTTGTGCAACCTCCGGTTTAGAGGCAGGGATGGTCTGCTCTAAGCTCGGCTCGCCAGAATCCCATAGAGGTTGCCTTGCAAATCATGCGCTGGCTAATCAGAAAGCAAAATTTAAAAAAATCAGCATGAACGGAAAAGAGTTTATCAGTTTCTGGGTCCCTGTTGTTGGGCAAGATAATATTTTCCTTCATTTCACTGTTGGTATGACGGTTGACTACGGAAACTGTGAAGAAACGATTGAGAACTAGTGCTTTGTCAATGCTGAAAAATCGAGGGAATGGCACCGCATCGTGCCATTCACACCAGGCGCGAAATCGCCGAAGTGGCCACTGCGCGCAGTGGGCATGGTGCGAGGCGAAGCCAGACCCGAAGATTTCGTGTTGTCAGAGCACTGGACTTGAACACCGTCAATTTTGTCATTGGAGTGACGACCTGGTAGGAGCGAATTTATTCGCGAATTGTTCTGGTCATTGATCCTTATCCTGATGAGAATTCGCGGCTGAAGCCGCTCCTACAAGAGACAATTTCAATGGTGCTGAAGCACGAGCAGGCTGTTGAAAAAACGCCTGCTCGTTTTGATATTTTTTTTTGGGCGGAAATATAAGACAAATTTGATAAAAGCCGAGCAGGGGGGCAGGTCCTCTTATTCGAGAAAATGGTGTCATTGAAGGTCTTTGCGACAAGGCGATTGTTCACTGATCCATGATCGAGATAAACTGCGGAAAAAAATTTGCCAGAAATGTCAGGCAGCCCTGAACTCCTTCTTCATAACTCAGATGTCCCGGAGCTATCAGGTATTGAACATGAATGCCATCAATCATGCTGGTCAACATCACGGCAATAGCTCGCAAGCTCATTCCATTAATCACTTCCCGACCATTTGCCAATGCTCTCATAACCTCTTCAATGGACTCTTCATAGGCGAGATCACTTTCAGTAAAGAGTTCTAGATACGTCTTTCTGTGCGGCGCGACCCCCCAGTAAGCAACTAAAACTGCTAAGGCTTTGGGATCAGCGATGGGTTGACTCAGTAGAACTTTGATCATTGATGCCAGACGATTTTCAGGGGCCGCAACGGATTCTGTGAGGGCTGAGCGCCAAGCCATTTCATACTTTTTATACAGCATGCGCAAGGCCTCAAGCATTAACTGATCTTTGGTCTCAAAATGAAAGCTGCACAGCCCTCGTGAGAGTCCCGCATAGCGAGATACCTTCGCAAATGTCACGCTATCCAAACCTTCTGAGGCAATAATGTCAATTGTGGCATCCAGTAGTTTGCGTCGACTCTTAAGTTTTTGCTCTGCACGTGTCATCTCAAAAGACCTTTTATCTAAAGCATGAAATCAGTAAATCATTGCACGTTTCTGTGACCAACCCAACGGTGTTGTGAAAAACATATCCCTCATTCTTAGTGGTCGTGTCAAATTCAAAATATACAATTTGAACTTGACACGACCCACGGATATATCCAATATTTATTGGCTGGCCAGTCAGCCAGTGAATGCCAATGTAGCAGGATGTTGAAAACGTCCCGTCCGAGGATTTTCAACGACGCAAGCCGAAAATGCGATTTCCGTCTTGTTGAAACCTGTACTTGATTTTTGGCGCCTGTCCATGGGCTCCACAGTCTGTTTTTCAACAGCCTGATAGGTCACAAACCACCAATTGCCTTGAGGATTAACGTTATGATAACCGACAAAAAATCACCTTACCGTCTCGTTAGCGATGAAAAACTTGTAGAACTCCGGGCTCGTGAAGATGCCCTTTTTTTGAAGCGCACTCCAAAAGCGGAAGAAACCTTTAACAACGCGAAGAAGATGCTGCTCAACGGTGTTCCCATGCCCTGGATGGGTGATTGGGGCACCACACATCCCATTTTCGTCAGAGAGGCTGTCGGGAATCGGCTTACTGATATCGACGGCAACCAGTATATCGATTTCTGCCTTGGAGACACCGGTGCCATGTTTGGTCATTCTCCTGAAGCGGTTGCTGAGGTTGTCTCAAAACAAGTGCGTCTTGGCATCACGACCATGATGCCGACCACGGATGCTCTCGATATCGGTACGGAGTTGGGTAAACGCTTTAGTCTGCCGCTTTGGCAAGTCGCAATGACCGCTACGGAGGCAAACCGCTACGTAATTCGCATTTGCAGAACACTGACAGGGCGTCCGAAGGTTTTGTCCATGAACGAAAGCTATCACGGCAGCCTGGATGAAACCCTGCCCCACATCGGACCTGAAGGCAAGCTTGAACTGCGTTCCGAATATGATATGAATCCAGCCGTTGCCAAGGATGCCCTGAGCCGAGTCGTTGAGTTCAATGACCTTGAACAGCTGGAGCGCGAACTGGCTCACAAGGATTGCGCCTGCGTGCTGGCCGAACCGGTCATGACCAACTGTGGCATGGTGTTACCTGATCCCGGTTATCATGAGAGACTGCGTGAACTCTGCACAAAATACGGGACCTATCTCGTCATCGATGAAACCCATACCTTTTCTAACGGATACGGTGGTTACACCAGGGCATATGGACTAAAACCAGACTTCATCACCCTTGGGAAATCGATTGCAGGAGGCATCCCGGTTGCTGTTTATGGCTTCACTTCTGAAATAGCTACATTGATAAATCAATCCTTCGGCCATCAGGGGGTCTCGGACCCAATGGGCGTCGGTGGAACCTTATCCGCAAATGCTTTTGCCATTGCTGCTATGCGTCAAACTCTTACAACGGTTGCCACTGAAGAAGCTTTTGAAAAGATGTTCGCTGGTCAAGAACGGCTATCCAATGGTCTTGATGATATTTTAAAAAAGTACAGCATCCCCTGGAGCCTGACACGCAGTGGCGCTCGCTGCGAACTGCAATTTATGCCGACACAACCAAGAAATGGTTCTGAGGCCAAGAACCATTTTGACTGGGAGCTGATGTACTATACCCACATCTATCTGGCAAACAGAGGGGTGCTGATCACGCCTTTCCATAACATGATGCTGGTGCCACCTGTCGCTACGGATGAAGACATCGATTGCCTGATTCAGCTATGGCATGACTGTCTGGCTGAACTCGTTGAATGCTCTGAGGGAAACTAAAATGAGTGTTTCAAAGATCAACCCGAACCGTTTTACGGGACGATGTGCCCTGATAACCGGTTGCGGCAGCAATTCTGGTATCGGTTTTGCCACAGCTGAACTGCTGCTGCGAAGTGGTGCTAAAGTGGCAATTACCTCCACTACTGATCGTATCTTCGAACGTAAAGAAGAACTGGATAAACTGGGAGAAGTCGCTGCATTTGTCGCAGATCTCGTTGATTTGGGTCAGGTCGATACCTTGGTAAAAGGTGCCATGACAGCATTTAAGCAGATCGACATCCTGGTGAACAATGCCGGCATGTCACAGGTAGGCGACTCAGAAGATATTACCCCTCTGTCAAAAATGCTTCATAGAAAATGGCACACGGCAATCGATCGTAATCTTACCACCTGTTTTAACATTACCAGGGCCCTGCTGCCTGAAATGGTCAAAAATGGCTATGGTCGTGTCGTAAACGTTTCTTCGGTAACCGGACCGCTTGTCAGCAATCCAGGGGAATCCGCTTATAGCGCTGCTAAAGCCGCAATGGTTGGGATGAGTAAGAGTGTCGCTATCGAAGTTGGCAAATCAGGTGTTACCATTAACAATGTGGCTCCCGGTTGGATCGGCACGGACTCCAGCCTCGAAGAGGAGCGGGTCGCAGCACAGAACACACCAATGGGCCGTGCCGGATCACCTCGAGAAGTCGCCGATTTAATAGCTTTTTTATCTTCAGGTGAAGCAACGTACATCACCGGCCAAACCCTTGTGATCGACGGAGGCAATACGCTGCAGGAATATAAAGGGCCGAGTGAGCTTTACTACTGAACTAAGGGAAAATGATGTTGATAAATACCAATTGGGCTGAAAAAGTTGTGCTGATCACAGGGGCCACTGGTGGAATTGGCTCTGCGGCAGCCAAGGCATTTAAACAAGAGAGTGCTCGTCTAGCAGGCTGTTGAAAAACAGCCTGTGAAGCCCATGGACGGGCGACAAAAATCAAGGACATGTTTTCAAGTGCTTGATTTTGTGAGCAAGACGGAAATCGCATTTTCGGCTTGCGTCGTTGAAAAGGCCCCGGATGGGACTTTTTCAACACCCTGCTAGTACTGGCAGATATTAATGTGGAAGCACTTGAAACAATGACGACTGCATTTAAAGACGCGGGAGATAGTGTTGCATCCGTTGTGTGTGATGTTTCAAATGTTGCCGACTGCGAAGCAGCCGTTGCAGCCGCTATTAAAGCTTATGGCCGTCTAGATATCGTTGTGAATGCTGCTGGGGTAATAGTTAAAGGTGATCCAACTAAGGTGACAGAAAAACAATGGGACCAGGTAATCGATATAAACCTGAAAGGGACCTTCTTCATGTGCCGTAGTGCAATTCCACATTTAAAGAAAACCAAGGGGTGTATCGTTAATATCTCTTCTGATGCAGGAATCCAGGGACAAGTCGGCCATACTGTCTACTGCGCCAGTAAGGGTGGGGTTGCCAATATGACCCGTGCTTTGGCACTCGACCTGGCCAGCGACCTGGTGCGAGTCAATGCCGTCTGCCCCAGCGACGTCATGACGCCAATGCTTGAACATGAAGCAAAGACCAGTGGAATGCCAACAGAAGAATATCTCAGAGATAATCTAAAGTCCTACCCCCAGGGAGAAAACTCCAGATACCTGCAGCCAGATGATATTGCTGATTTGATCCTCTACCTGAGTAGCGACTCGGCCAGAGGAATCACCGGCGCAGCCATCCCTATCGACTATGGCACCAGCGCTGGACTTTGGTAAGACCTGCTCTCTACTTAGTGCTCTGTCAATGCTGAAAATTCGTGTAAATGGCACGGCATCGTGCCATTCACACAAGGCGCGAAATCGCCGAAGTGGCCATTCCACTTCAAGATTTTGCAACGCAGTGGGAATGGTGCGAGGCGAAGCCAGACCCGAAGATTTCGTGTTGTCAGAGCCTTTTACGTTCCCGGCATCCATCCGGTGGTCAGCATCGCGCTGGTCAGCCCCTTTCTGGCGCCTGTCGTTGCCAACCCCAGCCAGCTCGCCTTTCTCTATCTCACGGTGTGGGGCATTGTCACGGGAGTCAGCCCATTATCAGGCGTTGGCTTGGCCGTTGTCGGTCGCTATCACATTCCCAGCCGCACAGTATAAAAATGCAACTGAATTATATGGTGCTTGGCTTTGCTCCGGTCTGGTCAACATGCTCTGGTTTGGGTGATAGCAGTTCAGACGGGACCATGTCCGTTGCAACGCGCAATGCCAATATGGTGACCTTTGTCGATTCTTTCGGATAAAGCCTTGATTATTAATTGTGGTTTAAGTAGGTTGGATTTTGTTGATGCCGAGGGTGAGGCCCAGCCCATAGTGCTTTCCACCTTTGCTTCATAATATCGCGATAAGTGGAAA
This sequence comes from uncultured Desulfuromonas sp., assembly GCF_963678835.1. Taxonomy (NCBI): domain Bacteria; kingdom Pseudomonadati; phylum Thermodesulfobacteriota; class Desulfuromonadia; order Desulfuromonadales; family Desulfuromonadaceae; genus Desulfuromonas; species uncultured Desulfuromonas sp. The sequence continues at coordinate 1,319,582 of NZ_OY787469.1, forward strand.
ATATTGAAATGGCAAACATGGAAAATTGGTTTCCATGTTTAGCGTTAAATATTTCAATAGGTGGAAAATTTTCCACCTATCAGCACTGATAAGTGGACCGCTCCGCGCTCCACTTATCGGGGCCGGGCTGTCGTACCTCACACCATTGAGAGGTTCCGCGCTACGCGCTCCACCTATCAATGGCGTTCGAGCCGACTGCGGTTCTCGGCCCGTAAAATATAAGCCCATTTTCCGGGCCTGCGAGCCTTGCGGCTCAACAGCCCGGCCCCGTTATATTTGCCTATGAAAGAAATTCATCAAAGCAGATTTAGACCGGTTTTGGTTGCCATATTCTGGTGCTGGTTGCTCCTTTCCACTCCTGAATGGAAGGTCGCCCCATCTGATAGTGTTATTTTCCCAGAGATAGTTGCAATAATCCTTCTTTTGTCTTTGCTTGTCTTTAAAATTAAAGAAAAAATTTCGATTACCAGTAATTACTTAATTTTAGACCTTTGTAAAAATAGTACAAAAATAAATCTGCACACAATTCAAGGAATTGATTTTGAAGATTGCTTTAATATCCTCAATATAGTTACTAGTGACACACATATGTCAATAAATATTGCCCAGTTTGATAGCCGAAAAGTTGAAAAATTGTTTAGTGAAAGTGGGCTATATAAGACAAAATGAATATAACCAGGCAAATGCACTCGGACGTTTAAAAAGCGCCGCTCGTTCCTCGCTCTGCTTTTTTACGCCGGTGATTTGCGACGTTAGGTTTAAAAGAAAATGAAAAGAGCTAATTTGAGAAAAACCGTTACGATACTAATGCTTTTTTTATTTTTGTTGGCGTCGTTGACCTACTCTTCATACTCTTATTCTAAGAGAAGCGCAGAGAAATTGGTGGGAGAAACACTGCAATATTTTTCTTTATCACAAGTTAGGATTACCCTCGTGCCATTCCACAGAAAATATCCTGTTTGGATGTTCCGATTTTCATTTCCAGATAGTTTTGACGAAAAATTTGAAATTTACACATCTATATTTGGGAATATCGAAATGACAAACCCTAGAGATATAGAGCATAGGCTTCGAGAATTTGAGAAAATTGTACCTCATCCTTATTCCAAAGAAGCCATAGAACAAGCAAGATTGGAGCAAATTGAAAGCAAAAGGAAAGCATACGAAAAAGGGTTAATGCTTTTTGAGGAAAGTTCTTTCAAAAACGCATTCAAAAAACACTTTTTAATTTCTGAAATTGAAGCTCCAGAGAACTCTAGTACGTATGGAGTTTATTTTTTTACACTACCTGAGTGGCAAGCTTCCCTATCTCCCCAAAAAAGCTATCCAATTCCTTTTGAGGTGAAGGCAGTATTTCCGATCAAAAATAATAGAATTGAAGCATCGATAACACCTGAAGAGATAGAAAAAGCCATTGACAAGTGCTTATCCCACCCACACGTATTGAATTACATTTCAAACAATCCAACTCCCGGAATTAGGCTCCGCATTACTGGTGATCGGCTCCATTGGAACACTCCTGAACTCCAAGAATTTCTTTCTGAGCTGAAAGGGAGCAGAGCAGAAGAAAAAGAAATACGAAACTGGGCAAGGGTAATCATCGACGGCAAAGAGCATCAATACTTCTCTTTCTATTTGAATAGCATTTCTGGTGAACTAATTTATACCGATACTGCTGCAAATGGCTCTAAGCCTTTATTGGTAACTATGGAAGCAACTAATTGAAATAAAATATAAAACACATAGCAAAACGTTCAACGTCGCTTCTTCGTCGCTTGGACGCGGCAAACAGCGCCGCGCCGGTTAACTCTACGTTAGGAAATACAGCATGTTGGAACAGTGTAAAAATGTTTATACGCTTTGAAGCAAAATTGTTTAATCAAAAAACTAAGAGCAACATTGGGGTTTTTGGCGCAATCACGGAATTAATAGAAAACGAGAAAATCAGTCCAAAACTCAAATTGGAAGCTCAAAATATCCTTTCTTGGTTCAGTGAAAACTTGCTTTCTCCTAGGCCTCTTCGGATTGAAGGCGATGAGTATTATGGGACATGTTGGTTCCGTATCACCGCATTGGATCATGTACAAAGGACTCAAAGAATATGTGCCATTCTTAACAAAATTGGCGTGCAAACAAGAAAGCGTTCATCAGGACAATTCGATGAGATTATTTATTCAGACGAATATCAGATTGTCTCTAGGACACTAAATCCCTAACGAATAAGTGCACTATGGGGACGTAGTTGATATTTTGACATTCTATGCTAAACTCCCACCATGCCACGCCAACCACGCATAGACATATCCGGCCTTTTGCAGCATGTGATCATAAGAGGCATTGAACGCAGGAATATCTTTATCTCCGATGCTGATCGCAGAGACTTTGTGCGCCGTCTGTGCACTATGGGGACGTAGTTGATATTTTGACATTCTATGCTAAACTCCCACCATGCCACGCCAACCACGCATAGACATATCCGGCCTTTTGCAGCATGTGATCATAAGAGGCATTGAACGCAGGAATATCTTTATCTCCGATGCTGATCGCAGAGACTTTGTGCGCCGTCTGGTACTATTGCTTCAGGAGACGAAAACCCTCTGCTATGCATGGACGTTGCTTGATAACCATGTTCACCTGCTCCTGATGCCAACCCAAGCCCCCCTTGCTTCCATGATGCGGCGCTTACTGACCGGCTATGCCGTGTCATTCAACCGGCGGCACAATCGTTCCGGCCATCTGTTTCAGAACCGTTACAAATCGATCGTGTGTGATGAGGAGGTATATCTGCTGGAGCTGGTGCGCTATATCCACCTCAACCCCGTGCGAGCCGGTAAGGTCGCAGGACTAGACGCGTTGGCGAATTATCCCTGGAGTGGCCATCAGCAACTGTTGGGCAAGGGGGAATACGGCCTTGTGGCTGAAAAAGAGGTTTTATCCCTGTTCGGGCGCACCCCAAAAGTCGCGCGTAAAGCGTATGTGCAATTTTTGTATGACGGCCTGCAGCAAGATATGCCGTGCTTGTCAACAGGAGGACGGCAAACCAGCCAAACCATGGACGCATCATTGACCGATCAGGATTATTATGATGAACGTATCCTCGGCGGCGGTTTTTTTGTTGAACGCATTATGAACAGGGTGACACCGAATGAGGCCAGACATGTGTCGCTTGAAGAGATAATCAAATCCGTGGCTGATTATTATGAAATGGAAACAGAGCGGTTGTGCTGGCCCAGCAAGGTGCGCACAATTGCCGATGCCCGAGCGGTGATTTGCTTCTTAGCAACGCGTCGCTACAGGATAACCGGGAGAGAGGTTGGAGACAAATTGAGGTATACGCCATCGGCAGTGAGCAAAGCGGCTCAACGCGGGTTGAAGATATACGACGTCGATGACCATTTGCAGGATAGTCTTGGTTAAATATCAATAAATCAACAACGTCCCCGACATTCTTGACCCACAAAAGCTGACTCTTTTACGGTCGGCTAACCCTTAACGTTAGCTTAGTCATTAAAAGGAACAATATGGATCCTCTCGCACTTGCTGGAGCATTTGCAACAATCGTCGGCCTCCTCTCCAATTTCAAGGCAGAACGTTCCGGGTCTGACCTATCTGACTTTATGCAGTGGCTACACGAACAGCATCAGGAACATATAGCTCAAGCAATTTCCCAGAACAAAGCCCTTTCAACAGAATTATCTACACTCCTTGCGACAAAGCATGACGAGTTAGTTACAAAAATTACCGCGATAAATGACCAAATTTCCTGTGTCGCAATGCAAATTGACGGATTCTCTGGCCTTGCGAAGATATTACGCCCCTCTCCTGCGCTATCAAACCAAGCGAAGTCAATACTCAGGCAAATAGTCGAGTCTGGAGCAAAGTTTGTCATGGAACACAAATTAGGTACCGGTAACCCAGCAGAGTTCATCTTTATTGATGGGGCCACAGGAAAGGTTCAATACGATGAACCACAGTTTATAAACGAAGATTTTGAGACACTTGTTGCTATGGGCCTGTTGCGACTTGAGCTTGCAAGTAAAGGTTCTAGGAGGTTCATACCAAGCAGAGCAGGTGCCGAATATGTAAAAGCTAAAAATAATGGCTAACAGAAGAGGCAAAGAGGTCAAGTCTACGGTTGACGTAAGAACAGTAGGGCAGGCTTGATTTGTGAAGAAAAAGGTGACGTTATTTCCTTAAGTATTTCGTCACTGGTGACATGGAGGGTCGGATAGATTGCCCCGCTTGCAGTTGGAAGGAAAACACAGGGGCTTTTCTAAAAAAGCAATAAAGCAAGAAGTTCCCTTTGAGGTGTACATATCAAGGTTATGAGTGGAAGATATGAGCAATAAGTACCCGGGCGGACATGTAGAATATGCATTCGAAATGTCTATAGACCATAGGCAATCTCTCAGTTCTCAAATCACTGACCCCCGCGTCAAAGAGCTTGTTTTCGATAAATCATCGCCTAACGATCCATATGATTACGAATGGAAACTGGTTATTGTTCTTTGTGAAATCTCTTCTCTCGAAGAGGCTGACAGTATCGGCGCTGAGATAATAGACACCATTTTCAACTTGCTCAGTCTCAAGCTTCGGACGGCGGTGTATAACATTCGCCAAACAGGCCATGGAGTAATCCCCAGAGAAGGAGAAGGGGCTCAATGCCATATCATTGCGCCCACACCAACTTGCAACGTCATGATTAAGAGCGGTGGGCGAAAACTAAGCCAAACAGAAATAATTGATGTAAGCAATCTTCTATCTAGCCGGAGCATTTCAAATACCAATGCGCTCGTCAACATATTCAGCTACGCTATGCGAATAGACGAGCCAGTAGTTAAGTTTATGTTGCTATATCTAATATTGTATGAATTATACAGAGATCAAAGGGCAATAGACAACTTTATCATGATGGCGTCTCCGAGCACGGTTCAAATGCCAAGCCCCCACAATGGAAGGCCGGAGACAGTATTCACAAAGCTGAGAAATGAGCTTACGCATAGAGTTGATAATCCACCCGAAAACACAAGAATTGAGATAATTACAAACACACCCGAGCTGGTAAATATCGCACATAAGGCCGTCATGTCGAAGTTGATATAAAAGAGGAAGTGGGGTCTACGATTGACGTAAGAGCAGAGGGGGCAGGCCTTGAATTGCCATATTTTGTACATGACATAAAGGAACGCTGACTACCACCTTAAATAAACGAGCGGGGAATCAATAACCTTGATTCCCCGCTTTGCTTTTCTCCGTGTCTCAGTGACTCCGTGGTTAACTCGAACCCTTCCCCTTACGATTCCCCCAGCGTCGCAGGCCGGATAATGGCCCCTGCTTTGCCTCCTGCTCGTTAAGCAGCTTGCGGATGCGTGGGGCGGCGGCAATCTGTTTTTCCTGCGAATAGGCTTCGATGTTGTTTTTGATGTCATCCAGCGCATAGAGGTAATTGATCATCAGGCCACACGATTCACGCATCCCTTTGCTGGACACATCTCCCAGCCAGTTGAGTTGCTCAATATGCGCACCGTTGCCGAGATGGAAGCGGGCGACCGGGTCGAGGGGGGCGCTATCCCGCGCACGGCGCTCGTGCAGATAGCGGGCACACAGGGTGAGCAGTGGCTCTTTGAGCAGGTCGCAGACTTCTGGGTTTTCTGTCCAACGCGGATCGTCAATGACATGGGCTAACGTGGGTTCGACGTCCAACAGTTGGGCGGCTTCGGCCAACACCGTGGCAAAAGAATCTTTATCGTGTTGTGAGCCGTTATCGGCCAGCCGTTTTTCCAGCCAGCGGCGGAAGCCGGGGATCGGCGACAGGGTGGAAAAGGTCTTCAGGTTGGGCCGACTGTGGCTGAGTGAATCGACTACTTTCTTGATCAGAAACGGCCCGAAGCTGATCCCTTTGAGTCCGGTCTGGGCATTGGAGATGGAGTAGAAGATGGCGGTGTCGGCTTGTTGCGGATCGACATCTTCGCGCTGATCATCGAGCAGACTCTGGATGCTGGACGCGAGACCTTTGACCAGCGCCACTTCGATAAAAATCAGCGGTTCGCCGGGCAGCACCGGGTGAAAAAAGGCATAACACTGGCGATCCCATTCGAGGCGGTGGCGCATGTCGCGCCACGAGCTGATGGCGTGGACGGCTTCGTAAGCCATCAGTTTTTCCAGCAGGGCAGCCGGGCTTTGCCAGCCGAGTTGTTTGACGCGCAAAAATCCAACGTCAAACCAGGTGGCGAGCAGTTGTTGCAGGTCGTAGTCGAGCCGTTTGAGGTTGGGGGAATCGTGGAGAAATCCCAACAATTCGGCGCGCATGTCGATGAGAAATTTCACCCCTTGGGGCAGAGCATTAAACTGTTGCAGCAGTTGCTGGCGTGGAGAGATCAGGGCTTCGCGCAGCTCCAGCACCTGCTGACGGAAGGTTTCGTCATCGTCGCTGTGCGCCAGGCGGTGGGACACCTCGCGCACCTGATCCTGATCGACGGCAAATTGATCGGCGAGAATTTCGAGAAAATGGCGTCTGCCGGTGGCATTGAGAGTCAGGTACAGTTCACCGATACCGGCGGCATGCTGGCGCGCGGTAACCGCGCCATGACGGGCGGCAACACATTCGTTGAGCAGTTTTGTGACGGTGTCTCTTTCCTCTTCGGGCAGATCCGGCGAGATGCCGGGCAGGCCGTCGCTGCCGCGCCAGTCGCTCCAGGTGCGTTGCAGGGTTTTCCAACTGAAAATAAAGCGGTTGTTCATGGTGTTCCTCCTGGACAGGTCGTTTCCAATCGCTCAGTAACAATAATAATAGCAGGCATTTGCATGGATGGTAGAGTACTGTGCAATTCAAATGTTGTTAAGACCTGTTATGCTTGCAGTCATGACAACAACGCTTTTGCGAAAGGATAGACATCATGAAAACACGTATTTTTCTGACACTGCTGTTGTGTTGTCTGTTTGCCTGGACAGCGGCCGCACAGCAGTTTGAACACGATACCATGGACACCAGCGCCGGGCCGGTGGAGATCACCTTTATCGGTCACGCGACGCTGATGCTGACCTTCGCCGGTCACACCATTCACATCGACCCGTGGGCTAGACATAATGGCTGACAGTTAGAAACAAAAAAGGACCTGCCCCTTGCAAACGTGGGTTATGTTGAAAATTTAATAACCCCAACACAGAGCCAAAACCAAGGAGGCAGGTCTTGAAAAATTCTAGCATGTTTATCGGATTGGACGTCCATAAAAAATCTATTGAGATAGCCATTGCCGAGGACGGTCGCACTGGCGAAGTTCGCCGATACGGTGAAATTGCCGGTGACTTGTCTGCTCTGGACAAGGTGGTTAGGAAACTTATTTCAAAAGGAGCTGAACTGCACTTTGTCTACGAAGCCGGTCCTTGCGGCTATGAGATTTACCGCCACCTGACAGCTCAGGGATTCGATTGCCAGGTGGTGGCCCCCTCAAAGATTCCAAGGAAAAGCGGCGAGCGGATAAAAAATGACCGCCGGGATGCGCAGATGCTTGCCCGCCTGCATCGGGCCGGTGAACTGTCCGGCGTCTTTGTCCCTGCGGCGGAAGATGAAGCGATGCGGGATCTCACCCGCTCGAGAGAAGATGCCAAAATAACGCAGAAAAAAGCCAAGCAGCGCATTCTGGCTTTCCTGCTTCGGCATGGGTTCAGATACAACGGACGAACTCCTTGGAGTCAGGCCCATATGCGGTGGATCGCTGAGATTAAAATGCCCCATCCCGCTCAGCAAATCGCTCTTCAGGAATATGTCGACACATTAACTGAGAGCACGTGCCGGGTGAAACGCCTTACGGATCAGATTCAGCAACTTTTGCCGCAATGGCGTATGTTTGAGGTCACCAAGGCCTATCAGTCACTACGCGGTGTCTCTTTAATTGTTGCTGCGACCACAGTTGCGGAAATCGGCGACCTGACACGTTTTGATAGTCCCGTTGAACTGATGTCCTATCTTGGTCTGGTTCCATCGGAACACTCCAGTGGCGAGAAGACGAAACGAGGCGCCATCACCAAGACAGGTAATGGCCATGTGCGCCGGGTTCTTGTGGAAGTAGCCTGGGCTTACCGCCTTCCTGCCCGCATCAGTCGGGTGTTACATAAACGCCAAGAAGGTTTATCACAAGAGATTTGCGCTATTTCCTGGAAAGCCCAACTCCGGCTCTGTGCCCGCTACAAATACATGCTGGAACGGGGAAAATGCAAGCAGGTGATTGTAACGGCCATCGCCCGGGAACTCTGTGCCTTCATGTGGGCCATCGCCCATGAGGTTGACATTCCGGAAGTGGTATAACAAAGGTCAGAAAAAACACTCCAAAATAGGCAGGAGAAAGCATAACGCACAAGAACATACATTCCATGGCAGTTGAAGGGGCGCAACCACGGTCAGGAGAATCCTCGTGAGCACTATTGGATAAGGCCTTTGGCCGAACTCACGATACTAGACAGAGGCAGCTCCGCGACGAAGACAAGTCTGGCGGTATCCAACCCGCGAATATCAGTCTGATGAGCCGTCGCAACAACGGTTCCGCCCCTGCAAGTGCCATGGAACATAAACAGAATAAAACCGCTGAATCAGTTGGGCAGGCAAAGAATATTCTTCTTGACAACTGTCAGCCATATCAGTGCTCTGACAACACTAAATCTTCGGGTCTGGCTTCGCCTCGCACCATTCCCACTGCGTTGCAAAATCTTGAAGTGGAATGGCCACTTCGGCGATTTCGCGCCTTGTGTGAATGGCACGATGCTATGCCATACACTCGAATTTTTAGCATTGACAGAGCACTAGTGCACTGTCACTGCTAAAGATTCGGATAAATTGTGCCGATAAGTCCTCCAAAATCTTTTTGGAGGAGAAACCATGGTCAAAAAATATATCGTCCGCCTGTCGGATCAAGAACGTCAACACTTAGAGGAAATCGTCAAGCGTCTAAAAGGGTCGTCACAGAAGGTACGGCGAGCCAACATTCTTCTTAAAGCGAATGTAGACGGAGCCAATTGGAACGATGCCAAAATCGCCGAAGCCCTGTCTTGCCGTACCCGCACAGTTGAAAATCTCAGAAAAAGATTTGTTCTGGAGGGCTTTGATTCAGTGCTGAATCGTAAAAAACGCGAAACACCTCCCATTGCAAAGAAACTTGACGGGAAACAGGAAGCTGAAATCATCGCGTTACGTTTGGGACCGGCTCCCAGCGGCTTTGCCAACTGGTCGTTACGCCTTTTAGCTGAGCGCGTCGTGGAGCTTGGAATCGTTGAATCGATCAGCCATGAAACGTTACGTAGGACGTTAAAAAGGGGGGCATGACTCCGCGTAAAATACAATACTGGGTCATTCCACCACATGTTGATGCTGAGTTTACGGCCGCGATGGAGGATGTCCTTGATGTCTATGCCCAGCCCTACGATGAGGCCTACCCCGTCATCTGTATGGATGAACAGCCTGTTCAATTGACCCGGGAAACACGCACACCGATTGCCGCGACCAAAGAGCATCCGCGACGCGTGGATTATGAATATGAACGGGCCGGAACTGCCTGTATTTTCATGTTTACAGAGCCATTATCCGGTTGGCGTAACGTGACAGCTCGTCCGCATCGAACCAAAGTCGACTGGGCTTTGGAAATGGAAGAGCTGCTGCGAACGCGCTATGCCAAAGCCCGGAAGGTTATTGTGGTGTGTGATAACCTCAACACCCATACACGCGGAGCCTTTTATGAAGCTTTTGAACCTGAAAAAGCCCGCCAACTGGTAAAACGTGTCGAGTTTCACTATACACCCAAACATGGCAGCTGGTTGAATATCGCGGAGAACGAACTGAGTTCAATGACTCGCCAGTGTCTGTCGGGACGCAGAATCGAAAGCATAGAGATGCTACGCAAAGAGACTGCGGCTTGGGCTGGCGCAAGCAATAAGAAACAACGCGGCGTTGACTGGCAGTTTACAATTGACAACGCTCGCAATAAATTGAAATCGCTTTACCCGAAAATTAAGATGTGACAGTGCACTAGGCTGGCGGACTACAGTCAATTGCCTAAGGCGGACCTGATTCTCATTACTCATGAATATCGTGATCATCTGGATACCAAGGCGGTGGACGTCATTCGCACAGCGGATACCGAGGTGGTGCTGACCGAGGTGTGCGCTGAACAGGTGCGCGGCGGTATTGTCATGCACAACGGCAATGTCAAACAGGTCAAGGGCCTCAAGATCGAAGCGGTTCCGGCCTACAACAATGTGCATATGCGTAGCCCCGGCGTGCCCTATCATCCCAAAGGGCGGGGCAACGGCTATGTGCTGACGTTTGGCGATAAAAAAATTTACATTGGCGGCGACACCGAGAATATTGCCGAGATGAAGGATTTGAAAAACATTGCCGTGGCATTTCTGCCGATGAATCTGCCCTACACCATGATCCCGGCCATGGTGGCGGATGCGGCACGGATGTTTAAACCGGCGATCCTTTATCCGTACCATTATGGTCAGACGGATACCTCAGAGCTTATTGAACTGCTGAAAGGGGATCAAGAGATCGAGATGCGGATTCGCAAGATGAACCTATAAAATCTCAGCGTGGCGATAACTTCGGATAAAAGCCTTGGTCGCAAGAGGGGCTCTCGTAAGGTTATTGGCGACACTATTGTGATGTTGAAACGGGAACTCGGCATGGCGGGTTCCCGTTCTTTATGGATCTCTCTTGACACGTTTTGACCATCCCCTGCCGGGGCTCTTGTGTGGTACATATAGAGAGTCTTCTCTTCTGATGCTCTTCATCCGGGAATTTTTCACGCGCTATGGCGACGCAGCAACCACGACAACTGAATACACTGACGCAGAAAAATGTGACCAAAACGCTGCTACGTATGGCTCTACCCATGCTGGCGGGGACGTTCGCCATGAACGCCTACAACCTGACGGACACCTGGTTTGTGTCGCGGCTGGGCACGACATCTCTGGCGGCCATGTCCTTCACCTTTCCGGTGGTGATGATTTTGCGTTTTGTGACCATGGGGCTGGGTACCGGCGCGCTGACTCTGGTCGGCCATGCCCTCGGGCGTGGAGACCGCGACACTTCGGCGCGACTGACCACTCATGCGTTGCTGTTGTCTTTGCTGCTTTCCCTGATCATTACGCTAGCCGGTTTTTTGACGTTGCAACCGCTGTTTACCTTGTTGGGCGCTTCCGGTGAGGTGTTGACCCAGGCCTGTCAATATATGGCGATCTGGTATGGTGGGGCTGTGGTGATGGCGGTACCGTCGATCATGGGACAGATTTTGATGGGAACCGGCGACACCCGTTCGGCCAGTATCAGCATGGTGACGGGGACCCTGATCAACCTGATCCTTGATCCCTTGCTGATCTTCGGTGCCTGGGGCATTCCGGCCATGGGTATTACCGGCGCAGCGCTGGCGACCATTGTGTCCCAGTTGTTTTCGCTGTTTTTTCCGCTGTACGTGCTGAGTCGAAAGCACCGGCTGATCGATTGGAGTGTTCCACGTCTTAAGCGCCTGCTTGATTCATGGCGTAATATTTTGAAGCTGGGCATCCCCAGCGTACTCAATAACTTGCTGACGCCGCTGTCCATGGCCGTGATCACGCGTCTGATTGCCGGTTATGGCGCGTTTGCTGTGGCCGCCATCGGCGCGACCAGCCGATTGGAACTGTTTGCCTTTATGGTGCCGATGTCCATCGGCATGTCGCTGGTGCCGTTTGTTTCGCAAAACTATGGTGCCGCTGCCTTTGACCGTATTCTTCAAGCGCAAAGGGAAACCCGCCTGTTTGCCTTGATCTATGGTGCCGGGGCGACCCTGCTTTTCTTTGTATTTGCGCCGCAGATGGCAGGACTGTTTTCCGAAGATCCGGCGGTGGTCACCGTTATGGTGGAATATTTGCGCATTAGCTGCTTCGGCTACGGTCTGTTGGAGGCGTTTCGCTACAGCAGCTTTTGCCTGACCGGCGTGCAGAAACCCTTGTCATCCGCTTTGCTCACCCTGGTCCGCACCTTGGTGCTGCTGGTGCCGCTCTCTTATCTGGGTTCCTGGTGGTGGGGCCTGACGGGGATCTTTGTTGCACGGCTGGTGACGGATGTGCTTTCGTCAACCGTTGCTATGAGCTATTCCCGCCGGGTGATCCTGACGATGCAACGCCGGGAGAACAGAGGGTAGACGTTTAACATGGCAGCGGTAACGTTCTGAAAATGTTTCTACCCCAATCAGGTCAGCAAACGCGGTCCGGTTGCTGTATCCAGAACGGCAAGGTGTTCGGCCTGGCGTTGGGCAATAATCTGAAATTCGTTTGAAACTCTCGGATCGCTAGCTACGTTCCCCCAAAATGTTCTCGCCCAGGAAATGGTATCAGACCAGTAAGGTTGGAGTTTTACATCAGGCTCCGGGATCGTGTAAGGCCGGTCAATGAGTTCTCCAGATGCTGCTGGACGGTAATGCATGGGCAGCATGTCATAGACCGGACAGAGGCGAAACGGTAGAGCGTCGGTAAAAAACGAGATGTTGCCAAAGTGGCGATCCGTGTTGGCAATGAGTCTGCCAAATGCTTCCAGCCAGCACATGTTTTCGACGTCACCATCTCTGATAATCCCTGAGTTGTTTAACCTAAAGGCGGACAAATGCCAGCGATCACGCGCTTCGCCACTGAATTCATCCTCTAATACCCCTAAATGGGTTATGCCTCTTCGGCCAATGCCGCCTATGCGGTCAAAGCGCTGGACTTCCAGAAAGGCTCGTTCGCCGAAAAAAAACAGTTGGCTCTGTGCCGCTTCGCGATCTGCAGCAGTGATGGCTTGTAACGCAAGGTGCTCGCAGATCAGCAGGTCGGCCCAGCGTCGTCCTTCGTTCGTGTGGATAGGAGGCGTGAATTTGACCAGCACATGATGTGGGACACCGTTGTCAATGCGGATACAGAATTTTGGTTGTTCGCCGCCCGCGGAAGACCCTGGCGGGTCGCCGGCCATGGCTTCCTCCGCCAATTGCGGATAGCGTGACTCTCGTTCGCTTTCTTTGATGCTGATTGTCGAGTTTCCCTGGTTGCCCAAGTACGCTCCAAGCGTTACGTCACCGATAATGAGATTTCCGGGAAGATCGCAGCCGCCTTTGGCCAGAACTGTCAGAAGGTGCTGATCAGACCAGTCGGCAAGGCGATCCGGCAAGTTTTGGCTTTGACACCGTCCGGCAAAGGCGCGACCGAGAAAACCTTCTGGTCGTAGATTTTCAATGAACCAGGGCAGATGGTTGTAAAGTTGCCCGCGCTCTTGTGTTGGTTGCCAGTAATATTGCCTGTTCGCCAGAGCGTAGAGCATTGCGTACTTGCGGACATCGCCACTGGCTTGCACTTGGTAAACGGGAATGATGTGACCTAAATCGCCTATTGGGCGCGCCAGCGCATAGAGAGTCGCACGCGCTTGCCCGAGTGTCACAACCTGGTGGCGGTTGCGCTGAATGATGCGTGATAGAGTCGGTTGGCTGACGCCGAGCCGCTGCTGCAATTCAGCGGCGTTTTTCGCTCCCGAGTTCAGGATTGTTTTGAGATGGCTGTCTTGTTCGCTCTGTGTCATTTGTTTTCCGTTGTGAATAGATAATTGAATAAAAGACTATCTATCTTTATTTGATAAATCAATATGTTATTTGTTTTATTCCGAAAGTTGTGAATAGATATTTGAATTTGTATTTTAGGATGAAGATGAAAGGTGGCCATGAAGACGTTGAGGCAAAACACATCCTTTGCTTCTCGATAACTTCACGGTCAAATCGGATAAAGGCCACGATGTGAACCCCCATGTTTTGACTTTATCGGGAAGTCATCGAGGACTTTATCGGAGGCTAAAAAAGGTCTTTAAATTAAAAAGAGGGAAATCGATGATTCGATTTCCCTCTTTTGCATCCTGAGGCCATGAAGACTTTGAAGCAAAACACATCCTTTGCTTCTCGATAACTTCACGGTCAAATCGGATAAAGACCACGATGTGAACCCCCATGTTTTGACCTTATCGTGAAGCCATCGAGGAATTTATCGCGAGGCTAAAGAGTTTTTGTATCCTAATTTTCTGGACGCCTTAATAGGCGATCCCCGCCTTTTTCCGCACCTTGCGCATGACTTTGGATGCGGCATAACGCGCTTTTTGCGCGCCCATCTCTAAGGTTTTGTGCAGGGTTTCCTTGTCTTCGAGAATCGCATTGCGCCGTTCGGTGAACGGGGTGAAATAATCGCGTACCGTCTCGAACAACTCCTGCTTCACATCGCCGTAGCCGAGACCGCCGGCCAGGTAGCGCTGGCGCAGGGCGTCCTGCTGCTCTTTGTCGAGGAACAGACGATAGATCTGGAACACGTTGCAGGTGTCGGGATCTTTGGGGTCTTCCACCGGGGTCGGGTCGGTGACAATGCGCATGATCTGCTTGCGCAGTTGTTTTTCATTTTGGAACAGGTCGATGGTGTTGCCGTAGCTCTTGCTCATCTTCTGACCGTCGAGGCCGGGAACCGTGGCCACGTCATCGTCGATGTCCGGCTCGGGCAGGGTAAAGATCTCACCGTATTCGTTGTTGACCTTGGCGGCGATGTCGCGGGTGACCTCCACGTGCTGCTTCTGGTCTTTGCCGACCGGCACTTTGTCACTATTGAAGATCAGGATGTCGGCACTCATCAGCACTGGATAGGCGAACAGTCCGTGGTTGGCGGCAATCCCTTTGGCAATTTTGTCTTTGTAGCTGTGGCAGCGCTCCAGCAGGCCCATGGGGGTGAAGTTGGACAGAAACCAGGCCAGCTCCTGCACTTCGGGCACGTCGGACTGCACCCAGAAGGTGCTGCGCTCCGGGTCCATGCCGAGGGCAAGAAAGTTGGCGGCGGCTTCCAGGGTGCCTTTGGCCAGAGACTTGCCGTCCGACACGCTGGTCATGGCGTGGTAGTTGGCAATGAAACAGAACAGTTCGCCCTGCTCCTGATAGTCGATCATTTTTTTCATCATGCCGAAGTAGTTGCCCAGATGCAGGGAACCGGACGGCTGGATACCGGAAAGAATGCGCATGGTGTGGTCCTTGTGGTGAAAGTCGTCGTTATTGTTCAGTGAATGGTCCAAAAACAAAACAAGCCGCGATACGATCATCGCGGCTTGTGTGATTTCAATGTTGCCGCGCCGTGCCCGGCGCAGTCTGTGATGTCAAAAAAGCGGAAGGCACGCGATCAGTCCATAAAGGCTGAACGCCACCACCATCGCTGTAATGTCATCGTTTGTGTTTTCATAGCGCGCAGAGTAACAGGTTCGGGTGGTGCGGTCAATGGCCTTACTCAACATCGGGAAGGTTGTGGTAGACCTCCTCGAATGTCTGGTAGCCGGTCAACACCGCCACGATCTGGGGTAACGGCTCGGTATGACGCTCAGGAAGATCGTATTCGCCACCGACAATGGTCGGAAAGGCCAATTGCTCGACGGGCGGGCAGAACTGGGCGTCCACACCGGACTTGTTGCCGCGCGGATCGATGCGATACCAACCGTAGTCGTCCAGCCATACCGCGACCAACCCATGCAGACAAAAAGACACGGGCTGTTGCGTTTCATCGAGAATCAGGCGCTGGTAGCATAGAGCCGCGGGAATGCCGTTGGCACGCAGCAGGGCAACGAGCAGGTGGCTCTTGGCGTAACAGTAGCCGGTGCCGTGCTCCAGCACATCGGAGGCGATGCAGGTGACCGGATTGAGACGGTAATCCCAGCTGTGTTTGATGGTGTCTCGGACATATTCAAAGCAGTTTTTCGCTGTTTGCTGGTTATCGCCGGCCACGCACAATTCAACGGCTTTCGCCTGGATGGCCGGGTGTTGATAGTTGATGATGGCGGTGTGAGCGAGATACGCTTCCATAAAAGGGCTCCGTGTGATTAAGAGTAGCTGTATTTCCAACACTTATCATCATGGTTTGACCTGGTAAAGAGAAATCATGATGCCGTGGCAACGTGTTGATTACAACGGCACCTGTTGGCGGTTTTTGCCCTTTTCCAGATCAAAGCTGAACACATCCATGGACATCTGATTGATGCGGTCGCCGTTGCGGCCGACGGTGTCGTTAAGAAAGACCGCGGTTTCACCGGGAGCCAGTGTCCGGCAACCCTGCGGACCTTTGACTTCCTTGCGAGCATGACTGAGGATGTACACGCGTTTGCCGAGTTGGGCACAATAGATGGTTTGCTTGGAACGGTTGGTGGCGCGCCATTGAGCCCGTGGCGGCCAGTTGCGCGAGTAAAAGTTACGTACTTCAATGGTGAGAAACGGTTTCTCTTCGGCGCTGATGGTGGTGTATTCCTGCCACAGAGACCAGTCTGCGTGAGCTGGAACTGCGCAGATCAGGACAAAGAACAGCAGCAGGATGGAGCGCAAAGATCGCATCGCTTGCTCCTTTCGCTGATAGGTGAAAGAGACGTTTTTTCAAGGTGCACACCGAATGGCGCTAGTTTAAGCACTTTCGCAGCAAACTCGGGGCTGTCCCGTTTTTGCTGGTTTTTCCCTTTAAACGAGTCCTTAAACATAGTCAATTTTGTCATCGGAGTGCCCCCCTGTAGGAGCGAATTTATTCGCGAATGGTTCTGGTTATTGCCCCTTTTCATGATGGGAATTCGCGGCTGAAACCGCTCCTACAATGGACAATTTCAATGATGCTGACGTACTTGCCCAGTTCAGGTGTACTCCTACTGTTTCGACTGTTGGCGGGAAAAGATTAAGTCTGTTGCGAAAATTGAAACAAAAGAAAAATCCTGTTGCCGAGTTGTCAATTACACGGTTCGGCAACAGGATTTTTAAAGAGAGTCAGGCTCCGCGACGCGGAACCAGGAAGTAATAGCCCTGGTAACTGAAAATGGCACCGTCCGTGGTGATTTCTTCAAGACGGTAGCGGTTTTCGAGGATGCTGCCTGCACGCATGATGCGGTCATTGAGGCGAATCAGACTGGTGCTCTGGTCGCCGGTAAAGGCGTGGACCGACATGTGCAGGCGGGGCAGTTGTTGCTGAATGCCGCCGGGCAGTTCGGTTAAGGCCAGAATTTTGCGCGCCGGGGGCTGGGGTGCAGCCACGGGTTGAGCGACCGGCTTGGCAACGTCAGCCGTTTGTTCAGGTTGTGGCGGCTCGGGAGCAGTGATGACTGGCGCGGGCTTCTCCACCGGTAGCGGTTGCGTCATTTCTGCCGCAGGTTGGGTGGTCACAACGCTCTGCACCACGGGCTCAACCGGTGGTGTCATTGCGGGTTCTGATGGCGCGACCTGTGGTTCCGGGGTGACGGCCGCTGTTGCAGCAGCAGGCTGTGCCGGTGGTTGCACGGCAGGGCGGGGAGCTGCTGTCGTCATTGGTGCGGTTGGCGCTACGGCAGCGGTTTCCGTGACCGGAGCTGTTGTTGCCGCCGGAGCCTTTTTGTGACTCCAGGGTCCGAACAGCCACAGCAGAATTCCGCCGTTCAGGAGCAGAACAAAGACCAGAATCAGGGGCCAGATCGGGCGTTTTTGCGGTGTCGGTGTTGCGCTGTCGTGCTGACTGTCCAGGGTTGGGGTGGTGTTTTCCTGACGATTTTTTTCCGATTTCTTCAGGGCTTCGAGAATGAAAGACATGGTCGGTTAGCCCTCCGTAGGCGCCGTCAGTTGCGGGTGCTGAACGGCGAGATGATTGTTAAGGTGGATCAGGGTGATGGGGCCGATAATGCCATCGGCCGCCAGACCTTCGGATTGCTGGAACTGCTGCAGTTCGTCGAGCAGTAAGCCATTGAGACGCAGGGTGGCATCCGGCCGCGGCTCGCGCTGCATCAGGTGCGCCAGCTGTTGTTCCAGCCACAGCACCATCGGCCCGCTTTCATCGGGAGGAACCGCTCCGCTGTAGGCCGTGGGTGGTTGCCACAGCAGGGTAAACTCACCGTACCACTGCTCCATCAGGTCACTGGTGGCGACGGTGTGGATCTGATCGCCGATGACAAAGGTGGCGACATCGGCATTAAGCCCGGTCAGGGTCGCGTAAAAACGTTGGCCATGTTGGTCCTGCAGGGTGAGGATGGCAGGTCGGTTCAACTGGCGCAAACTGCCTAGGCTGCCGCGTTTGTTGAGAAAACGCAGGCCCTGTTGCAGGGCATAGTCGCCGGGAAGCATCTGCCCGACCTGATAGTCCTGGCCCCAAATGCGAAACAACGTCTGGTAGGCCATTTGCTGACTTTGGGCCATGGGAAGATGGCTGGGCCAGGCGAGAACATCGACTTCAGGTGTTTGTGGCTTCGCTGGAGACGTCGCAACCGCCGGCAGTTCGACAACGGCTTGCTCGACCACCCTGGCCGGGGTCATGGGATGTTGCGACGCTGGAGGTGTGTCTTGGCCGGGTTTCCAGGTGGTGGCCACGACTGCGGCGACACTGGCTAGAGCTACGGTGCCGAGGAGCCAATTCCAGCGCCGCGCTGATTTTTGCTGGTGGGACTTTGTGGATGGATCGCCGAAAACTTCGCGTGCTGTGGTGGCCATGAGTTTATGGCTGACCGTGTTCTGCTCTTTGACATAGGCGCCGAGCAGGGCGCGGTCGCAGAGCAGGTTGATCAGGCGTGGCACACCGCCACTGAGACGATACAATTTGCGGATGGTGGCTGCCGGGAACAGAGGCCGTTCCACTCCGGCGACTTTGAGACGGTGGCTGATATAGCCGACCATCTCCTGTTGCGACAGCGGCTCAAGATGATAGCGGGCGGTAATACGTTGTGCCAACTGGCGCAGCTCAGGGCGCTCGAGCATCGCCTTGAGTTCCGGCTGGCCGAGCATAATGACTTGAAGAAGCTTTTGGGTGTTGGTTTCGAGATTGGTCAGCAGACGGATCTGTTCCAGTACATCAACGGACAGGTTTTGCGCCTCGTCAATGATTAGTACCGTCTTGCGCCCTTTGGCGTGGGTATCAAGGAGGTACTGGTTAATACCGTCGACAAAGACCTTGATGCTCTGGTTGTCCTCTGGGTAACGGATGCCCAGCTCATCGCAGATGGTCGCCAGCAGCTCGGCGGCGGTCACTTTGGGATTGAGTACGAAGGCGATCTCGGCGTCTTCAGGCACCTGTTCGAGCAGGCAGCGACACACGGTGGTTTTGCCGGTGCCGACTTCGCCGGTGAGCAGCACAAAACCGCCATCGGACTGTAAGCCGTAAATCAAGTGGGCCAGCGCTTCGCGATGGCGTTCACTCATGTAGAGATATTGGGGATCCGGTGCGATGGAGAAGGGTTTGTCTTTGAGACCGAAATAGTCTTTGTACATAGCAATCCTGTCGCGGGAGTCGTCGAAACACTGGGGGCTGATCGAAAACCGATCTGCACATCATAGTCAATTAGAACGTCTATTCCCAGTGTTTTCTAAACATGGTCAGCAACAGGATTTATGGCAACGGGGGACCGGGAAACCGGACAGCATTCCTGCTGCTGGTTACTCCGGTTGAATAGCTGCCGCACTCTGGCCAGCGACAAAGCCGGTTGAAAAAGCGGCTTGAAGGTTGTAACCGCCGGTGTCGGCCTGGAGATCAAGCAGTTCGCCGATCAGGTACAGACCTTTGACTTTGCGCGATTCCATGGTGCGCGGGTCCACTTCTTTGAGACGGATGCCGCCGGCAGTGATGATCGCTTCTTTGAACGGTCGGTGGTCAGTGACCGTGAGGCGGAAGTTCTTCAACCATACCCGCAGTCGCTTGCGTTCATCAGCGGTGACATCCTGACCGAGGCGTTGCGGAGAAATGCCGGTGAGGTTAAGGCAGACCGCCACCATCTCTTTGGGTAGCAGGCCGCGCAGGATACTCGAAAGCTCCTCTTTGTTGCGTTTGGCAAAATCGCGCAGCAGCCGGGCATCAAGTTTCTTATCGACAAGGGCGGGTTTCAGATCCAACACCAGTTCCACCGGCTTGTCGGCGCGCAGGGCATCGACGGCTTGGAGACTCAGGGTTAAAATCACCGGACCGGTGACGCCGTGTTTGTGGAACACCAACTCGCCAAAATCCTGATCGGCCTTTTTACCGCTGATATACAAACTGGCGTTGATATTGCGCAGGTTCAGGCCATCCATCTGTCCGCAGATCTCCGGTTCGGCAATCAGTGGCACCAGGGCCGGGCGGATGGTTTCGATGGTGTGGCCGAGCGGTTCCACCAGTGCATAGCCGTCGCCAGTGGAGCCGGTGGCCGGATAGGAGGCCCCGCCGGTGGCGAGAATCACGGCATCGCCGAGCAGCTTGCGTGTTCCATAGCCAACACCGCGTATCTCTGCGTTGTCGACAAGCAGACGGTCTACCGGAGCATCACGGATGATTGTGACACCACACTGAGTGAGCCAGTCGCTCATGATGGTGACCACATGCTGGGCTTTGCCGTCGCTGGGAAAGACCCGCCCACCCCGTTCGGTGGTGAGTTGAAGACCTTGCTTCTTGAAAAACTCACACAACTCCGTGTTGAAGAAGCGGTGAAACGATTGGCGCAAAAAGCGACCGTTTTTGCCGAAATGGCCGATGAATTCAGGAATTTCGGCACTGTTGGTCAGGTTGCAACGCCCTTTGCCGGTAATGGCCAGTTTGAGACCGGGACGGCGCATTTTTTCAATCAGAATGGTTTCGGCTCCGGCCAGCGCGGCCTGCCCGGCGGCCATCATGCCCGCGGCTCCGGCTCCGACAACAATCACTTTGTTTTTTTTCATCCGGTTCTCCACGGGGAAGGTCTCATCGGCTGAGAACAATGGTGTTCGGGGGCGTTATTGTCGCACTGTGGCGACGAAAAAGATAGCCCGATCATTGTGCTGTAAAACGTCACAAAACGATCAGGAACGCAGTGCTTTTGCTGCCTGGCAGGGGTCGTTGGCGGCAAGGATTGCCGAGATTACGGCGCAGCCGGTAGCACCGGCGGCTAATACCGCCTGGCGGCGTTGTGCGTTGATGCCGCCCAGAGCGATGACCGGAAGGCTGACCTGCCGACAGAGGTTCCGTAGCTTGTCGAGTCCTTGGGGGGCACCATAAGCGGCCTTGGAGGGGGTGGCATAGATGGGACTGAAGGTGATGAAATCAGCGCCCTGTTGTTCCACGGCCACGGCCCGGTCAACGTGGTGGGTGGAAACGCCGATCAGTTTGTCGGGACCGAGTAACTGGCGGGCCACGCCCACCTCCAGCGATTGCTCGGTGAGGTGAACGCCATCCGCATCTACGGCCAGGGCGATGTCAATGCGGTCATTGATTAACAATCTGGCCTGGTAACGCCGGGTCAGCTCACGCAGGGCGCATCCAAGGGTGTAAAGCTCGCGGCTTGAGAGATCTTTTTCGCGCAACTGAACGGCCTGAACTCCGCCGTGCAGTGCTGCTTCAATGACGTCAAGAAGATCGCGACCGCCGGTTTGGCGGCGGTCGCTGATCAGATACAGGGAAAAATCAACCGCCATAGTTACATGGACGAGGCGTTGAGAAAGGCGGTGTCCCAATCTTTCCACACCGCTTCGTAGCCTTTGGCGCGGATCATCTCGCTCATCTGTTCGGGACTGCGGTCGTCATCAATGACAAACTGCTCCTTGTTTTTACCTTCATCGGCGTGACCACCGGGGGCGGTGCACGAACCAGCGCTCATGTGGGTGATGCCCAGTGGCATGAGGCTGTCGCGAAATTGCGAGCTTTCACGGGTGGAAAGGAACAGTGCCGCATCCGGTATCAGCAAGCGTGACGCACACACCGCCTGTACCAGTTGTTTGTCGTTGACCGGATTGATCGGGGCAAAGCCGCCATCGGCCGGACGGATGCGCGGGAACGAGATGCTGACATGGCTGCGCCAGTAGCGGTGGGCCAGATAGTAGGCGTGCAGACCGGTGTAGAACGCTTCGTTTTCAAACGGGCCGAGGCCGAGCAGAGCACCGACGCCGATGCGGCGCAGTCCGGCTTCACCGGCACGGTCCGGCGCTTCAAGGCGGTAGCGATAATCACGCTTTTTTCCGTAAGGATGCAATTGCTCGTAGAGCACCGGATCGTAGGTCTCCTGATACAAGGTCAGTCCATCCACCCCGGCGGCGACCATTTTTTGGTAGCCATCGGTGTCCATGGGGTAGACCTCGATACTGATGGAGCTGAACAACGGCTTGATCCGTTCGACGGCTTGTGCCAGATAGCTGTTGTCATCCATTTTGCTGTGTTCTCCGGTGAGCAGCAGGATGGCACGAAAGCCATAATCGTGAATAATCTGTGCCTCTTTCTCGATCTGGTCAAAGGTCAGGGTGGCACGCGGAATCTTGTTGCTGGCGTTGAACCCACAGTATTTACAGCCGTTGCTGCACTCGTTGGACAGATAGAGCGGCGTGTACAACTGGATGATGTTGCCGAAACGCTGGCGGGTGACTTGATGAGCACGTTGCGCCATGGGTTCCAGATAGTCCTGCGCAGCAGGTGACAGCAGAGCGAGGTAATCGTCGGGTGTCAGGCGTTCGGCATAGAGTGCCTGTTCAACACGCAACGGCGTGGTGTTGGTCATCTGCTCACGAATCTGTTCAGCCGGATATTTGAGGATTTCATCGGCAAAGCTCATGATTATTCCTCCCGTAAGAAGCCGGTGAGGGGACTGGACGCTTCGGCTTGGTTGCGTTGCTTGCCGAGCCCGGCCAGATAGCCCATGCGTCCGGCTTCGACGGCCTTGCCAAAGGCTGCGGCCATCAGAGTCGGATTCCCGGCAACGGCCATGGCGGTATTAACCAGTACCGCATCGGCACCGAGTTCCATGGCTTCGGCGGCGTGCGACGGCGCACCGAGTCCGGCATCGACCACTACCGGAACCGTGGCCT
Organism: uncultured Desulfuromonas sp.; assembly: GCF_963678835.1. Taxonomy (NCBI): domain Bacteria; kingdom Pseudomonadati; phylum Thermodesulfobacteriota; class Desulfuromonadia; order Desulfuromonadales; family Desulfuromonadaceae; genus Desulfuromonas; species uncultured Desulfuromonas sp. The sequence continues at coordinate 1,342,375 of NZ_OY787469.1, forward strand.
GTTCGATAATGATGGCGATGTTGTCACGGGTTTTCAGACCCTTGTTGGTGCCGATGGGCGCACCGAGTGGCATGACCGTGGCCACACCGACTTCCTGCAGGTGCTTGGCGAGCACGGGATCGGCGTTGATGTAGGGCAGAACAATAAATCCCTCTTTGACCAGCACTTCTGCGGCTTTCAGGGTTTCTATGGGATCGGGCAGCAGGTAATAGGGATCCGGGGTCACCTCAAGCTTGACCCACGGTTCGCAACCGGCGGCTCGGGCCAATCGCGCCAGGCGGATCGCTTCTTCGGCATCGCGGGCACCACTGGTATTGGGTAGCAGCAGGTATTTGTCGCGATCGATATGATTGAGCAGGTCATCCTGCTGATCTTCAACATTGACGCGGCGCAGGGCCACGGTGACGATTTCAGCGCCGGAGGCGGCGATGGTGTCAGCCATCTGTTGATTTGAGGCGAATTTTCCGGTTCCAACCATCAGGCGGGAGCGGAACGTCCGGCCGGCGATTGTCAGTTGATCCATGGTACTATCCTTTCTCGTGGCGAACATCTGTTTCGTCACGGATAAATAAAAGTGCAGACGAGAGCGTGGTTGTCGGTCGTGAGGTTAGCCGCCACCGACGAAGTTAACGATCTCGATAACATCTCCCTCGTGCAGGGAAATTTCGGGAAGTTGTTCGCGCGTCAGGATGGCACGGTTGTATTCCACGGCAATGCGTGTTGCATCCAGTTTCATGTCGTTGATCAGGTCCGCCAGGGTCTGACCTTGCGTGACGATGCGCAACTGGTTGTTGACGGTGATATTCATATTACGGATCCTCCTCAACGGGGTCGAGCCCGAGTAACAAGCGAATAACCACATTGGCCTGATGGTGGGCGGCAATGCCGACACGCGGTGCCATCAGACCGTGATCGGCGTCCACTTCACTGGTGCCGTCGCCGCACAGGTAGAGTTGGCCCATGGCGCGGCGGGTGCGAATGGTGTTGCCTGGTCCGTAACCGGCCATCCCCGATCCGGCCACCAGAGGGGTGCCGGGGCAGGTGCGCAACCATTGCCCGGTGATCATCGCCTTGGTTTCGGCGCAGTCCACTGCCTCAACGAGGATGTCGACATCGGCGAACAAATCGGTGAGGTTTTGGCTGGTGAGAAAACGGTGTTGGGCATCAATGGTCATAAACGGGTTGATCCGCTTGAGGTTGTCTTTGAGCGCGTCGACTTTGTTCATGCCGATCTGGTCGATGAAGAACTGCTGGCGGTTGAGGTTGGACGGTTCCACCACATCGTAATCGGCGATAATGAGATGGCCGATACCGGCACGGGCCAGGGCCGTGGCAATGGAGGAACCAAGGCCACCGGCACCGGCAATACCAATGGTCGCCTGCTTTAGCGGCTCATGGACTTCGGGGGAGTGGCGGGCGACCAGAAAGGCTTCCATCTCGGCTTCCGAAGGGATCTCTCCGCGACGAATGAGGATGACGTGATCAAACGGCTGCAATGCCCGATCACTTTGAATCGGCAGACCGTTGCAGATCAGGACATCCGCCTCGGGTTTGATCTGGTCGCGCAAATCGAACAGGCTCTGGTTTTCATCCACCTGTATTTTCTTTTCATTGAGAACGATAATCATGACATATTGACGAGCAGACAGTGCTCTTGGATCCACAAATAGAAAAAGGTCGCGAAAGCGACCTTCGACGGGAAAAATCCCGTATCAAGTGCCGCTTCCCTACGCCGGTATAATCCGGATCAGGTTCTAAGGGTCGTCCCGCAATAGGACTCTCAGTAATAAACTCCCCCAGGGCTTTTCACAATTTTTCAAACAAAAAACTAACGTCCGTATACCTTAAAGTCAACTTTTTTATCGGTTTGCCGTTGTTTTTCAGGGCGGCTTTCCACTAGTATGGGCGCAACCCAAATGAAGACGGTTCGGCCGCGTGTTTTTCGTGCGTTCGACTTATGATAAATGAACATTGTAAAGGAGTGTCGTGATGAGTATTTCCGAGCGTTACCGTGATCTGGTCGATGAGGTTGATGTGATGATCAAGTCCTTTCAGACCGACGAAGCGATCCGTGAGGCCAAACGGGCGTTGCAGGTGCTCAATCAGGCACGCAAAACTCTGGCTGATCTGGCGGAGGATGTTGGTGAGATCCCCCGCATGAAGATTGAGGTGCAGTTGAGTCCGGTGTTACTTGATGCCCATAATCTGCTTGATCGCGGACGCCTGCTTCTGGAAGAGCAGCAGCTCGCTGCGGCACATAAAGTGTGGGACATCCAGAAGAAGCTCTACCGGCTGCTCAACGATTTATAATCTGATCGGGTTCGTTCAGGCGATGCCCGATGCATCGCAATCCTGATTGGTGGCGATCTGCGAGGCACAGACCACTTGATCGCGCCCGGCTTCTTTAGCGGCATACAGCGCTTCGTCAGCGAGTCTCAGCAGGTCATCCTCCTCCTCCACACCATCGGCAGGGCAGGTGGTAACGCCGATGCTGATGGTGATCTCCAGATCGCGAATCTCGCCACTGAACCGCAACTCTTTTGCGGCCAATCGCAGGCGTTCCGCGACTTCGCGGGCACATTCCATGTTGGTGTTCGGTAAAATCAGGGCAAATTCTTCGCCGCCGAAACGGGTGGGGACATCGTAAGGGCGCAGATAGCTGCGCAGCATACGGGCGAGATTGATGAGAACCGTATCGCCGTTAAGATGGCCGTAGCGGTCGTTGATGTTTTTAAAGTGATCAACATCCACCATCAGAAGTGAGAATGATTCTTCGGTGCGTATTTGACGCTGAAACTCTTTTCTTAACGTGCGCATCAGCACGCGGCGATTGTAAAGCTGGGTCAGGGAGTCGGTGCTGGATAAGTTGAGGAGCAGACGATTGCTGCGTTTGAGATTGTCCTGCAGGGTTTTGACTTTCAACTGAACCTTGATGCGGGCAACCAACTCTCCAATGTCCACCGGCTGGACGATATAATCGCTGGCACCCTGTTCAAGCAGGTTGATCTTGGTCTTGGTTCGATTGTCCTCGGCCAGCACGACAAAGGGGATATCGCACAGCTCCGGGTCCTGCTGCATGTGGCGCAGCAATTCCAGGCCCGACAACTGATACACGTGCAATCCACAGACGATCACGTCGATCGGCTCCTTCTCAAGAATCTCCAAGCCCTCGCGACCACTGTTTGTTTCAAAATAGCGGCTGAACGGTGACGTATCTTTGAGTGCGTCTATGATTGTCTGGCGCGTTGACGCAGATAGCGCAACGACCAGGATTCCCGGTCCCATAAGCAATTCCCTGATCCAGTGAAAATCAAATTAAAACAGCATGACAGTCGTTGTCTTCCGCAAGACACTGCGGATTCTTTTTTTCCTATCGACAGAATTGTCCAGGGACTTTATCTGTTTTTATTGGCCGGCATCTTTAGCAGGATGTTGAAAAACAGTCTGTGCCGTGTCTGGACGGGCGACCAAAATCAAGGAGCGTTTTTTAAGTCCTTGATTTTGTAAAGAAGACGGAAATTGCATTTTTGGATGCCACCGTTGAAAAGCCCACGGAAGGGATTTTTTCAACATCCTGTCAGTTAAGCAACACTCTTCTCGCTCTGCTCTGGAACGTTTTGACAAAGAGAATTTTTTGCTTTGGCTAGGCAGCTGGTGTATACGAGATATAATAGAGAAAACGGGCCGTATTTTTACAGTGTAATGAAGTAGTCAAAAAGGAGTAAAGCGATGGCGTTGGTTAAAACCTGGTACGACATTGATGCTGCTGCCGAAAAGTTCGGTATCAAAGAAGCCACCCTTAAATTTTGGGCGTTGGAAGGCTTGGTGCGCAGCGAGCGGGAAGAGGGTGACATTGTTCGTGTGCATATCGATGACGTCCGTTTGCAGGTCGCGGATATGATCAAGGAAGCCGAATCTAAATCCTAAGCCTTTCAGGATGTTCCCATGTCATGTGATGTTGTTGTAATCGGTGGCGGTATTGTCGGTACCGCGACCGCGTTGGCCTTAACCTCCCAGGTCAAGGATTGCCGAGTTCTCGTTGTTGAAAAAGAAGCCACCCTTGCCGCCCATCAGACGGGCAATAACAGTGGTGTGATCCATTCCGGGCTCTATTATCGTCCCGGTTCTCTCAAAGCGAAAAACTGTGTTGAAGGGCGTGATGCCCTGTATGCGTTTTGTGCTGAGCACTCCATTCCACATGAACAGTGCGGCAAGGTGGTCGTGGCCACCAGTGAAGAAGAATTGCCGGCATTGGCCGAGTTGGAACGGCGTGGCCGCGCCAACGGGCTTAAAGGGGTTGAACGCCTTGACGCCGAGGGGATTCGTCGCCGCGAACCCCATGTTCAAGGTGTTGCCGGATTGCTGGTGGCGGAAACCGGCATCGTCGACTTTGTCCAAGTCGTGCAAACCTATGCGCGTCTGATCAAAGAGCGTGGTGGTGATATTCGTCTCAACTGTGTGGTGGAGCGAGTGGAGCGTCACGACCAGGGCTTTGTCTTGCATACCAGCCAGGGACGGATAGAGGCTCCTTTTATCATCAACTGTGCCGGGCTGCAGTGTGACCGGGTGGCATTGATGTGTGGTTCTCAGCCGCACATGCGCATTGTACCGTTTCGTGGTGAATACTACACCCTGGCTGAACGCTGCCGCTCCAAGGTCAAACACCTGATCTATCCGGTCCCCGATGCAAAATTTCCTTTCCTCGGCGTGCATTATACCCGCATGATTAACGGTGAGGTCGAAGCCGGGCCCAACGCGGTTCTCTCCTTCAAACGCGAAGGGTATCAGCGCAGTAGCTTTTCTTTGCGCGATACCCTCGAAACCCTGACCTATCCGGGTTTTCTGTCGATGGCGCGCCGATTCTGGCGGGTGGGCCTGCATGAATACCATCGCTCGTTTTCCAAACGCAAATTTGTGGCCGATCTGCAGAAACTGATGCCCGATCTGGTTGGTGAGGATATCGTCCGAGGCGGTGCCGGAGTACGGGCTCAGGCCGTGGCTGAAGACGGCTCCCTGCTCGATGATTTCAAAATCCTTGATGAACCGGGTTTGATCCATGTGCTTAACGCACCCTCTCCGGCAGCGACCGCTTCGTTGAGTATTGGTAAAACTATTGCCGAAAAAGCTGCTGCGCATTTTGCCTTGACACCGGTGTAATCTCAGAAAAAACGGTGCCTGTTCTCTTTTGCGGCAACGTCTGTTTTTTTGATTGTCTAACATATTGTAACTTTAGCCGGGGTAGTCCTATGACCCAACGCATCCATCTGATTGAATCGAGTGTTCTGCTGTATCTGGTTATCGGCTTTGTTCAGGGGTGTGTCGGCTGGGCCGGGGTGTTCTGGTGGCCTAAAAGTCATCCTCTCGCGGCGAGTGTGGTGTTGTGTGCGATGACGGCAACTGCCGTTATGGGGCTGACTGCACAGTTGACTGCAGGGAAGCATTTTAATCGTCAGGTGCTGGTTTTGACCCTTCTTCTCGGTGGTGTTGTGGCTCTGGCCTCAGTCTGGGTGCTGTGGCAGATGGCGGGCTCCTCTCAACCGTCCAACCGGGGGGTGACGGTTTTAATGACCAGTTGGACGGTCTCTTCATTTGTGCTGGCCTATATTCTGATCCCCTTTATTCAGGCCTGGCCGACACGCAAGCAGGGTCGCTATCGGTACTCTGACCTTTACCGCCACAGTTGGGATAATTTTTTTATTCTGCTGGTGGCGGCAATGTTGACTCTAGGCTTCTGGCTGTTGATTGTTCTGTGGGTCATGCTGTTCAAGATGGTGGGGATTGAGTTGTTTGAAACTCTATTCTTCAATGCCGTGTTCCCCTGGCTGAGTCTGGCAATGGTGTTCTCACTGGGGATTCGTCTGGCACGCAACCATGAGTCTGTGATCGGTGCCCTGCGTAAGATCGCTCTGTCGTTGTGCGCCTTTTTGATGCCGCTGACGGCGGTTATTACCATCCTGCTGGGGGGCAGCTTGCCCTTTACCGGACTCAGTCCGATTTGGGATACAGGCTATTCAACACCGATTCTGCTGTGCCTGATCAGCGCCAATCTGCTGTTTGTTAATGGCATTGTTCAGGATGGCACGTCGCGGTCATTGTCCGGTGGTCTGGCCAGATTGTACGAACTCTCCATGGTGTTGTTGCCTGTTTATGCCGTGATCGGAATCTATTCCGTCTATCTGCGTATTGATCAGTATGGTCTGACGCCCAATCGAGTCTTTCTGCTGGTTCTGGTTGTTGTTGCCACCTGTTACAGCGTGGTTTACGCAAGCGCTGTTTTGTGGCGATCTGCGATTTGGATGGGGATCATTCGTCAAGGGAATATGGTCATTGCTTTGATGATCTGCGCTTTTATCCTATTGCTGCACAGCCCGGTGCTGAATCCGATGGCGCTGAGTGCCCGCGACCAGTATCAGCGCTTAGTGACCCAAAGAATTTTGCCGCAGGAGTTTGATTTTGGTGCGTTAAAGTTTCATTTGGGCTCTCCCGGTCTGGCGTATTTACAGCAGCTTAAACAGTTACCTGCCGAGCATCCGTTGACGCCAACACTGCGAACATGGTTACTGGCGGTTGACGAGGCCACAAGCTATTCTCAATGGAAGAGGCATAAGCAAAGCGAAGGCATTGCTGACCATCCACTGGTTGAATTCGTGACGGATAGCCATACGGTCCCACAAGACTTTCTTCAAATGTTGGATGAGGATCAATGTCGCAAAGCGACCTGTTATCTTTTTCCGGTTGATCTCGATCGCGATGGCGTCGAAGAACTGGTGCTGTTTAATATGCAGGAGCGCTGGTCGGTGCTGGAACTTTATGATGTTGATGACACGGGACAATGGGTGCAACAGGGAAGGCTGGGCAATTCCATGAGAAAGGAGCAACGGCAGGCCTTGGTTGATCAGCTCAGGCAGCAGCAACACCGCGTTGTCTCTCCGCACTACCAGAACCTTGAAATTGGTGATGAGGTTTTCATTTTTGAGCGTTAGCCACATGAGACAAGGGAACGCACATCATAGCGTTAAAAACAAAAGGGGCTGCGTTGCACGCAGCCCCTTTAAACTGAGTACAGCAGGATGTTGAAAATGCCCATCCTGATAATTTTCAACGACGAAAACTGAAACGACGATTTCCGTCTCGCTTGCAAAATCAAGGACTTTAAAGTCCGTTCTTGATTTTGTTCGACAGTCTATGGGTTCCACAGGCTGTTTTATTACCCGCCTGCTAAGGGAGATGGGTTTTTCTGCCGGGTGTGGTTTTCTGCCAACCTTTTTGGTTCGCCTGGAGTTTAAATCGTGGGCAGATCTTCAACAGCCCCCCCCTTCCCATAGCCAAATTTATTTTTAGACATCGGTATAAAATATTTTTTTATAGACTTTTGGTACGTCATAAAATTGTCTTCTGTTAATTTTATTGCTTAATATCAATAAGTTAATTGGTCTTTTTGTGGTGTGTTCTATTGATTGACAAATTGATTGACTGCTCTTGACAAAACGATTGACTGTTGACAAAATAAATAAAAATTCATAAAGAGGAGTGCTGCTTATGGCTTTTGAGCGGTTTGAGCGTCCCGGAGAACGGGTGTCAAAAAAGATCTCCGTATGGAAACAAGGTGTTATCCATCTTAGTAAAGGAACGATAAATGCCTTTGCTTTAAACGGGCTGGATTTTTGCAGTTTGTATTATGACCGAGACACCAAGAGGGTCGGGCTGCAATTTCTGGGTTCCGCAGAGCTCTGCGGAACGGTGAAACTCTCCTATCGGGATGTTGGCGCGGTGATCCCGGCGAAAAGCTTCTTTGATTGCTACCAGATCAGCTACAACCCGTCACGGCAATATTTTCTGGATCGGGATGTCGAGAGCGGGCTGCTGTTTTTTGACCTCGGGGCTCCCGTGGCAGACGGTTATGTTGAGCATCCCGATGGCCGCTGGGTAGAAGATGCTTTTATGACATTGAGCGATTTTATTGAGGAACGGCAGTGGGCATTGTCGCCACAGGACTCTGCAGTGGTTGGACGTTATCTATTTGAATCTGGTGTCTATTTTAACTGGAGCGCTTTTGAGATGAGAAAATGCCTGGAAGAGATGGCGCATGTGGCCAGAACAGCAATGACGCATGAACCTTTTGATATTCCGCTGGGGAAGAAGGTGTTTGAAATTCTGCAACATGGTCTGAACCAAAAGTAATCCTGAACATAACTCACCAGTTTTTAACGTGAAAAAGGAGAGAATACGGATGAAAGAAAGCATCACTGGAAGAGTCGGACGAATTGTCAGCAGCAGTATGAATGCCTTGATGGACGCCATTGAGAATGTTGCTCCCGAGATGGTTATGGAAGAGGCGATCCGGGAAGTTGATGGTGCGTTGGACGATGTGCGTGCCGAATTGGGCAAGACCCTGGCACACAAACATCTTGCCGAGCAGCGGTTGGCTGAGAGTCGTAAAAATCACGCAGACCTTTCAGAAAAAATCCAATTGGCTGTTACAGAACGTCGAGATGACCTGGCCGAGGCCGCCATTGCCCAACAGATGGATATCGAAGCACAACTTCCTGTTCTGGAAAAGTCTGTTGCTGAAGCAGCTGCCCAAGAGAAGGAACTTAACGGATTTGTTTCAGCCTTGCAGGCGAAACGTCGTGAAATGAAGGAAGAGTTACAGCGTTTTATTACTGCTGAGAACGCAAAGGGTTCCTTAGCGCCGAATGCACCGCAGGGCGGATCCACTCAGACCCGCTATGCTGACAAGGCCGCCCGCGCAGGTTCTGCCTTTGAGCGGATCATGGAAAAAAATACCGGTCTTCCCGGTCAGTCGGTATCGACGAACACGGCGGCAAAATTGGCTGAGTTGGAAGAATTGTCGCGCAAAAACCGCATTAAAGAGCGCCTTGCTGCGGTAAAGGCCGGTGAGACCCTGGAATGATGGTTTTCATCTCTTCCAGCCCGAATCTGCCGTTTTCGATAGCTTTAGCGGTTCTGTTGCTGATTGCTCTGCTCGAAGGGGTGGGAATGTTATTTGGCCTGGGGCTCTCAACGCTGTTTGAGGGGCTGATCCCTGACATAGACCTTGATTTTGAAGCGGATTTGCCTGACAACACCTCGCCGTTTGCCCTGTCCCGTCTTCTCGGCTGGCTTCGCTTTGGCGAAGTTCCTGCTCTGATGCTGCTGGTAATTTTTTTGACGGCATTCGGTCTCATTGGCTTGGCTGGGCAAATGATTGTGCACAAAAGTTTTGGTGCTTTTTTGCCCGCCTCTCTGGCCAGTGTGCTGTCCATGACCGCCAGTCTTCCGCTTGTGCGTGTTCTTGGAGGAGGGTTGGCCAAAATCCTGCCCAAAGACGAAACCAGCGCTGTCAGCGACCAATCCTTCATTGGTCGGGTGGCGGTGATCACTCTGGGAACGGCCCGACAAGGGGCTGCTGCTGAAGGCAAGCTGGTTGATAAGTATGGTCAAACCCATTACCTGATGATTGAGCCGGATGTGGTTGATGATGCCTTTCCGCAGGGGGAACAGGTGCTGGTCGTAAGTAAACGGGAGGGCGTGTTTCGGGCGATCCGAAACGTGAATCAGAGCCTGGTCGATTAAAAGGTGACAGCGACAGGCGATCAACAACTTTTCAGGGAGACACTTCTATGGATGGATTGATAACCATTGCCGGATTTGCACTTGTTTGTGTCCTGGCACTGATCGTGATCGGAATGATTTTTGCTCGGCTTTACAAACGGGCCAGTAAAGAACAGTCGTTTGTTCGTACCGGTTTCGGTGGGCAAAAGATTATTATGAACGGTGGCGCTTTGGTACTTCCGGTGTTGCATGAAACGATTCCGGTCAATATGAATACCTTACGACTGGCCGTTCACCGCGCCAACGAGCAGGCGTTGATCACCCGGGATCGCATGCGGGTCGATGTGTTGGCGGAGTTTTATGTCCGGGTGAAGCCTGAAGCTGAATCTATTGCCAATGCCGCGCAGACGCTCGGCCTGCGTACTGTTCAGCCTGAAGCGCTGAAAGAGTTGGTGGAGGGGAAGTTTGTCGACGCTTTGCGCGCCGTTGCCGCGGAAATGGCCATGGAAGAGCTACATGAAAAGCGGGTCGATTTTGTTCAGAAAGTTCAACAGGTGGTATCCGAGGACTTGCTGAAAAACGGCTTGGAGCTTGAATCCGTCTCCTTAACCGGGCTCGATCAGACCAGCAAGGAATACTTCAACCCTGACAACGCCTTCGATGCTGAAGGTTTAACCATGCTCACGGACGCCATTGAGTCGCGCCGCAAAAAACGCAATGACATTGAACAGGACACCAAGGTTGCCATTCAAAATAAGAACCTCGAAGCGGAACGGCAAAAGCTTGAATTGAGTAAAGAGGAAGAATACGCGCGTCTGCAGCAGGAACGGGAAATCGAAGTCCGACGGGCGGCTCAGGCTTCCGAGATCGCCATGGAACGTGCGGCGAAGAAGAAAGAGGCTGAACAGGCGGATATCCAGGCCAATCAACAAATTGAACAATCCCGGATCACCTCGGAACGGGCCATCGAAGAAGAGCGGATTGCCAAGGAAAAACTGGTTCAATCCAAAGATATTGAGAAAGCCAGGACAATTGAGGCGGCGGAAGTTGAAAAAAGGAAAACGATTGAACTGGCGGAACAGGATCGGGCCATAGCCATTGCCGAGAAATCAAAAGCACAGTCGGTTGCCCAGGCTGAAGCGGATACGGCCCGTTCCGAAGCAGTAAAAGCGGAAGAGAAGGTGGTCACGGTGCGTGAAACCGAGATTGCCGAACGGCAGAAAAGTATTGAACTTGTCGAAGCGCGCAAACAGGCCGAGCGCGAGGCGATTTCTGTTACCGTTGCCGCTGAGGCCAAAAAACAGGCTGCGGATGATTATGCCGAAGCCGCACGCATTCAGGCCAAAGGGGATGCGGATATGGAGCGCCTGACGGCGGAAGGTAAATCGGAAGCGATCAAATTAGAAGCCGATGCTGCGGCAAAACGTTATGCCGTTGATGCCGAAGGTAAAAAAGCGATTAACGAAGCGGACAATACTCTTTCGGCTGATCAGATCGCCATGCAGGTCAAACTGGCTCTGATCGAGCATTTGCCGGCCATCATTGCCGAGAGTGTTAAGCCCATGCAGAATATCGATGGTATCAAGATTTTCCAGGTTGAGGGGATTAATGGGGGCGCCGGAAGCGCGGGAAACATCGACACAGCAGCTTCTCCGGGACAGGGGAACCTCGCCGATCAGGTTGTCAACAGCGCTCTGCGCTATCGAGCTCAGGCTCCCATGGTAGAGTCTTTGCTTAAAGAAATCGGCATTGACGGAACGAATATTAATGGTTTGACACAGGCCCTTTCCACAAATGGGCCCGATGTGGCCCCCCAGGAGTAGTTTTTGGGGGGGGCAAAGAATGACGTTTGAAAAGGGGCTGCACGGTGCAGCCCCTTTTTTATGTTTTGGGGCCTGGAGCAACAGCAGCCCGTGACAAAAGATACGCAGTTTAGATTTTTATGGTGGAAAACGATTGGAAGTATTTATTGGTTGTCGGCGTTTATGAAACTGATTGAACCTTTCCTGATTCAACCAAAGGAGCTGGATAATGAATGATTTTTCCAGAATGTGGTCTGAGCTTGGAATCAACCTTCCGGATCATGATCAGCTGATGATGGCCTTACCGGAGTTGTCTTAGCAGGTCTATCTGTCCCTCATTTGAAATTGCCGATCAGGTTGTCGATGAGACGACCTGCGATAGCAAAAAGAAAAGTTTTGAGGTGTTGGCCGATGACATCCCGGTTCATATGGCGATGTTTGCCGGAGGCGGTGCGAATAACCGATGTTAGCGGGATAAAATTTCAGCTGTGGTCGGTGGTGCGTTTCAGGTACCGGCCTGGCCGCAATGGATCGGGGCCATTGGCGTCGCCAGTGAGCCCTGCCGACTGTTGCGCTGTTAACACCCTTCTTTATCACTGAATGCAATGCATCAAAACAGCAAAGGAACTGTGTTTATCACCACAGTTCCTTTGCTGTTTTCGCGGTAATCTTCCGAGTTCTCTTTACAACGACCGTCCATTGTTTTTTTTCAAACTGCTGTGAATCATGCGCAACAGCCGGTCGGTTGTCTCCCAGCCAATGCACTTGTCTGTAATCGAAACCCCGTATTTCAATTCCTCCTGAGGACCGATGGGCTGGTTGCCCTCTTCGATGTTGCTTTCAATCATCAGGGCACGAATGGTGTTGTTGCCGTTGGCGATTTGATCGAGAACGTTCACAATTACCTCCTCTTGGCGGTTGTGATCCTTGCAGGAATTGGCGTGGCTGCAGTCGACCATGATGGCGGTGTTGAGGTTTTGGTCGGCCAGTTTTTTTTCAGTAAATGCGATGGCTTCAGGCTGATAGTTCGGACCATTGCTGCCGCCGCGTAAGACAATGTGAGCATCGGGATTGCCGCAGGTCTCGACAATGGAAATTTTCCCCTGGCGGTTGATGCCGAGGAAACTATGGCCATGCCGTGCCGCGCTCATGGCATCCATGGCAATCTGCAGATTGCCGTCGGTGCTATTCTTAAAGCCGACCGGAAACGACAGGCCGCTGGACATTTCACGATGGGGTTGCGATTCAGTGGTCCGTGCGCCGATGGCCCCCCAACTGATCAGGTCAGCAAAATATTCCGGGGTGATGGTGTCGAGCATTTCGGTGGCAATCGGCAGTTCCAGCTCCGTAATGGCACAAAACAGTTGCCGGGCAATGCCGAGACCTTTGGAGATCAGGTGGCTGCCGTCGAGATCCGGGTCGTTGATCAGACCTTTCCAGCCCACGGTGGTGCGCGGTTTTTCAAAATAAACGCGCATGACAATGTGCAGCTGATCATCGAGTTCATGGGACAGCTTGCTCAAACGGCGGGCATAGTCGAGGGCGGCTTCCGGATCGTGGATGGAACATGGGCCGACCACGATCATCAGACGTTGGTCTTGGTTATGGAGAATATCTTGGATTTCGTTACGTGCTCTGGTGACGAAGGCAGCCGATTGCTCGGAAAGCGGGAACACCTGTCTGAGTTCGGATGGAGCGATAACTTCGGTGATGCCCTTGATGTTGAGATTGTTTGTACGGTACATGATGGATTGTTCCCCTTGCCGCTTCATGTTAGTTTATCGAAACGTCACATGGCGGCAGTCGCGTGATTTGTGTGGTGAATATGAACGGTGCCATCTCTTTAGTCGGCACGAGTCTCCATACGGATATGGTGTGGAAAACCCCGTCAGAGTACAGTAATTTCTGGATGAGGTGAACCTTTTTTGCCCGGTTTGTCGGCGAAGATTAAAAAAAGTTTTCAGTGTTCAACGAGAGTGATCTGTTCGTTCGAAATGATCGATAATGGGACGTTTTTTTGTGAAAGAGAGTGACAATGATTTTGCGTGAATTATTTTTGGCCATTGCTGGTCTGGTTGATTTGGTGTTCAGTATTTATGTTCTGATTCTGGTGGGACGCGCCCTGATCTCGTGGGTGAACCCCGATCCGTATAACCCGATTGTCCGATTCTTGCACAGTGCCACCGACCCGGTGTTGTATCGCATTCAGCGTTTGGTGCCGCTGCAATTTGGTGGCATTGATTTCAGTCCGTTGGTGTTACTGCTGGCGCTGTCCTTTGTTCAGCGGATTCTGGTCGTTGTCCTGCGCTCCATTGCCTACAGTTTTTGATCCATGGCGTGTGATGACCTGAATGTCTGCGTCAGCACACAGAAGGGCGGTGTGGCGATTGCCCTTTTTGTTCAGCCGCGGGCAAGTAAGAACAGCCTGTGCGGTTTGCAAGGCGATGAACTCAAGGTGCGGTTGACGTCTCCGCCGGTCGAGGGTGCTGCCAATAAGCTGTGCTGCACTTTTTTTGCGAAGTTACTGGGTGTGTCAAAAAGCTCTGTGACGTTGATTCGCGGCGATAAAAGCCGTCATAAACAGATTGTTGTCGAAGGTGTTTCGCTTGACGAGGTAAAACAGCGTCTGGCAAAAGCCTTTTAGGTGTGTGGGGTGACTAAACGCTCAGTCAGCCCGTGGCGCGATGTCTGAATGAATCGGTTCGTTGGGAACCCTTTGTTCTGGGAAAATTTCTAATTGATTTGCGACAGGAGGAGAGTCGTCATGCAACCGTTTGTGTTTCACAATCCGACTGAAATTGTTTTTGGTGTCGGCACGGCCGACAACGTGGGGAAATATGCCGCTCGTCAGGGCGGTAAAGCGTTGCTGGTCTATGGCCGCAACAGTATCAAGACCACCGGACTTTACGATCGGGTTACGGCATCGTTGCAGGCCGCCGGTTTAAGCTGGGTGGATCATGGTGGTGTCAAGTCCAACCCGGTGCTCAGCCATGTGCGCGAAGGGGTGGCTGTGGCCAAGCGGGAACAGGTGGATGTGATTGTTGCCGTTGGCGGCGGCAGTGTGCTCGATGAATCGAAAGCCATTGCCGCCGGCGCTCTGTGCGACCATGATGTCTGGGAGTTTTTTGTGCAGGCCAAGGTGGAGAAGGCTTTGCCGCTGGTGACGCTGTTGACCCTGGCGGCGACCGGATCGGAGATGAACTCCGGTGGTGTGGTAACCAATGAGGACACTGCCCAGAAGTTTAATATTAATTCGCCGTTGCTGTTTCCGAAAACTTCAATCCTTGACCCGGCATTGACCTATACGGTGCCGAAGGATTATACCGCCTATTCAGCTGTTGACGCGATTTCCCATATCATCGAAGGTTATTTCACCAGCAACGATCAGGCGACGCCGTTGCAAGATCGCTTTGTCGAGGGGCTGGTGAAAACGATTATGGAAAGCACCGAGCAGATTCTGCACCAGCCGGATCATGCCGACGCACGGGCAACCATGATGTGGTCGGCAACCTGGGCACTGAACGGATTGTCCACGGCTGGGATTGGTTTGTACCAGTTTCCCAATCACATGATTGAACACTCGCTGAGCGCCATGTATGACATTGCCCATGGTGCCGGGCTGTCCATTGTCATCCCCGGGTGGATGGACTATGCGGCCGCACAGAATCCGGCCAAGTTTGCCCAGTTTGCCCGGCGGGTGTTTGATTGCGAACTGAACGATGATCTGGAGTGCGCCCGCTACGGCATTACGGCGCTGAAAACCTGGTTCCATTCCATCGGCAGCCCGGTCACCTTGGCGCAGGGGAATATCCCTGATGAGGAGATTGGTGCCATTGCTGACAATGCGGTGATGTTGGCCCGCAAGTGGGGACTCAAGGCCTACACTGCTGAGGTGATTGCCGATATCCTCAGCCGCTGTCGAAGCTGATCAGGAGCTGGATGTGAAAATTATATCCTTCAATGTCAATGGGTTGCGTGCCCGCCATCACCAGGTTAAAGCGGTGATTGACGCCTACCAGCCCGACGTTCTGGCGTTACAGGAAACCAAGGTCCATGACGACCAGTTTCCGTTGGCGGAGGTTGAATCGTTGGGCTACGAGGTGCGCTATTATGGTCAAAAAGGCCATTACGGTGTCGCCTTATTGTCGCGTCAAGCCCCCGTGGATGTGCAGTACGGTTTTGTTGATGATGATGACGAGGCCCAGCGTCGATTGATTGTCGGGCGCTATGCGTTTGGCGATCAGATGGTCACGGTGGTCAACGGTTATTTCCCTCAAGGGGAGAACCGTTCCCATGCGGTAAAATTTCCGGCCAAGGAGACGTTTTACCGCGACCTGCGCCAGATGCTGGAAAATTATGACCCCCGCAACGATGCGCTTCTGGTGGTTGGAGATATGAATGTGGCTCCACTGGCGGAAGATATTGGTATCGGGCCGGACAATGAAAAGCGTTGGCTGGCGCAGGGCAAGAGTTGTTTCCTTCCCGAGGAGCGTGCCTGGCTGCAGAGCGTGACAGACTGGGGGCTACACGACAGTTTTCGCCATTGCTATCCTGATGTGGATGACCGGTTCAGTTGGTTTGATTACCGCAGCCGCGGGTTTGAGCGTGAGCCGAAGCGCGGGTTGCGTATTGATCTGATTCTGGCCAGTCAGGCGCTCATTTCCCGTTGTCAGGATGCCGGGATTGATTACGATATTCGCGCCATGGAAAAACCTTCCGACCACTGCCCTGTCTGGGCGGAATTTTCACTTTAACCTGTTCTGTGGCCGGGCCGAACCAGACGTATTCGGCCCGGCCGCTTGTCTCTGTTTCAAGGACACAACGAAATTTTATACGCTGTTCTTCGTTGATCCGATAAGACCTCCCCCCCTCAAGCGAAGGCCTTTGAAAAGATGATTGATTTTGCGACTTTTCAAAAGCGTGCTAAGATCGTAGAATTCTATCATGAAGTGATGTGGTCGAAGGGGAAATGCTTATGCACAAAATCATGTTCGTTGATGATGAGCCGAACGTCCTACGCTCTTTACGGCGTCTTTTTATGGATGAAGGGGGCTACGAACTGTTTTTCGCCAACTCGGGGAGTGAAGGTCTTCAACTGCTGGAAGACGAGCCGGACGTGTGTGTCGTGGTTTCGGATTATCGTATGCCGGAGATGAATGGTGTCGAATTCCTGAGCCAGGTGCATGCCCGCAAGCCCGATACAATCCGCATTGTGTTGTCCGGTTACGCGGATACCGCCTCCGTGGTTGAAGCGATCAATATCGGTCATATCTACCGCTTTATCCCCAAACCATGGAATGATGACGAGTTGCTGGTTAGCATTGCCAATGCCGTCGACACCTATGATCTCAGTTGCAATAACAAGCAGCTCTCCGAGGCGTTGGAGCAGCGCAACGATCAACTCGAACAGGTCAATGCCAACCTTGAAGAAACGATTCTCGAGCGCACCGAAGCTTTGGAGCTGCGCAGTGAAGTTCTACAGATGGCTCAGGATATTCTCGACAGCATGCCGGTGGCGGTCATCGGCGTGGATCTTGAGGACCAGATCGTCCAGGCCAATGTTGCGGCAACCCGCCTGTTGAAACCGCGTGGTCTTCTGCTTGGCGAACAAACCTCGTCCGTACTTAATGACGGAATTCTCGCCTTTATTGAGCAGGTGAAGTTAACCGACATCTCAACCGATCGCATCGTGATTAACGGTGGCACGTATCGGGCCAACGGTCAGTATCTTAACGATGATCGCAGTCGGGGAATCGTGATCACTCTGGTTCCTGTTGAAACGGAGTAGAGAGCGATAAGTCGCTTTTTTCTCTGGAGATGTCGTGTGACGAAGCCATTGTGACAACAATTCACTCCGACATCGGCATGCCGCTGGGTGCGTACAAGGTCTTGGACCTGATGCATTCCGGCCAGGTTGATGATTTCACGCTGCTCTGCCCCTCGGATTAAGCCGCAGTTTCTTGAAGCGCGTGACCGGTGTTACGATCCTTTGCCGTTTTCATTCCGTTAACAATCAGGACCAGAGTGAGCTCTGATGACCGTGTTGACCGTGGCCTCAGTTGGCTTTGGGTGCATTGGCCGTCTGGCTTTGCGGAAACTCTTGGGAGATTTTGGTCATAGCGGCTTTGACCTCAATGTGCATCGTATTCCAGCCGGCGTTGGTCAGTTGCAGTGTCTTTACATCCACCTCTTCTACCAGCCCTTTTTTTTGCAGTGCGGCCAGGGCTTTGTTCAGGGTGTTTTTCATTTTTTCCGGCGGGGTGGTGTTGCCGGTCATCTGGGCAAACTTGTTGGCCAGTTCGACGTTCTTGGCGTTGATCAGGTCTTTTTTGGCAAACGGCGTCTGGGCCTGTTTGACAAATTTACTCAGAAATAAAAAAAGAATCGATTGCCACAATTCATGATTGGTCGATGCCATAAAAATATCCTTTCGTAAACGCAATAGCACCGGATTGTAGCGGGGACGGCAAGGAATGTCCAGAGGTGAGCGGTCAGGCTGGCGCGGCGATGGTGATACGGCCGTGACTCACGTCGGTGATATGGGTGGAGAAGCGTGTCAGGTGCTCCTCGGGCAGCCGCAAAAACAGGGTAACCTGATCGGCAAACTGTTGATCGTCAACCACAACTTCATACGCGTCAAAAAGCCGTTGCAGCGGTTCAAGCAGTGCATAGTCACAGCTGATCTCTACTGCGCAGTAGTCAATTTTTTCTTTTGTTGTCACCCCTGACAAGGCCGCGAGAACGGCATCGGTATAGGCGCGGGCCATGCCGCCTTTGCCGAGACGGGTGCCGCCGAAGTAACGAGTGACCACCACGGTGATATCGCCAAGACCGCTGTGCTGCAGCGCGGTGAGCATTGGTTTGCCTGCGGCACCGTGGGGTTCGCCATCGTCGCTCATGGCGGTATCCGCAGTGGCGCCGGGCGCGCCGACAACGCACGCCCAGCAGTTATGGTTGGCATCAGGAAATTCCTGTTGCATGGTGCGAATGAAGTTACGCGATTGTTCGACGGTTGGCGTGGCGGCCACCGTGGCGATAAACCGGCTGCGTTTTACCTCAATTTCACAGCGATAGCGCTGGGCCGGAACTGTGTAACGTGGTGTCATTATGAATGGTCGAATGACACGTCGACATCGGCGCGGTGTTCCGGTTGGATCTCCCACAGGTCGCGGGCGGTGAAGTTGAATTTGCCGGCGACCAGCACATCCGGAAACTGGGCGATGCGAATATTGTAGATGGTGATATATTCGTTAAACAGTTCGCGGCGATCGGCGATCTGATCTTCCAGTTCGGAGATGCGGTTGCCGAGGCTGCGAAATGCCGTATCCGCTTTGAGATCCGGATATTGCTCAGTGACGGCAAATAGCGATTTGAGCGTGTCGGTCAGCATGTTTTGAGCCTCGAGTTGCTCTTTCTCCGAGCGAGCCTGCCCCACCATGGAACGGGCTTTGATCACCGCTTCCAGGGTGGCTTTCTCGTGCTTCATATACCCTTCGCACACCTTGATCAGCTTGGGCAGTTCATCGAAGCGTTGCTTGAGGAGCACGTCGATGTTGCTCCATGACTTATCCGCTTCGTTTTTCAAACGGACCAAACCATTGTAGATCATGATCACATAGCCGATCACCACAACCAGCAGCAGAACTAGAACACCCAGAACAATCAACGTTGTCATCGCTTTTTCTCCTTAGCTAGAGAGCACACGTTTAGATGAGATGGAAATACGTGACACCGGCTTTAATGGCCCAGGCAAAAGCAGCCAGTCCGGCAATCAGCAGAAGCGGTACCTGCCACGAGTAGTGACTGACCAGGCTGGCTTCCGATTCGGTTTCAGCAATAATAAACGGCAGATCTTTTTGCGGTGGCGCACTGAGCACCAGTTGTTCGTTGGAGCGCTTCTGGCTCTGTTGCAGCTTTTCGTGCAGTGCCTGCTGCTCCATATCAGCGCGTGCTTCATCCCATTCGGCTGAGCTGACATGACCGTCGCCGTCGCGGTCATAGGTCATCATCTGTTCGCGGTTGCCTTTGAGTTCGCGCAGTTTTTCCGCAACCCGCTGGCCTAGTGAACTCTGGTGTTTGCGGGCTGTTGAGGCGAAACCCAGCACGTAGACCATGCTGTTCTCGTAGATCACCTCTTCCACCCACTTTTCGTTGGCCGAAGTCAAATCACTGCTGCTGTGGCTGTTTTTTAAGCGGAATGTTGCTCCGTGCGGGTTGACGCTGATGCGTCCGGTATCATCTTCGAGAATGAACGGCACCGTATCGCTGGTGGTGATGCTGGTCAACCGCCAGTGATCCTTGTGGGTGCGGCGGTAGCGTTTGAGCGAGTAGTAGACACAGGGCTGCAGGGTGTTGGGAGAGACCAGTGCGTATTGGCGTTTGGCTTTGCCGTAAAGTTCGACCATGCCCATGGCGGCGGACCGGGCCTTGCTGGTGGCGGTATTTTTGATGTGCTGGCGCAGTCGCCAGAAAAACAGAGCGTTCCACAAACACAGGCCGCTGACGCCCAGCGGGGCGAGTCCGGTGGAAAATCCGTAGTGGTAAAAGCTGCCGGCGGCCTTGTGATTGACCTCGACAAAGAAGAACAGTGCCACCGCCCCAAGGTTTGCCAGCAGACGCCAACCGTTAAAGTGCAGTGAAAGCCCGGTCAGCATGCGTGGCGAGGGTGGTGCGGGTAATGAGGGGCGCGGGGCTTTTTGGGGTGTTGGCGGTTTCTGCTGTGACTGGCCGGGGGTGACGCCCGACAGTTGAAAGGCCGTAGCCAGACTGATCACCGTATTGGTGGCTTGCTGGGCTGCGCCCGCTGTTGTGTGCTGGCGGTGGAGGTTGTCTTGCGCCATGTCGAGCAGCAGGACGGTGTAGCGGGTCAGGGTCGCTAAATTTTTGTTGATGCCGCTGTGATCTGCCGCATCGCATGGAAACACGCGGTAGTCGGGCAGAAAGCCGATGCCGAAATTGGTGTCAAGGTGATGTTTCGGACACAGCTGGCAGACGACTTCGAGAAATTCAAACAGATTCCATTTGCGGCTCGGTCGTGCCTTGTCGCCGAGAATTTCCGGAGGAATATCCCAGACGGACAGATAGAGCAGGTGGTCCGGTTGCTGTGGTGTTCCACCCCAGGCCAAAACAATCCGTGGTTGCTGGCGGAAAATTTCGCGTCGCAGATCGTCATGGTTCTGATCGGTATGGACGCCGCCGGTGTAAGCATATTGGACCTGAGAGCGCTTGATGATCCGTTCCACCACCTGGCCGGTGATATCGACAAGGACAATTAACGGCTCGCTGTTTTTGCTGAGCAGATGCTTGTGGCCATCCTGGGTAAAAACAAGTCCTTGTGCCGTGCGATGAATGGTATCGGGAGAGCCGAGATCGAGTGGCTCTCGTTGGGCAACCATCCAGTTGGCAATCTGATGGCGTGACAGGATGGCCGCCACAGGTTCCAGCACCTCACGGGAGCCTTTGTAAAGCATGTTGACGGCGTGGCCGGTCAAACGCATACGCAGGGTATACAGATCGAGGATCTTCAATGGTTTCAGATCGTCGAGCAGTGCATCCAGGTCCGCTTGGGGCGATTGTCCTTCAACCAGCAGCAAGATGTCGTTGTTTTCAGAGGTCATGAAGCTCCACGGTCTGGTTCTGATGATTGTACTGGGCGATGTTGCAACTTTTGACAATGACGGCAAACGCCATCAACGCCAGTATGAGAAGAAAAAAAGCCAGATAGTTTTCGTTCTTTAGACCGTTGTTTTTATGGTTCATCAAGGGATATCCTTTAAGCGCCGGCCGAGTCATCCAAGAAGAATGGCGATCCAGCGCAGGTCTTCGGTTGTTTCAAGAGCAATTTTAACAATCATGGTGAGAGGGACGGACAGCAGCATTCCAACCGGGCCGAGTACCCAACCCCAGACGATTAATGACAACAGAACCACCAGGGGCGACAGGCCCAACTGCTTGCCCATGAAACGCGGTTCAATGATGTTGCCTACCACAACGTTGACAATAACGTAACCTCCGGCGACCAGCAGAGCGGTGCCCACACCGTGTTGGACAATCGCCAGAAGGATCGCGGGAATCGAGGCAATGATGGAGCCGATGTTCGGGACAAAGTTAAGCAGAAAGGCTAACAGCCCCCACAAAATCGGATAATCGACATCGAGAATAATCAGCCAGATGATCACCGCTGCACCCGTGAGCAGACTGACTGCGGTTTTGATCACCAGGTAGCCCTGGACACTTTGGGTAATGCGGGAGAACTGGGCAAACGACTGTTCTGGATTTTTCAGCGCCTGTTTGAGTTTTTTCGGCATGGCGCTGGCTTCAAACAGGATAAAAATGACAGTTAGTAAAATCAGAAATCCGTCGGTTAATACCGCTCCGACGCCGCTGAGGGTGTTGGCGGCAATTTTCATTGCCGCGCTCGGGTCAAAATAGTCGAGAACAATCTGCGACGAAATATCGATGCCGCGCTGATTGAGCCAATCGAACAGGGTGCGTGTCTGATCATGAAGACGCGCCTGATAGGTCGGCAATGTTCGGGAAAAATCGTGCAGCGAGCTGCCGACAAAGACGGCCAACAGCAAACCGGCAAGCAACGCGACAGAAATGACGATGAAAATGTTCAGAGTCGTTGGCAGGTGTCGCCGTTCCAGCCAGTGGAGGGACGGCAGGCATAAAATGGCAATAAAGGCCGCCAGCAGGAACGGAACAATCAGATCCTGAGCGCTTTTCAGCCCGGCAATAATGATAATCAGGCTGGCAAATGCTGTGAGGATGCGACCACAGGAGGGGCTGGTTGTTGTCATGACGTCACCGTTCGAGTAGGCATAGCATTGAAGTTCGCTAAATCAGCAAAATCTCATCATAAACAATCGCTGGCAACGGTTCAATATCTATTGGAATAAACAGTTTTTTTTCATCCGTTCATGTAGGAAATATCAGTATGGGATGAGAATGACTCCTGCGTAGTTTTTGTTGGCAACGAAAATCATTTTTAAGTTTTATCGCGTGCCGGACATGCTGTGGTGAAAACAATGGTGTCGTTTGTCTCATTGCTCAGATGATAACACTTGCTTTGCTCCATGAAATAAGAGGCATTGCTGGTCGCTGAAGATGTTTTGGTTTATAATTGACCACATGCTATTCATGTGAATTCAACAAAGTCATAAGACTTGTGGGGAGGTTGGGGTGCGCTATCAGGTGAATATCCTGCGGGTGTGGATAGGTCAGGTTGTACTGGGCATGCTTCTGCTTTTCTGTGGCGACGTGCTGTGCCCGGACTCGGCGGGAGCCGTTAACTGGCTGATGTTGCAAGGGGTGGAAAAAAAGACAGCCCCCATCCGCCTTGGTGGTTTTATACTGCTCGATTATATCAATGCCGGTGGCGGCGACCTCCCGGCGGGACCATTTACCGGCACGTCACTGAACTCAGGGGTGGTGACACCGAATCAGCGCTCTTCTGCCGAATTTAATCTGAGAAAATTGCAGTTGGGAATTCGTGGTGCCCTGACGGACAAGATCAATTACAGTCTGAAAACCATCAGTGGCAATAACTCGGCCTCGCGCATTGATGACCACAATCGTATCCGCCTGATCGAAAGCAGTGTGACGTTGAACCATCTGCCCGGTGCGCGTATCCGCATCGGCATGTTTAAAACGCCTGCCGTTGAAGAATCCCTCGGCTTTGTCCCACCTTGTAATTACATCAATCTGACCAATATGACCAACATGCTGATGCAGGAACGTTTTTTCGATGCCGATGGCAGCGATCCCACCGATGTCAATGCCCCAGGGGTTGCCGGCTGTTGTCGAGATATCGGTCTCATGGTTTTCAACACGTTTAATTTTAAACCGTGGGAGTTGACCTACGCCGCCATGCTCGCCAATGGCCACGGCCTCAACCTGCAGGACGATAATGACAACCCCGATCTGTATCTGTATCTGGCGGCGGAACGGTTGCGCGGGGTTGGAAAAGGGACCCGGCGTCAGGGCTGGAAACTGTTTGGCTGGTATCAAGAGGGCCAACGCAGCCTTGATGTCGGCATCAATCATACGGAACGGGTGTTCCGGCGGTGCCGTTACGGCGTGGGCACCACATTATTGTGGCAAAACCTGCGCATCGAAAGTGAGATCATCAAGGCGAACGGGATGATTTTTGCTGGAACGGATGGCGGTGCGGTTTCAGGAACCGTCAGTAATAACGGCCTGTCGGTCTCTGGATATAACGTGTTGCCTGAGGACCAGGCCTTGGGCTGGTATTTTGACATCGGCTGTGAGATCGTTGCCGACTTCTGGCTCAACGCCCGCTATGACCGCCTTGATCTGGGAACCGAAACCAGCAGCGAGCGCGAATTCAAGACCTTGAGCCTTGGTGTCCTCTACCGTTTCAGTTCGACATTGCGCGGCAAGTTGACCTATGAAATCCGCTCCGGCGAGGCCCCGCATCAGAATGATTCTTCGGTCTCCAATCGCGTTCTCGACGACCTTCCCAACCGCTTTTCGGCGCAATTGCTCTATCTGTTTTAAGGGGCTTAACGCAGTCGCTGCAGATGCCATTGGTTGAGCAGTAAGGAAAAAACAAGAATCCCCGAACCGATGAGGAGTTGCGGCCAGTTGATCTGTTCTGAAAAGACCAGGGCCGAACAGGCAATGGCCAGAGGGATTTTCAGGTTGTTACACACGGCCAAGGTGCCGGCATTGACCTGCCGGGCGCCGCGATTCCACAGAAAGAAACAGATCCCCGAAGCTAAAACCCCCAGATAGATCAATGAGGCTGATTGCATCAAGGTCATTTGTGTAAGCTGGTGCAGAGATTTTCCCCAGACCATCGGTACTGTGCTGAGAACGGCACCGAAGTAGAGCAGGCCGAAGACGTGCAAATCGCTATGGGCAACATTTTTCATGATGCGGGTGTAGGCGACCTGACCGAAGGCAAAGCACAGGTTGGCGCCTTGGAGCAGGAGAAAGCCCTGTCGAAAATCGCCATGGTGAAAATCGCGGTAAAGAACAATCGCTGTACCCACAACCGCCAGCAAGGCCGCGTAGAAGAAACGACGGTGAAAACGGCGACTGAACAGATCGTTGATCAACGTGACATAGATCGGGGTGAAGATGGTGAATAAGGCGACCTCGTAGGCATGCAGGTAGCGAAAAGAGGTCGTATAGGCCACGTACATCAAGCCGTATTGAATGGCTCCGATCAAAATAAGTGCAACCAGATGATGGAAACGACAGCGCTGTAGGCGAAGAAATGGGAGAAAAACCAGTAGGCTGAGCAGCAGGCGTGCTGCGGCAACGACACTGGGATCAAGGCCGGTCAATTGGCCTTTAATCAAGCCGAAGGAAAAAGCCCAGATCACTGAGACGAGGATCAGGTAAAGCATTGGCGCAAAAATGTTCCTTCATAAGAGGAGGGGCACGGAAAATCGCCGGCTAATTATCCTGTTGCGGCAAGCTGATGCAGTTTTTTCCGGCTTTTTTGGATTGGTAGAGCCCTTTGTCGGCGATGTCGATCAATTCATTTTTGTTCTTTTTCCCCTGCTCAGGATCGTAAAAAGCCAACCCCATGCTGACCGTCACTTGGAGCTTTTTGTTGTTCCAGGCAACTGTGAGTTTTTCGATCTCCTGGCGCAACCGGTTGGCAATTTCATGTGCCTGGGTGAGTGAGGTCTCCGGCAGCAGGGCGGCAAATTCTTCACCACCGTAACGAACCATCACGTCTGTATTGCGCAGCATATTGCGCGACAGACTGGCAATTTCAATCAAGACT
The DNA here is from genome assembly GCF_963678835.1 of uncultured Desulfuromonas sp. Taxonomy (NCBI): domain Bacteria; kingdom Pseudomonadati; phylum Thermodesulfobacteriota; class Desulfuromonadia; order Desulfuromonadales; family Desulfuromonadaceae; genus Desulfuromonas; species uncultured Desulfuromonas sp. The sequence goes on from NZ_OY787469.1 coordinate 1,367,497, forward strand.
TGATCGCCGGCCTGGTGACCATGGGTGTCGTTGATGGCCTTGAAATCGTCGATGTCAAACATCAGCAGAGTGAAAACCGTGCCATAACGGGCGGATCGCTGTAGTTCACGGTCAAAATAGTCGTGAAAATAGCGCAGATTGTAGAGTCCGGTCAGACTGTCTTCAAACGCCAGACGACTGAGTTCCGTATTGACCGAGGCCAGTTCCTGGCGCTCAAGAACCGCAGCCTCTTTCTCCTGGCGATACTGGTCGAGCAACTGACTGTTGGTCAGGTTGAGCTTTGACAACTGTTCGTTTGCGTCCTGAAGGATCTCGGCGGCAGATTTCATTTCGTCCGAGGGAATTTCAAAGAAGGCCAAAATCTGCATGCTCCGTTCAGAGATCTCTTCAATCAACGTGGTGATGGATGACTCTGAAAGGTGATAACGTGTCTCCAAGGTTTTGCGGAAAACCTTGAGTTTTTCCGGGACCGGTCGACCATGAAAGATCGCAGAAATCTTGTCGGCAAGGTTGATGACATGGGCCGGACAATCATACGGCTCTGGAATATCGTCGGAAAGATGGTGATAACGAATGGGCTGGCAGATCGCTTCGGGGACCCCCCAATGCGCAAGGATCTCCGAACCTAGCTGCGAATGGGCAAAACCGAAGCACTCTTGTTCGACAGCTTTGAGCGTGTGCTGACGCCGCTGTTCCTGATCGAAGATCGTCTTGTAGTCATCCAGACACAGGTAGGCAATGAGAACGCCAATATCCTGAAGAAGTGCTGTAATAAAAATATTGTCGTTTGCCTTGCAAACTTTCTGGGCGATAAGGTTTGCACTCACGGCTGATGTAACGGCGCGTTTCCAGAAATACGTGAAATTAAAGCCCTTGTTTTTATTGGCGTTAAAATGACCGACGAGGATAAAAGACAGGGCAATATTGGTGACTGTGGTAATTCCAAGACGCGTTAGAGCCGATTCCAGGTTGTTAATGCGCGCCACTGGGGCGTACATTGCCGAGTTGGCAATACGCAAAACCCGTGTGGTTAGCGCCGGGTCGGCGGCGATCACAGTGGCCAGACGACGAAAAGAGGGTTCCTCTTTATGGACCTCTTCAAGAATCCGCAAGGCAATCGCCGGTGGCGTTGGCAAGCGGTTACACTGATCATGAGAGAGTAGTTGATCGATGGCTGACATCAAGGGATTCCTTTTTTTGAACTGTACCACACCGGCCGGTAGTTTCCCAGAAAGCAGGGGTGAAAAACAATAACTTTTGCACTTTTGTTGGGTTTTTTTATTAAAATGGAAAAAATCTCTCTAATTTATGGCGCGATTGTTTCACAGCTAATTTGTAAAATCGGCATGTTGGCGGATATCTTGCCCTTTAAGCATGAGCGAGCTTTTTCAGCGCGATGTCGGGTGACTTGACAAAATCAGGGTAGCTGATTACTTTATCGGCTGATTTAACGTTGATAAAGGAGTATGCATTATGCCGATGTACGAATATCAATGCCAAGAATGTGGTTTGGTTTTTGAGGTGCGCCAGAAATTTTCCGATGTCCCTGTTGAAGAATGTCGGGAATGCCAAGGCCCGGTCAAAAAGTTGATCTCCCAGAGTGGTTTTGCGCTCAAAGGGGGAGGCTGGTATGACCAGGGATACTCGGCATCCAAGTCGGCTCCATCCTGCCCTGCTGCGGCCGATGGTAGCTGTGGCGGGTGTCCGAAGGCTTCCTGATTGGTTCAGGATGACGACCGACAGTAATCATTGATCGCGGGGAAACCCGTCAAGGAGGGTAATTTATGGGGCAGTTGATTGATGGAAAAGCGCTGGCCGCAAAAATGCGCGAACAGATGACCGCACAGGTGGCCGAGTTGACCGCCAAGGGTGTGACCCCCGGCCTGGCCGTGGTTCTGGTCGGTGAAGATCCGGCAAGCCGTGTTTATGTCAGTATGAAGGAGAAAGCCTGCGCGGCGACCGGTATTTTTTCCGATGAACATAAGCTGCCTGCGGAAACGACACAGGATGAGTTGCTGGCCCTGATCGACAAGCTTAACAACGATGAGCGTATCGACGGTATCCTGGTGCAACTGCCACTGCCCGACCATATTGATGAAGATTGCATTCTCAACGCGATCTCACCGCTCAAGGACGTCGATGGCTTTCACCCATTCAATGTTGGTTGCTTAGCCACGGGCAACCCGACGTTTCGTTCCTGTACCCCGTATGGCGTCATGAAAATGCTCGAATCAATCAATTATGACCTGAATGGCAAAGAGGTGGTTGTTGTCGGTCGTTCCAATATTGTTGGTAAGCCGGTGGCTCTGATGTGTCTGGCTGAAAACGCCACCGTGACCCTCTGCCATTCCCGTACCGCAGACCTTCCCGGTCACGTTGGTCGTGCCGATGTGGTGATTGCTGCCGTTGGTCGTCCTGAGATGATCAAGGGTGAGTGGATCAAGCCGGGGGCGGTGGTGATTGACGTCGGTATCAACCGGGTGGGCGATAAGAAGCTGGTCGGCGATGTCGAATTTGAGGCTGCTGAGAAGAAAGCCAGTTATATCACGCCGGTGCCTGGTGGTGTTGGCCCCATGACCATTACCATGCTGCTGTTTAACACGGTGCACAGCGCCATGCAGCGGGCGGCGCGTTAAATTTTACCGCTGTGTTTGATTGAATGGAAAAGGCCCGCATGTGCGGGCCTTTTTTTGTATGGGGGCGTTGATCGAACCGACGGGTAGGGCTTTCAGACCCGTAACTTCCCTGTGTTGTGGATCGTGCCGTATTGTCACCTTCGCGTTGTCGAACTTGATGGTTGCAGCGGTCTTGTTTCTTACTCACGGCGATAGATGTTGGGCAGCCGCTGGCCGAGGATATACTCGAAATAGGCCATGATCGTTAACTGGTCTTCCGGATAGCTGTCAGGCAGGGCGCCATAGGGGCCCCCTTTGAAAATTGCTGCGATGGCTTCACGGTCGAGGCGCTCGAACCCTGAGGCCGAGACCAGATCAACATCTTCGACACTGCCGTCACGGTTAATGATCACTTTGAGCAACGCAACGCCCTGCTGGCGTTTTTTCATGGACTCTTCAGGATAATTCCACACCCCGTAAATCTGTTTTTTGAAGCGCGAGAAGAATGAAAACAGTTTATCTTCACGCATATTAAGCAGCAGGTTGTCTCCGGATTCGACATTAGGGCGGGCCTTGGTCTGGGCGCGCTGGGTAATGTTGGCCGCCGCATTGTTGGCTGTTTGCAGCAATTGCTCCAGACTTGGCAGCGGCTCTGTCGGTTTCTCTTCAGGGGTGGTATCCGGCTGCTGCGGATCGACCGTGACGGTTGGGCGCGGTTTTTCCACTTTGTTGGGTTTGGGAGGTGGTGCTGTCTTGGGTTTTGCCGGGGCCGGTTGCGCCATCTTGGGGGAACTGTCTTCCATTTCCTGGCCCGGAGGGGCTTGTTCTTTGATCACCTGATGGTCGACAGCGCCAGTGCGCGGGGCCTGTTGTGGTGGTGCCGTCTTTTCCGGGATGGCTGTTTCCTGGACCGGTTTGGTTGGCCGCACCTCGACCAGAATCGGTTTTTTCGCCGACGGTTTTTCCTCCGGCCACTGAATATTAAACAGCAGCAGGGCTGCGTGAACGAGCAGCGAAAGAATCAGTCCGATGATCAGAGTGTATCTGGTGGAGGAAGAGGTCATGGCACCTGGGGTATTGACGGGATTCCTGAGCAACGAGGTTCGTGACGGGGCTGTGAGACAGAGCCCCGGTGACAGGGTCCACATGTCTGTCATCGATCTCTGCGCGGCCAGTATAACGTATGTTTCCAGTTGCGCCTAATCTCTTTTTGTTGTCTTCGCGTAGGTTTGCTTGAATAGGGTTGACGCCCGTTTAACGAATCGGGTATAAAAGTTGGGCAATCAAACCATGTTTTATAGATTAGGAGGAGATATGCATCTGGTAGATCAGATCAAAGCAAAAGCACGCACGAATCAGCAGACGGTTGTTTTGCCCGAGGGCTATGATGACCGGATGGTTCAGGCGGCGGGGAAAATTGTGGCCGATGGCTTGGCCAACATTGTTCTTCTCGGCAATGAAGCAACCTTGCAGGCGAAAGCTGCTGAACTCGGTGTGTCCCTTGATGGCGTGACGATTCTGGAGCCGGCAGCTGCCCCTCAGCTCGACGATTATGTTGCCGAGCTGGTTGAGCTGCGCAAGAAAAAGGGATTGACACCTGAGCAGGCCCGGCAGTTACTGACCGCAGAGGATAATCTTTACTTTGCCTCGATGATGGTCCGTAAAAATGATGCCGGTGGTGCCGTGGCCGGAGCGTTTAACACCACGGGTGATGTACTGCGCGCCGCATTTCAGGTGATTGGCACCGCTCCGGGTATGAAGACGGTCTCGTCCGTGTTCCTCATGGTGACCAAAAATCCCGATTTTGGTGAAAACGGTATTCTATTATTTGCCGATTGTGCGGTTAATCCCAATCCCGATGCCAAGGCATTGGCTGAAATTGCCGTCTCGACGGCAAGCAGCTGTAAGAGCTTTCTCGGTGTGGATGCGCGTGTTGCCATGCTGTCTTTTTCAACCAAAGGCAGTGCCAAACATGAAGATGCCGACAAGGTGCTTGAAGCCCTGGCCATAGCCAAGGAGCTTGATCCGCAATTGCAGATTGACGGTGAACTTCAGGCTGATGCGGCTTTGCTGCCCAAAGTTGGTGAAAAGAAAGCTCCTGGTTCTGCGGTGGCGGGTAAGGCCAATACCCTGATCTTCCCGGATCTGGATGCCGGTAATATCGGCTACAAACTGGTTGAGCGGGTTGCCGGTGCCGAAGCGGTTGGTCCGATCATTCAAGGCCTGGCAAAACCGGTCAATGATTTGTCTCGCGGTTGTTCCGTGGACGACATTATCAGTGTTTCGGCGATTACAGCTGTACAGGCTCAAGGTTAATCCCTGTTCAGGTCACCCTGTTTGAAAACGTCCCATCCGGGGGGGGGAGGCAACAGTCTGCTGGAAGACGATACCCGGAAGATAAGAAAGCCCGCCTCATCAGAGGCGGGCTTTTTGCTGTCTTGGGCCGGAACGGGTCGGGCACTCATTCACAGGACATTGAAAACGTCCCATTCGGGAGCTTTTCAACAACGCAAGCCGAAAATGCGATTTTTGGCTTGTTTACAAAATCAAGCACTTGAAAAAATCCGTTCTTGATTTTTGTCGCCCGTTCATAGGCTCCACAGCCTGTTAAGGCGTATAATCTTGTGCCGTGAAGGTATAGGGAAACTTGGTGTGGTCAGTGTACGTATCGTCAAGGATCGCCACGACATCTTCGACAAACACCAGCTCTTCATTGGTTGGGATCACAAAGACCTTGACCGGAGAGTCCGGCAGGGTGATCTCTGTTTCACCGCTTTTGCTGAATGTTTTGAGGTTTTTCTCAACATCCAGTTTGATCCCCATAAACTCAAGACCTTCCAGAGCTTTCTCGCGGATAATTCCGGCATTTTCGCCAACGCCGGCGGTGAAAACGATGGCGTCAACGCCACCAAGGGCGGCGGCATAAGAGCCGATGTATTTTTTGAGCCGATACGCTTCAACGTCGAGAGCCAGTTGACAACGTGCATCGCCATTATCCGCTTCGGTAATCACGTCGCGCCGGTCGGTGAAGCGGCCGGTAATGCCGAGTAGTCCCGATTTCTTGTTGAGAATCGAATCGATTTCACGCGGTGTGCATCCCTCCTGATCCATGATAAACGGTGGGATCGCCGGGTCAATGTCGCCGCAGCGGGTCCCCATCATGGCGCCTTCCAGTGGCGTCAGGCCCATGCTGGTATCCATGGAGCGGCCCCCCCTGATGGCGGTATGGGAGACACCATTGCCAATGTGCAGCGTGATGATGTTGCACTCTTCCAGCGGCTTGCCGAGTTTGATGGCCGCCCGCTTCGACACGTAGAGATGGCTGGTGCCGTGAAAACCGTAACGCCGGACACCGTATTCTTCGTACCATTCGTAAGGCAGTGGATAGGTATAAGCATGGGGGGGCATGGTTTGATGGAATGCCGTATCGAAAATAGCGATGTGCGGAACCGTGGGCAAAACCGCCTGGGCGGCTTCGATTCCTGAAATGTTGGGCGGATTGTGCAACGGGGCGAGGTGTTGAACACTGCGAATCGCATTGAGAACTTCATCGTCGATGCGCACTGAACAGGTGAATTTTTCACCGCCGTGAACGACACGATGACCGACTGCTGAAATTTCAGTCATCTTTTTGACAACGCCGTGAGCCGGATGTGTCAGGGTGCGAATAATCAGATCGATGGCAACCCGATGATCCGGGCATTCCGATTGTTCCTTATAGGTGTCGCGGCCGGGGACCTCATGGGCGATAAAGGAGTCACCAATGGTGACACGTTCCACGACGCCTTTGGCAATCACTTCTTTTTTGTCCCAGTTGAACAACTGATACTTGACAGATGAGCTGCCGCAGTTCAAAGCAAGAATATCCATAACCGGTTCTCCTCCCAGAGGGGTATCTATGTAATCTAAATTACATAATGCCGTTTTATCTGTCGGCAAATAAAATCTATTTGTTTTCTTAACTGCCTGTTTTTAAGGGAAAAAAGAGCAGTAAGGCGTTATAGAGGATAGCTAAATATCCTTTGTAATGCAAGGGCTTTTGTCCTTTTTAGTGCAGCTAAACACAACTTGTGTATACGTTGTTTCATCGAAATGGCAAGAATTTTTGCCATGGACGGCTTAGATGGGGGCTGTTGATTTCAGGAGGTTTTTGCCTGTTGATCTTTTGAGTCGCGTTACCGGATTGAAAGAAAACAGAGGTTTTAATCTCAATAAAAAAATGTGCCGTAGCAAAGTGGCTGCTACGGCACGGTGATTCATGAAAAACTATGTTATTGCGATGCCGCTTTGGAGTGTGCCGGCTCAATACTGAACTCGCTCAGGTCGTCAGAGAGATCATTGAAAACGACAATAAAAGGCAGGGACGCCCCGGGAGCGACTCCGACATTGGCCAGCGCTGTGCCAAAGGGGTTGCTCATGGTTTCGACAAGGGCTGGGTAGGGCATGGTTTCGAGATCCTGACGGTTGATCTCATTGCCACAGTAGATAGTTTTTTTCGTGAACGGTTGGCCCTTGTCTTTATACAGCGTGGCCGTCACACTGAGTTCCGCGCGTGGCTCCTTGTAATCGTTGCGAATCGTCCCTTGAATGACAAATAGAGAGCCCGCTTCGCTGTTATCGATATAATAGCTTTCGGAACGGGTGATGGTCAGTGACCCTTGCGGTTGTTGTTGGCTTGACGGCATCACCAATTGCTTAATTTCCCGGATCATGACCCGGACATCCGTGGTGCCGAGGGTGGCATAGAAGTAACCGTAAGCTCCGGCGGCCACCAGCAGCAGGAACAGAATGAACAGCAAGGCTTTTGACGTGCCGCGTTTTTCCGTCTGGGGTGGTCGCTGCGCCGGACGCTTCTCCGTCTGGGGTTCTGTTTGTGGTGGCGGGCTTACCACCTGTTCCATCTTTTCGTCAGAGGCCAGCGAACTTTCTTCGGCAGCCGGTTCGGGCTGAGGTGGTGTCGATGTGGTTTCGCTGGTTAACGGCTCGAAGATGAAATCTGGAGATTCGTCACTATTATCCGAGCTGTCGATTCTTTCCACAGGTTGCGTTGGTTTATCCGCCGACCAGGAATCGTCCTCGTCAAAGCTGAAGTCTTCGCCGCTGTCTTCAAAGGTAAAGTCATCAGGGCTGCCTTCCCACTCCGGTTCGTCCTCCTCAGCGCTGAGGGTCGTTTCCTCTTGCCCTTCAGCAAACAGGTCGACGGGTTGTTCAAGTTCATCGGCGACGGCGATTTCTTCCGGTTCTGCAAAGGAGAAATCCGATGTTTCCTCACCCTGTTCCTGTTGCTCCGGTCGTTGTTCTGTCGGTGTTTCGTCGAGAGGGGCAAAGTCGAAGTCTGACCCGTTGTCAGATGCCGCTTGCTCAGCGAGGTGCTCTGCCGGTGTAAAGGAGAACTCGTCATCGCTGGATTCTTCACTATCGGATGCTTCCGGTTCGGGATGCAGGTCGATATGGGTTTGCGTGATGGGCGGAGCTTCGAAGGTCTGCTCCGGCTCCGGCTCAAACACGGCTTCTTCGCGGGGTTGTTGAGGCGTTTGTGCCGAAGTGTCGCTCAGTGTGGAACCGGTACTGGAGCGGAAAGACATGCCTTGCAGTTCATCTTCATTAACACGACAAACGTCCTGGCTGACCGCTGAAGAGGCATCGATGGTGAAAACGGTTTGGCATCGAGCACAACGGACATCAATGCTTGAGCCCTGTAGAGCCGAATCGTCGAAGTTATAAACGGTCTGACACTGTGTGCATTGAATGAGCATTAAGCCTCTCCCTGAAATGGCAGATTAGTGGGGTCCAGCAAGTAAATTCCCGCAAGATTACGAAATCGTTCGTTGTAATCCAGGCCGTAGCCGATGATAAAGCCGTCGTCCATGGTGATGCCGACATAGTCGGCTTCGAAATCGACCTGGCGGTATTTTTTCTTGTCGATCAGTGTACAGCATTTGAGCGACTGCGGTTGTTGGTTCTGCAGATACGCATGAAGAACTTTGAGGGTCAGACCTGTATCAATAATATCTTCAACGATCAGTACATGCTTGCCGGCAATGTCGCATTGCAGTGGAACCTTGAAGTCGATCTTGCCACTTGATGTGGTGCCGCTGTCATAGCTGGAGACGCGGATAAATTCAAGTGTGACCGGTGCGGTAATCTCCCGGCACAGATCCGCAGCAAACAGCATAGAGCCTTTGAGGACCACCAACATGACCAGTTCCTGATCCTGATAATCCCGGTTGATTTGTGCACCCAGCTCTTTGACCTGGCGGGCAATCTCCTCTTGGGCGTATAGAAGCTTCATGGTAGCCTTGTCTGTATAAGGGTCGATTCTAGCGGATTTGAAACGTTAATTCTATAGCAACTTCGCCATTTAATGTCAATTTATCCCCAGTTTAATCGGAGGTTTCCGTGTGCCGAGTTCTTTTAGCCGTTTTGTTCGTTTTCTGTTGGGTGGGTGTGGCTTTCAGTGCAGCGCAGATTCATGTTTCCGTCAGTGAGGTGAACCTGGGTGTTTTGTATTCCGGGCAGAAGTCAAAACATATTTTTATTGTTGAAAATCGTGGCGACAAACCCTTAGTGATCAACAAGGTGCGCACATCCTGTGGCTGCACTTCGGCGTTTACGCGCGATAAGGTAATTGAGCCCGGAGCCTCAACCGAACTTGCCGTGCAGTTCAATTCGAAAAATTTCCGTGGCAACGTGTTGAAGAGGATTATGCTATTTACCAATGATCCGAGTGGTAAAACGGAATTGCGTTTGCGCGCAACAGTGCTGGCGGAATTGGCGTTGAAGCCGGCGCGGATTAAACTGGGCGTGCTTGAAAAAGGGCAGACGGCGCAGATTCCCCTGACTCTGTCGAATCTTTCCGATCTGCCGGTAACGGATGTGGTGGTACGATGCACATCGCGGCTGATGACCGTGGAGGCTCTGCCGCAACGGCTGGAACCGGGGGAGACCGTGCCCTTGAATTTGACGGTCAACGTGCCGGACCAGCCCCAATCACGGGTGAACGGTTATCTGCTGTTCAGTGGCCGCGGCCATGTCCTTAACCAATTGCGTATCCCGGTGACCGGAACGACGGGATCGTAGCTTAGAGCCAAGCCCGTATTTAATTCACTGATCGCCTGTCGCCACAGGTCTTTCCCGGACGTTGCTTTGCGTTGTTTCTTCCTTTGTTGATGGCCATGGACCGCCGAGCGTCTGATACACTGTCATGGTGTTGTTGAGCAGGGCGAGGCGGTTCTCCAGCCAAGAGCGATAGGCACTGCGCTGTTGTTCCTGGCTGTCCAGCCAGGTTTGTTCCGCTGTTTCACCGCAACGGTAACGTTGTTCATAGAGCGCTGCACTGTCTTGGGCCAGTCGCAGGGCTTGCTTGAGGCGCTGCTCCTGCTCAAGGCACTGTCGGCGCGCTGACAGGGCATCTTCCACCTCCTGCAGGGCGGTCAGCAGTGTCTGACGAAAGGAGATCGCCTGTAACTCATAATCGGTTTGTGCCTGCTCAATGGTCAGACGGCTGCTGTTCCAGTCAATCAGCGGCAGAGCCAGATCCGCCGCCAGAGTGGCCAGGGGATTATCGAGCAGGTCGCGCAAACGGGTGCTGCTGAATCCTAGAGAACCGGTCAGGTTCAGGGTGGGGTAGACACTTTTGCGCGTGATTTCCATGGCGATAAAACTTTGGCGCAGACGGCGTTCAGCCGCCCGCAGATCAGGGCGCCGACTGAGCACATCCGCCGGAATGCCGGCGGCAATACCGGGCAGGGCAAGAGCTGCAATGGATCGTGTTTGCGCCACGTCATTTTGTGGCTCCTGATCCAGCAACAGGGCCAGAGCGTGGCGATTTTGACGCCAATTATTCTGGTGCCCGGTCAAAATATTGCGGGCCGTAAGCACGTCCTGACGGTTGCTGAGCAGTTCGATTTTTGAGACGGCCCCGGCCGCGAATTGTGCTTCGGCCTTGGCCAGGCTTTGTTCAGCATAATCAATGGTTTGGGCGTCGAGGGCCAAAATTTCACGCAGATAGCCCCCTTGCCAGTACAGTTGTGCCGTTGTGGCGACCAGCGACAACATGGTGGTGAGACGATCATCTTCCCGTGCCGTTACTTCGAGTAGAGCGCTGTCGTATTGATCGCTAACGCGACCCCATAAATCCACTTCATAATTCAAGCCAGCGGATAATCCATAACTGCGTGAGGACGTGTTCTCATCCAGATTACGGCTGCGACTGGCTGATCCACTCAGCGACGGGTGCGCAAACAGATCGCTGCGCTCGAGATCAGCCGCTAAGCGAGCTTGACGGATGTTCAGTGTGGCGGTGCGGATGTCGTTGTTGTGTTGCACCGCCGCGTCAATCAGACGGTTGAGTTCGCGATCGTCGAATCCCTGCCAGAACGGTGTGGATGGCTGTGCCGCCGTGTCCGCCATTTGCCAGTGACTCACCTGAGGCGCAGAAGGTTCCTCATAGCGACGCGGGGCCAGCGTTGTACAGGCGCTGAGGGCGGCCATTGCGGTCATAACGAGCAGGGGCAAGGTCCATTTGGGGGCTGGTTTCATCATATTAATCCCGTGACAGGGCCTCCACCGGATTCAATCGGGCGGCATTGCGCGCCGGTAAAAAACCGAACGAAACGCCGATTAAGGTGGAACAGCTGACTGCAGAAATTATCGACCACGAGGTGAACTGCATGGTGATACTGGTGACAAACAGAGGAAACACCAGGCTGACCAGATAAGACAGTCCGATGCCCAGGGCACCACCCATCAGGCACACCAGCACCGCCTCAATGAGAAACTGCTGCATGATGTCGCTCTGGCGGGCACCCACAGCCATGCGGATGCCGATTTCATGAGTGCGCTCCGACACCGAGACCAGCATGATGTTCATGACGCCGATGCCGCCGACTATCAGGGAGATAACGGCAATAGCGGCAATCAATAGGGTCATGGTCGACGTAGCCTTGTTGATGGTTTTGAGGATCGTGTCACTGCTGCTGGTGTAGAAATCCTTACTGCCGTGACGGCGGATAAGCAACTGGGTGAGGTTGTTCTCGGCGGTGTCGTTGTCGTAGCCGTCGACCACCCGAACGGTGATGGAATTGAAGTAGCGTTGGCCGATGAGTCTGCTCATGGCCGACGTGTAGGGGAGCCAGGCGTTGAGGCTATCTCTGATACCGAATGGCGTGTCTTTTTCTGCCGTTACGCCGATGATTCGGCACGGCAAACTGTTGAGGAGAAGCACTTTGCCGACCGGCGAAATGTCACCTGGAAACAGGGTGTCGGCGGTGTTGGCGTCGATCACCACCGCCTGGGCCAACTGGCGAACTTCCGTATCGGTGAAGATCCGTCCTTGAGCCATCTCGTAACCACGCACCCGAAAATAGTCCTGGCTGACGCCGGTAATCGAAGCCGAAACGGTCAGGTTACGGTAGCGCAGCAGGACACTGGTGCTCAAAGACGGCGAGGCGCTGTCAATGTAATCCTCCTGCCGGAGGGCTTCAAAGTCGGCAGGCATCAGGGTTTCGATGGCGGAGGCGCGTGAGTCGCCCCAGCCCTTGCCGGGCATAATAGAGATGATATTGGTGCCCATGGAGTTGATATCGCTGATGATCTTTTTCTGAGCCCCCTGACCGAGAGCGACCACCGACACCACAGCGGCAATGCCGATGATGATGCCGAGCATGGTCAACAGAGTGCGCAGACGGTGCGAGGCCATGGCGAATCCGGCCATGCGCAACGCTTCGAGGGTGCGTCCGGCTAACGCCCGCCAGGTGTGAGATTCTTGTGTATTGATGGCGGAGGGCTGTTGTTTATCCGTCTCGACCGCACGTTGACCACTGTCGGCGACAATCTTGCCATCACACATTTCGATGATGCGGTCGGCGTGAGCGGCAACCTTGCTGTCGTGGGTGACCAGAACGATGGCGTGACCATTGTGGTGCAGCTCCTTGAGCAGGGCCATCATCTCCTCACCACTTTTGCTGTCGAGGGCACCGGTAGGTTCATCGGCAAGGATGACCTGACCGCCATTCATCAGAGCGCGCGCCACACTGACCCGTTGTTGTTGGCCGCCGGACAGTTGACTTGGCCGATGTCGCAGTCGGTCCTGCAAGCCCAGTCGCGTCAGCAGTTCATGGGAACGGGCGTGGCGCACTGCCGTGGAGGTTCCGGCGTAGATGGCCGGGATCTGGACGTTGTGCGCCGCATCCAAATGCGGCAACAGATGATAACGCTGAAAAATAAAGCCGAAATGGTTGCGCCGCAAACGGGCCAGGGCGTCGGGTTCCAGAGCCGCGGTCGCTTGCCCGGCGACATGGTAGTCGCCTGCGCTGGGCGTGTCGAGACAGCCGAGGATATTCATCAATGTGGATTTCCCCGAACCGGACGGTCCGATGATGGCGACCATCTCGCCGGCGTGTATTTTCAGGCTGATCGCGTCCAGAGCGCGAAATGGCACGTCACCCGTCGGGTAGATGCGTGAAATCCGGTCTAACTCAAGAAGGGGGGCACTCACCGCATCCCCCCCGACGGTGGCCCCTTGCGGCGTCCGCCTGATGGCAAGCTAACATCGCCCTCAACCGTGAACGGATGCAGTACCAACTCGTCCCCTTCTACAACACCGTCCTTGAGTTCAACATGCACCTTGTCGTTAAGTCCCAGAGTTACCTGGCGCGGCTGCTGTCGGCCCTCCTCAACAATATCGACCACGGTTTGTCCGCTCGCTTCCGTATCGCGCAAGATGCTTACAGGCGCGGCGAGAACATTGGAGGCCTGGGCCAGAACAATCGTGACTTCGGCGGTCATGCCAACGCGCAGTATGTGGTCGCTGTTGTCGACGTCGAACAGGCCGTTGTAGTAAACGGCACTGCTGCTTGATGAACTGGTGGAGTCTTCCACCGGGCCGGGTTCAATGGCGCGCAACGTGGCGTGGCGTTTATTGTCGGGCTCACCGAGAATGGTGAAATACACCGCCATGCCTGGAGAAACCTTGGTAACATCGGCTTCGGAGATTTCTGCTTTGACCGTCATCTTGTCAACATTGGCCAGAGTGAGAATCGTGGAGACCGCCTGAGAGGAAACCAGGGTCTGGCCCTCTTCGGAGTCGATGCTGATCACCACGCCACTGATCGGTGCGCTGATGCGGGTATAACCGAGGTTGGCTTCGGCCGTGTCCACGGCGATGCGCGCTTTACGCAGCTTGGCGTCCAGAGCAACGAGGTCTGCCTGGGTGCTGTCGCGTTGAGCACGAGCGCTTTCCAGATCAGCAACTGACGTGGCCTGGTGTTCAATCATCTGAACCTGACGGTCATACGCCTTTTGATATTCTTCAAGCATCGCCTTTTTGCTGACGATCTGAGCATTGATGTTATCCAGTTCAGCGTTGGTCTCTTTGAGGCTGTTCTGCTGTAGAATCGGGTCAATTTCAGCGAGAAGAACACCCGCTTCAACGCGATCGCCCAGATCAACGTGCAGTTTCTCCAATTGACCGGAAACCTGAGCACCCACTTCAACGGTTTTGAAAGCGTTGATGGTGCCGGTGGCGAGGACCGTCTCTTCAAGGTCCATCCGGGAAACCTTGGTGGTTTGCAGAGCTGGGGGCGGTTCTGGTTGTCTGGCCTGATAAATGAAAAAAGCTGTCGTGTTTAGCACCATCAGGCCGAGAAGCCATAGAATGTATCGTTTCATGATTGGTTTTCAATCCGTTTCAGAGCGCAAAAAAAAACAGTCAGACAGCGCGGTGTTGTCTTGCGTTAAACTTAACAGGCTGAAGTTTAGAATTACACCCCTCCCCAAGCCAGCCTGATTCGGCGCTGGGAAGCGTTCATTAATAACTGAAAATTGTCGAAGTTAAGCTGTTTTGTGTGGATCAGGTGGCCGATCCGGTTTTTTGCCCCGGTTTTGAGGGCTGAATTTTCCCGACTTCGGGTTCCAGTGGCTGCGGATATCGACATGACCAAAAATCCTTTGCAACCCTTGGCGCACACGCCCGGCCGTGATCGGCTGTTTGTCTCTCCAAGGGCAGAGAGAGGCGAGGTCTTTCACCTGTTCACTGTTCTGTTGAGCCAACAACTGTGGCAGCGCATAGCCGGTTGAAAGAATCTGTGTCCAGCGATGCAGCACCTGACGTGTTTGCTGCCAGGTCTGCTTCCAGCCCCAATGGTTCTTAAGCTGATTGAACAGGTCCTCGATGGACCACCTGCGGTTATACGCCAGCAGGATGCGTGCGGCTGACAAGCTTAGATCGGTGCTCAAGATGAGCCGGGGCTGACGCAAGGTTCCATCTTTGTTTTCAATCTGAGACCAGACCGCGCGAACCTGTTGTCCGTCAAGGAAGCGGGCTCGGGCAACGCAACTGCGATAATGAACCGTCTGCCATTGCCCGTAGAGAAAAAGGTTCTGGCTGATCATGGGCAATTCAGCGACACGCTCAGCTGTCAGCTTATCGCCATATTTACGGGGCCGCCCGCGTTTGCCGTTGTGGCATGGCGGCGGTCGATAGAGCGCTGTGTCCTTGCGCACCTGGCCGATGACCTGGTAACCCAGAGTCTGGGCCGGAAGCAGCAGCGACTTGCGCATGTACCAGGAATCGACCAGCAGCGTCACAAGGCGTCCATGGAACAGAGGCCGAGTCACCCGGAGCAAAGTCTTGGCCGCGACCAGTTTGCCGCTGTTGCCTGTGCTTCTGGATAAACGGGAAAGAATCGGCAAGGCCAGAGAACGCCACCCCTGTGGCAACACCAGAGCCATGGTCACCCAGTTCTGTCCCCGGACATAAACGGGTCGGTTGACCTTGCAACCATGCTGATGGTGGATGCGTGATTCGGGAGCCTTGCGCGAACAGCGGAAAACCACCGTATCGTCTATGGCGACATAGCAGCGCGAACATTCTGTTCGTTGCAAAGCGAGTCGAGCCGTTTGTAATCCAAGCGCAACCCAGGACCAGCGGCCCTTCTGCAACCATTTGAAATAACTGGTCCAATGACGCTTAGGTCTGATCGCCAACCAGGCTTCGGTGACAAAACCATTCTGGGTCAGCATCGCGCCGAACAGCAGTTCCAGAAAAGTCGGAACCGAACGTTTGGGCAGCGCCTGGGCCAGAAATGTGATAGCGTCGTACAGGGACTGGGGGATATTGCCGTATCCCTTGGTATCCATAGCGGCCTCCGGAAGAAAGGGGGAACTTTCTTCTAGAGGCCGCGCCTTCAAAGCTTTCCAATATGACAATCGGCTTTGAAGGCGCGGCCACACACAGTGGCCGTGGTGTCAACGCCTTTTTTTCAACTTCGACAAATTTTCAAAGATCACGAAACTCTAAACTTCAGCTTAACAGGAAAAAAAACAAAAAAATGTGACATAAGTGTAAAGAAATATTTTGTCAGCCGTAGAAAAACACGACATTGTGAAGGGCTATAGCACAATGAGTCAACTTTTCTATCAATGGGCCTTCTCTCTTATGTGATATTATCTCACTTTACTCTCAAGCAGCTAGGAGTGATTGATGCTGGAACCCATTCTTGTCATCGGGCTAATCCTGTTCGGCGGTTTTGTTATGGGCGAGGTGTGCATGCGTCTCGGTCTGCCCAAAGTGACCGGCTATATCCTCGCCGGTTTGCTGCTTAACCCCCGTCTGACGCCGATTATTCCCGGCGATTTTGTCGAACACACCGATCTTGTCACCAACATCTCTCTGGCGTTTATCACCTTTTCCGTAGGTGGTACGCTGTTGATGGAAAAAATTCGTACCCTCGGCAAGCCGATTGTTTTCATCACGCTGTTTGAGGCGGAGTGCGCCTTTTTGTTTGTCACGACAGCTTTTGTGGTGGTGACACCGTGGCTGGGCGGCTTTGGCGAAGCCGGTATGGTTGGGCAGGTGGTGCCCATGGCACTCTTGCTGGGTTCTCTCGCCGCACCAACGGATCCGTCGGCCACACTGGCCGTTGTTCATGAATACCATGCCAAAGGGGAAGTGACCTCGACCATTATGGGCGTTGCCGCCTTTGACGATATTCTCGGCATTATCAATTACAGTCTGGCCATCTCGTTTGCGGCCATGTTTGTGCTGCATCAGCCGTTGCGCAGTGATTCCCTTCTCGAGCCGGTGATTAAGATTGTTGGTTCCATTGGGGTCGGCATCCTATTTGGCTGGATTCTCAATGGGCTGATTCGCCTGATCCGTCATGAAAAAGAAGGGGTGTTGATCACGCTGGTGTTCAGTTTGTTGGCGTTGTGTTACGGGGTGACCGGCAGTGTCGGCGGCGACGAACTGTTGTCGACCATGGCCATGGGCATTGTGGTGACGAATTACAATCCTCAGCGTGACAAAGTTTTCCAGATTCTCGAACGTTATACCGAAGAATTGATTTTCGTGCTGTTCTTCACCTTGAGTGCCATGCATCTTGATTTTTCAGTGCTCATGGCCAACCTGCCGATTATTCTCCTGTTTGTTCTGTTTCGTAGTTTGGGTAAATGGACCGGAGCGTTTCTTGGCGGCAGGCTGGGCCGATCCAGCCGCATGGTGCAACGTTATACGGTTGGTGGTCTGCTTCCACAGGGGGGGATCGTCATTGGTCTGGCGCTGTTGATTCGCCAGGATGCGGCCTTTGCCGAATTTTCCGACATTCTTGTTAACGTGATTATCGGTGCGACCATTGTTCATGAAATTATCGGTCCCATTGTTTCTAAAACAGCCCTGCGTCTCGCCGGAGAATTGCCCAAGTCTTGTTGACGATGGTTTTTCTCCGCCGACAGGCGACATTTGCTTAAAATTCGTTACACTGGGAAGTGTTTGATCTGTTGCCATCAGACGGCAGACCGTTTGGCTTTTGGCGGATTGCAACGTTGCCAATGGGGCCTTTTGCACCATCCGGCTAAAAAGGGTGAACAGGGGGAATGTTATGGAATGGAGTCGTTTTACCGAGATTACCCGCATCGCCTATTTCTCTATGGAGATCGGATTGTCTCAAGAGATCCCAACCTACAGCGGAGGTCTGGGAATTCTTGCTGGTGATACCATTAAAAGTGCCGCTGATCTCAATGTACCGCTGGTCGCTGTCACTCTGGCCAGCCGCAAAGGCTATTTCGAACAAACCATCGACAGTCACGGCTATCAGCACGAGCAGCCGGTTTCCTGGGATATCGCTTCCCAGATGGAACGGTTGCCGGTGCGGGTTTCCGTACCCATTGAAGGACGCGCCGTGGTGGTACAGGCGTGGCTGTATCGCACCAAGAGTCCCGCGGGCGGAGTCGTGCCGGTGCTGTTTCTCGATACCGACATGGAAGAGAATACTCCCGAAGACCGTGCCATTACCGATGTGCTGTACGGCGGCGACCAGCGTTATCGCTTCAAGCAGGAGATTGTTCTCGGTGTTGGTGGTGTTCGCCTGCTGTCGGCCATGGGCTTCCGGATTTTCCAGTTCCACATGAATGAGGGACACGCTGCTCTGCTGACTCTGGAGTTGCTCAACAAGACGCGTAATCTGTCCGCCGCCACCTGGACCGAAACGTTGGCGATGGATCGTGAATCCGTAGCACGGCGCTGTGTGTTTACCACCCATACCCCGGTGCCGGCCGGGCACGACCGATTTTCCTATGACCTGGTGTCAGAAGTGCTTGGTGACAGTCTGCTACCGTATGAAGAGCTGCGTGAGCTGGCCGGTCATGAAGAGCTCAATTTGACCACCTTAGCGCTCAATCTGAGCCGCTTTGTCAACGGTGTGGCGAAAAAACATGGCCAGGTTTCTCAGGCGATGTTTCCTGGGTACGAGATCCACGCCATCACCAACGGCATTCACCCCTTGACCTGGGCATCACCCTATATGGTGGCCCTCTTCAACGATTTTATACAGGGCTGGGCTGTTCAACCGGAGTTGCTGGTGCGCGTCGACTTGATCCCGGATCTGCAGGTGTGGGAAGCGCATCAGGGCGCCAAGGCCTATCTGGCCCAGTACATCAAAGAGGTCACCGGCCAGAAACTCGAACTTGATGTTCTCACCATCGGTTTTGCCCGGCGTGTGGCCACCTACAAGCGCAATGATCTGATTTTTCATGATCTGGAGCGTCTGCTCGCCCTTGGCGAAGGGAAGTTACAACTGATTTTCTCCGGCAAATCCCATCCCCATGACGAAGAGGGGAAACGGTTGATCCAGCGCATTCACGAGATGATCAACACCCTTGAAGGTCGCATCACGGTGATTTACCTGCCCAACTACAATATGGATGTCGCTTATCGACTCATTCCGGGTGTCGACGTGTGGTTGAATACGCCGACCCGGCCGTTGGAGGCCTCCGGCACCAGCGGCATGAAAGCGGCACTGAACGGGGTGCCTAATTTCAGTGTGCTCGATGGCTGGTGGATAGAAGGCCATATCGAAGGGGTGACCGGCTGGTCGATCGGCGCGGTGTCCACAGAGTTGCATGCCAATGAGGGCAGTCGTGATGAAGACGCTCTTGATCTGTACAACAAGCTCGAATACGTGATCATGCCGTTGTATTACCAGCAACGCCAGGCCTGGATTCAGGTGATGAAAAACGCCATCGGCAAAAACGCCTATTACTTTAATACCCATGTTATGATGCGCCGTTATGTGACGGAAGCGTATCTGCAACGCTAAACGGATTTTTTATGACAAAGACGACAAATAATCTCGACCGTTGTGAAGCTTTTGCCCGATTGACCGCCGTGCAGCCGGTTGCTGATCTCGCCACCCTGCTGACCCCCCAACGGGTGGCTACCGCGCAAGTCGCCATGGACGATGACATGTGGTTCAACTATGCGGCAAAAGCGGTGGATGAACCGATTCTGCAAGCGCTCCAGCAGTTAGCGGATGAGCAGCAGGTGGTCAGCCAGTATCGGCAGTTGTTGGACGGCGCGGTGATGAACGGCAGTGAGCAGCGCATGGTGCTGCATCATCTCACCCGTGGCCAACTGGGCGCCGATGTCGTTCATAACGGGACGTCCTTGCGAGAATTCTATCAGCAACAACTTGATCGGATCGCGGCGTTTTGCACCCAGGTGCATAACGGTGAGGTGCGTGGCAGCAGTGGAGAGCGGTTTTCCCGGGTCTGTCAGATCGGTATTGGTGGCTCAGACCTTGGCCCGCGCGCCATGTACCTGGCTCTGGCCCATGGCCAGCGCAGTCGGGAACCGTTGAACTTAGAGGCCTCGTTTATCTCCAATGTTGATCCTGACGACGCCGGTCAGGTCCTGGCAGAACTGCCGTTGTCTCAAACCTTGTTTATTCTTGTGTCCAAGTCCGGCACCACTCAGGAAACGCTGACCAACGAATCTCTGGTCCGCGAAGCCTTGCGCGGCCAGGGCCTTGATCCGGCCTGCCACATGGTGGCTGTGACCAGCGAAACCAGTCCGCTGGCGCAAAGCAACGGGTTTTTAACCAGTTTTTATATGGATGATTTCGTCGGTGGCCGCTTTTCCTCCACCAGTGCCGTTGGCGCGGCCGTGCTGATGCTGGCCTTTGGTGAAGCTGTGGTCAAAGAATTCCTCGCTGGAGCCCACCAACAGGACCGTCTGGCTCTGAATGAAAAGATTGATGAAAATCCGGCGCTGCTCGATGCCCTGATCGGTGTTTATGAGCGCAATGTGCTCGGCTATCCGGCCACGGCCGTGTTACCGTACAGCCAGGCGCTAAGTCGGTTTCCAGCCCATCTGCAACAGCTCGATATGGAATCCAACGGCAAGTCAGTGAATCGTCAGGGCCAGGCTGTGAGGTATGCCACCGGTCCGGTGGTGTTCGGTGAGCCGGGGACGAACGGCCAACACTCCTTTTATCAACTGTTGCATCAAGGCACGGATCGCGTGCCCTTACAATTTATCGGTTTTCTGCACGAACAGGGCGGTCCGGACCGGGTGATTCAAGGCTCGACCAGCCAGCAGAAACTCAATGCCAATCTGATGGCGCAGATTGTCGCCTTTGCCAAAGGCCGCCGACATGAGGACGCCAACAAAGTGTTTATCGGTCAACGACCTTCAAGCCTGATCTATGCGGCGCAACTGACCCCGCGGGTCTTGGGCAGCCTGCTGGCCCATTTTGAAAACAAAGTGATGTTTCAGGGGTTTTTATGGAACATTAACTCGTTTGATCAGGAGGGGGTGCAATTGGGCAAATTGCTCACTCAACAGGTGCTCGGTGGCCGGGTGGAAGATGATGCTTTGGAGGCCTATTGCCGGTTATTTCAATCCTGATACCACGCACCGAAGGTGACAGGAGTTTGGTTGTGTTTTGAAAGGGAGGCAAAACGGTCGGGCGTCTTCTTCGCCGCTGCGCGAGGCTTTTTCATATCAAATGCAATGATTTGGTAAGAAATACCTCTCTGTATTGACAACCCGGTATTTCTTGGCACGATTGAACATTGTGATGTAAACATTTCCGGCGAGCCGGTTGCGGGGTTCACAGATGGTGGGAAACCGCTGATCCGGTGCTTTGGTCAGGACGTAAATCGACCGCGGTTTTCGCCGTTCTGGTGACGTTGGACAGACCCGTGATCCGCTGAGCGTGAGCCATCGGTTTGTCGAGTTGTTGATTGGAATGACGATGATTTTGTTGGCAGGCGATATTGGGGGGACCACATCTCGTTTTCAATGGCTGGACAGTGAGGCTCCGAAGTCTCCGTCCTCGTTGTTCTACTATCCGAGCAAACGCTTTTCCTCATTTACGGCACTCTTGACCACGTTGTTGTCTGACAGTGGCATCCCACACGTGGATGTGGCCTGTTTTGGCGTGCCCGGTCCGGTTCAGGGCTGTCAGGTCACCTTGACCAATCTACCGTGGACCATTGATGCCTGTGAGCTTCAGGAGAGCTTGCCGGTTGATCAGATTTCTCTGGTCAATGATTTTCAGGCGGCGGCCTTGGGGATTGATGCGTTGAGTGGCGATAGAATTCTCTGCCTGCATCCCGGCGAGTTTGATCCGGCGGGCAATCGGCTTGTGGTCGGTGCCGGGACCGGTTTGGGCGTGGCCCCGGTTTATCAGCTTGAAGGCCATTTCTACCCGCAATCGTCGGAAGGGGGGCATATTGCTTTTGCTCCGGTGACCGCCGAACAGTCGCGACTCATGGATTGGCTGCATCGGGAACGTAGTCATATCTCTTACGAAGATCTGTTGTCCGGTGAAGGGTTGGAGCGGCTGTACCGGTTTTGTCATCTGCAACATACGGGTGAACGCCCCTATCCCTGCTCTGCTGAGACTGTTCATGAACTGGCGGAGCTCGGTGATGAGGACGCTATTGCCGCTTTGCGGATGTTTGTTCATATTTACGGTCAGTTTATCGGCGATGTTGCCTTGATCTGGCCGGCACGGGCCGGGATTTATATCGCCGGCGGCATTGCCGGAAAAATTGTCCGCTGGATGACACAGGAAGATTTTACCAGCTATTTTCTGGCCAAAGAATCGATGAACGGTGTGGTTGAAAAAATGCCTGTTTACCTGGTCAAAGATGAGTTGCTCGGCCTCAAAGGGGCGATGCGGTCTGCCCGGCGGTTGGCCGGGCTGGAGATTGAAGGAGAGGTATGAAAAAGTTTGATACAGTTTCTGAATTGACGCGTAATACACTGGCTCTGGTTTTGGCTGGAGGTGAGGGGAGTCGGCTCAAAGATCTCACCCAGTGGCGAGCCAAGCCGGCGGTGCCGTTTGGCGGCAAATACCGCATTATCGACTTTGTTCTGTCCAACTGCGTCAATTCCGACATCCGGCGCATTGGCGTTTTGACTCAGTATAAATCCCATTCCCTGATCCGCCATATTCAACGGGCGTGGAGCTTTATGCGTTACGAAGTCGGCGAATTTGTTGAATTGCTCCCTGCCCAGCAGCGATTGGGCAAAGAGTGGTATCAGGGCACGGCCAATGCTCTGTATCAAAATCTGGATATCCTGCGCCGTCACAATCCCGCATATGTGCTGGTGCTGGGCGGTGATCATATTTATGCCATGGATTATCGCGACATGATCGCCACCCATGCTGAATCGGGGGCCGATGTGACGGTTGGTTGTGTAGAAGTGCCGCGTATGGAGGCCACCGGATTTGGCGTCATGTCGGTGAATAAGGACCTCCGGGTGACCCGTTTTACTGAAAAACCGGCTGATCCCGAAGCGATTCCCGGTAAACCGGACAAGGCTCTGGCGTCCATGGGCATCTATATTTTTTCGCCGCAGTTTTTGTTCGATAAGTTGATTGAAGATCATGACGATCCGCACTCGTCGAAAGATTTTGGCAAAGACATTATTCCGTCACTGATGGCCAACAGCCATGTGCAGGCATATCCGTTTGTCGATGATCACGGTGAACCGGGTTACTGGCGGGATGTCGGGACCTTGGCCTCCTATTGGAACGCTAATATGGATCTGTGTTCCATCACACCGGAATTGAACCTTTACAATGAAAACTGGCCGATCTGGACCTATCAGGCGCAGATGCCACCAGCGAAATTCGCTTTTGACGACGAGGGGCGGCGTGGGGCTGCGATTGATTCCATGGTGTCTGCCGGATGCATTCTGTCCGGTTCGCGGGTCAAGCGCTCCGTCGTGTTCAGCGGCTGTTTTCTGCATAGCTATTCGTTTATCAAGGACAGTGTTATCCTGCCCCATGTCGATATCGGTCGCGATTGTCGCATCACCAAAGCTATTATTGACAAGTCGTGTGTCATTCCACCGGGCACCGTCATTGGTGAAGATCGCGCTGAGGATGAAAAGCGCTTTTATGTTGATGAAAACGGCATCGTGCTGGTGACGCCGGATATGCTTGGTCAACATCTGCACATGGTGCGTTAACCCATCATTGTCATGGCCCTGATCACGATGGCGACATCCGGTCAGGGCCGTGCTTTCTCATGAGGTGGTTATGAGCAGTAAAACCCGCGTAGTGCTGTGCTGGCACATGCATCAACCCCATTATCGTGATGCCCTGGATGGCGACTACCGTCTGCCCTGGGTGTATCTCCATGCCATCAAAGATTATGCCGACATGGTGGCTCACCTGGAGGCGTTCCCCAAGGCACGGGTTGTGGTGAACTTTGCTCCGGTACTGCTGGAGCAACTCGATGATTACGGTCGACAAATGCGTGGCTGGATTCGCGAAGAAATTCCCATGCAGGACCCATTGCTCAACTTGGTCTCCGGCGCAACGTCTATTCCGCCGGAGCCCGAGCTACGGGCTGATATCATCACCGCCTGTCAGCGTGCTTATGCGCCGACCATGATCGATCGCTATGCTCCGTTTCGTGAACTGCTCGATATTGCCCGACAGCAATATATCGGCGACGAACTCGACACCATGCGCATCAGCTATCTGAATTCGCAGTTTTTTGCCGACCTGCTGGTCTGGTACCATTTGGCCTGGCTGGGAAAAAGTGTCAAAAACAACGATGCCAGAGTGGCGCAATTGATGGCGCGGAAAAACAATTTTACCCGCATTGATCGCATGCTGTTGATGGAGGTGATGGCCGAGGTGGTGGAGAATATCCTGCCACGTTATCAGGCCTTGATGGAAGCGGGCCAGATCGAGTTGTCCATGACCCCGTACGGTCATCCCATCGTGCCGTTGCTGATCAATTTTGACAGTATGAAAGACGCTCAACCCGAAGCGCCGAAGCCGCGCAGTAACGGTTACCCCGGTGGTCTGGATCGCTGTCGCTGGCATATGGCGCGTGGAATTGAAGTGTTTCAGGAGTATTTTGGAGCAGCGCCCAACGGGGTGTGGTTATCGGAAGGGGCGATAAGCAGTGCGGCGCTGGCATTGCTTGATGAGTACGATATTGCCTGGACGGCTTCCGGCGAAGGGGTGTGGCGGGCCTCCTGCGAGGCGTCCAACGTTTCTGCCGCCGAAATGGAGCACAAAAAGGCGCTTTACCGTGTCACCGAGCATCCCCCGAGTCGGTGCCGACTGTTTTTTCGCGACGACGGTTTGTCCGACTTGATCGGGTTTCGTTACAAAGATTGGAGGGCCAAGGATGCCGCAGCCGATTTTTGTCATCATCTGGAAACGATTCATGGATTTTTTGCCGATGATGACAAGGACCGGGTGATCACAGTGATTCTCGACGGTGAGAATGCCTGGGAGTATTATCCCGACAATGCCCACCAATTCCTTCAGGCGTTGTATGGACGACTCAGCGAACATCCGATTCTGTCCATGGCGACATTCAGCGAGGTCTGCGAGTCACCGGCAGCTAAAAACAGCGTCAGTCTGCCGGTCCTGAAAGCCGGGAGCTGGGTGTATGGCAGCTTCTCCACCTGGATCGGTGAACGGGATAAAAATGCCGCCTGGGATCTGCTGGTTGAAGCCAAGCAGTGTTATGACCGTGTCGCCATGAGTGGTGTCCTTCCCGAGGATAAGCTGGCACGCGCCACCGCGCAGTTGGCTGTGTGTGAAGGCTCTGACTGGTTCTGGTGGTTCGGCGATCAGAACCCTTCTGACAGTGTGCGTGATTTTGACCAGTTGTTCCGGCGTCATCTGGTGCGTCTGTATCAACTGCTGGAAAAAATTCCGCCACAAAAGCTGAAGAATCCGTTATCTCATGGAGGGGGTGCCGCAGAAAATGCCGGTACCATGCGACGTAACCTGTAATACGGCGTGATGGTTTTGATTGATGAATCTCGCTACAACAAAGCTCGTGTGGTTTTGAAAATTATTTTTTTTGCACTATTTAATTAACCTGAAGGAGTGGGCATGACCCGAACAGCCGGGGTGCTGTTGCATCCGACATCATTACCTGGGGGAACGCTTGATCATGAGGTGATCCGTTTTCTTGATTGGATGAGTGACGCAGGACTAAGGCTGTGGCAGATGTTACCGCTGGGCGTGCCTCACGATGATCGCTCACCGTACCAGTCGTTGTCCTGTCATGCCTTGAATCCGGCATTGCTGCCAGCCGAGCAGGAGGTGATCGACGCTGCGGAGTATCGACGCTTTGCCGATGAGCAGCAGTGGTGGCTCGATGATTATGCTTTTTTTGTTGTGTTGCGTGGTTTGTTCAATAAACAGAGTTGGTCGGAGTGGCCGGAGCCGTTGCGCTTTCGTGATACGCACGCGCTGGCGGCGATCCGTGAGCGTCACCACAACGAACTTGAGGCACTGAAAAAAGAGCAGTACCGCCTTTTTTTACGTTGGGAGCACGTGCGTGAAGCCGCTCATCAGCGCGGCATTACCCTGTTTGGCGATGTGCCGATCGCCGTGGCTTATGACAGCGTCGATGTCTGGGCGAACCCCGAGTTGTTTAAGCTGGATGAAAATCTGCAGCCGACCGTGGTTGCCGGGGTGCCGCCCGATTATTTCTCCGAAACCGGCCAACGCTGGGGCAACCCTCACTATCACTGGCAACTCATGGAGCGAAACGGTTTTCACTGGTGGCGACAGCGTATTGCCATGGCCTTGACCAAGGTGGATTTGTTGCGGATTGATCATTTTCGTGGCCTCGAAGCCTTGTGGGAGATTCCCGCTGCGGCAGAAACCGCCATTGACGGCACCTGGGTGAAAACGCCGGGGCGTGCTTTGCTGGAGACGTTGCGCCAAGACTTTCCCCACATGCCGTTTGTTGCCGAAGATCTCGGTGTGATCACCGAAGATGTGATAGCGTTGCGGGATGATTTTGACTTGCCCGGCCTGTCTGTTCTACAGTTTGGCTTTGACGGCATGGCGGGCAATCCGCACCGTATTGATAATCAGGTTGAAAATTCCGTAGTTTACACCGGAACCCATGATAACAATACCACGCTGGGCTGGTTTGAGTCTCTGGATGAGAAGCTGCAACAACAGGTGGTAACTGAGCTGCCCACAGATGCCGGAGACATGCCGTGGCCGGTCATTGTTGCGGCGTTGCAGTCCCCGGCCGAACGTGCCATGGTGCCGATGCAGGATTGGTTGGGATTAAATGAACAGCACCGCCTTAACACGCCGGGCACTGTTGAAGGTAATTGGAACTGGCATTTTGGCTGGGACCAGGTTGCGCCCACTTTGGCGGCGACGATTCGGGACTGGCTGAATCGCTGTGACCGTTTATAACTTCTGAACCAGCGCCGGAACAACAGCCCAGGGCTGCCGCTCTTGATGTGTTGCCCGTGCGCTGATTTTGAGAGATGAAAGAGACTGTATGATTGAAGAACCGCTAACTCCGGATCATTATGATGTCAAATGCCTTGCCGAAGGGCGTCATTATGATCCGTTTGTCCTGCTTGGCTACCATGAAACGCCGACGGACGAGTGGATTATCCGTGAATGGCTACCGACGGCAACTCGGGCGTGGATTATCGATGGTCCGCAACTGGAGGCTGTTGGCAACAGCGGCGTCTTCCGTGCGCGGATCAGTCGCGCTGATAAGCAGCGTCTTGGCAATCATTATGCGATCGGTTGGCAGGAAGCCGACGGTTTTGAACATCAGGTGATCTCTTCCTATACGTTTTTACCTCAGGTCGGCGATGTCGACTTGCATCTGTTCGCGGAGGGGCGTCATTGGTTTCTCTACGATGTCCTTGGTGCTAACCCCTGTTGTCTGGATGGTATTGACGGTGTGTTGTTTGCCGTCTGGGCGCCGTCGGCCGAGAGGGTTTCCGTGGTGGGCGGGTTCAATGCCTGGAACGGACTGCGTCACCCCATGCGTTCGCGGGGACAATCCGGTGTCTGGGAGCTGTTTATTCCCGGCCTGTGCCCTGATGACCGCTATAAATTTGAAATTCGCGATCAATGGGGCCATGTCCACCAAAAGACCGACCCTTACGCCCGTTCCATGGAGATGCGACCGCGCACCGCCTCAATTATCCATGCCAGTCAGCATGAATGGCACGATCAGGCGTGGATGGAACAACGCCGCGAATACGACTGGCAGCATCAACCGCTGAGTATCTACGAAGTGCACCTTGGTTCGTGGCAACGGCGTGATGATCAGCGCTTCCTCAATTACCGCGAGCTGGCCCATCGCTTGGTCGATTATGTGTTGTGGATGGGGTTCACCCACATCAACCTGATGCCGATCAGCGAACATCCCCTCGACGAATCGTGGGGCTATCAGACCACCGGGTATTATGCGCCGACGCGCCGGTTCGGCGATCCCGACGATTTCCGTTACTTTGTTGATCATTGTCATCAAAACGGTATCGGCGTGTTTCTCGATTGGGTGCCGGCCCATTTCCCTAAGGATGATTACGCCTTGGCCCGCTTTGACGGTAGCGCTCTCTATGAGCACGAAGATCCGCGCCTCGGCGAACACCAGGATTGGGGCACCTATATTTTCAATTTCGGTCGCAATGAGGTGCGCAATTTTCTCATTGCCAACGCGTTGTATTGGATGCGCGAATTTCACCTCGACGGTTTGCGGGTCGATGCCGTGGCTTCGATGTTGTATCTCGATTACTCACGTGAGCCGGGAGAATGGCTGCCCAACGCCTATGGCGGTAACGAAAATATCGATGCCATTGATTTTATCAAAACCCTCAACACTGAGATCCACGCCCAGTATCCCGGTGCCGTGTTGATGGCTGAAGAATCGACCTCATGGCCGATGGTATCGCGACCCACCTGGATGGGCGGACTGGGGTTTTCCATGAAATGGAACATGGGCTGGATGAACGATACCCTGGGCTATTTTTCACAGAATCCGGTGTATCGGTCCTTTCATCATAACGAGCTGACCTTCAGTCAGATGTACGCTTATTTTGAAAACTTTATTTTGCCGCTATCGCATGACGAAGTGGTGCATCTTAAACATTCTTTGGTCGATAAAATGCCCGGTGACGTGTGGCAAAAACGGGCTAACCTGCGATTGCTGTTCAGTTATATGATGGTCCATCCGGGAAAGAAGCTGCTGTTCATGGGCGGTGAGTTTGCCCAGTGGGAAGAGTGGGATTGTCGCCACAGTCTCGACTGGTCGGTGTGTGATGATCCGGGGCATCGTGGTGTGCAGTTGCTGATGCGCGACCTGAATCATCTCTACCAGCAGGAGACTGCTCTACATCTGCACGATTTTGAGTCACAGGGTTTTGATTGGATCGATTGTCATGACCATCAACAGTCGGTCTTAAGCTTTATTCGTCAGGCCGGTGATGAACAACTGATCTGCCTGTTCAACTTTACCCCGGTGGTGCGTGAAGGTTACCGCATCGGCTTGCCACGGCGCGGCTGCTATCGGGAATTGATCAACAGTGATGCCGAAATTTACGGTGGCAGCAATGTCGGTTTGGCGGGTCGGCTGTGCAGCGAAGACCAATCGTGGATGGGCCGACCGGTCAGTGGCATAGTGACTTTGCCACCACTGGCAATGCTGGTGTTGAAATGGGAAGGTGATCTCTGATGAAAATACTGTTTGCAACCTCGGAAGTGTATCCGCTGATTAAAACCGGCGGGCTGGCTGATGTCAGCTCGGGGTTGCCGGCGGCGTTACACGCCTTGGGAGAAGACGTTCGGGTCGTGATCCCGGCCTATCGCGATGCTTTGTCCGCTGTTGGCGCGGTTGAGGAGCTTGCCCGTTTTGCTGTCAGCGGCTGTGGTGTGACCCGCACTGTTACGGTGTTGTCGGCCGTGGAGAAACCGTTTGATGCCGAGGTGCTGCTGCTGGCGGTGGATGATCTGTTCAATCGGTCGGGCAATCCCTATCAGAACAGTGACGGTGAAGACTTGTGGGATAACGGTGAACGGTTTGGTCTGTTCAGCCGTGCCGTGGTTGAGATCGCCATGGATCGTGCCGGCCTGCGCTGGCAACCCGATGTGGTGCATAGCCACGATTGGCAGACCGGTCTGGTGCCGGCGTTTCTCAGCTTGGAAACGCCACGGCCGCGCACGGTGTTTACGATCCATAACCTGTCCTACCCCGGCCGTTTCCCCTATGCGCTGTTTGCCGGACTCGGACTGCCTGCCGACTGGTGGCATTACACTAAACTGGAATTTTACAATAGCCTGTCGATGATTAAGGGTGGGATCGTTTTTGCCGACCAAGTGACCACGGTCAGTCCCAGTTATGCCGACGAGATCTGTCTGCCCGAGCACGGCTTGGGCTTGGATGGTGCGTTGCAGCAATGCCGCGATGAACAGCGCCTGAGCGGCATTATCAATGGCATGGATACCCAAGTCTGGAACCCGGCCACAGATGAACATATCCCGTATCGCTACAGTGTGAAAAAAGGGCGGGTGGCACAGAAAAAACGCAATAAGCAGGCGCTGTTGACTCAGATGGCCGGTCCTCATGGTGAGGCTGTCCTGGACGCGCCGTTGTGCGGATTTGTCGGTCGGCTGGTGGAGCAGAAAGGCATTGATCTGATTGTTGATGCCGTACCTGACTTGTTGGAAAACAGCGACGCCTGTTTTGTCTTTATCGGCAGCGGCCAGGCGCAGTATGAGACGCTGTTGCGTGGGTTGGCCGAACGCCATCCCCAGCGGGTGTTTGTTTATATCGGTTATTCGGAAGCCATGGCCCATCTGCTTGAAGCGGGCTGTGATCTGTTCCTGATGCCGTCGCGCTTTGAACCCTGTGGCCTCAACCAGATGTACAGTCTTACCTATGGCACACCGCCACTGGTCCACGCCACTGGTGGTCTCAAGGACACCGTGGTTAATGCGACGGCCGACAGCATCAAACAGGGTGACGGCACGGGATTTGTTTTCAATGTGCCATCCAGTGATGCGTTACGCGATACATTGTTGCAGGCGCTGGCGCTCTATCGGCGTCTGCGCAGTTGGCAGCAATTACAGAAAAACGGCATGCTCAAAGATTTCAGCTGGCAATCCAGTGCTGAGCGTTATCTTGAACTGTACCGTTCGGGAGAGGTATAATGGTCATTCCAGATTTTGAACGTGAAACCGAGACCGTTGTGCGCAAGGCCCTGAAATGTCTGGGCAATGATGAGGCGGGTCTTGAAGCCAGTTTTCTCCATTACCTGTACAACACCTTTGGCCGTCATCTGCAGTCGCCCCATTACTATCTGTTCAAAGCGCTGTCCTACAGTGTGCGCGACCGGCTGATGGCCCGCTGGCGCGATACCTGGCTGTCCCATTATCAGGCCGGAACCAAAAAAGCCTATTATCTGTCGATGGAGTTTCTCATCGGTCGCTCGTTGCTCAACAACCTGTTGAGTCTGGATGTTGAAGATCCGGTGCGCAACGTGCTGTATCGTCTCGGCCAGACCCTTGAAGAAGTGGAGAATGCCGAACGCGATGCCGGGTTGGGCAATGGTGGCCTCGGTCGGCTGGCTGCCTGCTTCATGGACAGCTGCGCTACATTGCAACTTCCGGTGATGGGCTATGGATTGCGCTATAAATACGGCATGTTCCGGCAACGGATTCAAAACGGTTACCAGATGGAAGACCCGGATCCCTGGTTGCGTCACGGCGAGTATCCCTGGGAGGTGCAACGGGCTGATTACACCTGCGTTATCCCGTTTGGCGGTTGTACGCGTATGTACAAGGAGCCCCATAGCGGACGGTTGATCGTGCACTGGGATCACGATGAGGAAGTGCTGGCCGTGCCTTATGATGTGCCGATTGCCGGGTATCAGAACCAGACCGTCAACACGTTGCGGTTGTGGTCGGCGGCCTCAGTGGAAGATTTCAACCTGTCGGAGTTTAACGCCGGGTCCTATTATGAAGCCGTGGCAGAGAAAAACGAGGCCGAAAGCATCACCATGGTGCTGTATCCCAATGATGCCAACGAGTCCGGCAAAGAGCTGCGCTTACGCCAGCAGTATTTTCTGGTGTCGGCCAGCCTGCAGGATATCCTCAAACACTGGAAGCGCAACCATGGAGCCGATTTCAGCAATTTCTCCGAAAGTAATGTCTTTCAGTTAAATGATACCCACCCCAGTCTGGCCGTGGTTGAGCTGATGCGACTGCTGGTTGATGACGAACATCTCGAATGGGATGAGGCCTGGTGCATTGTCACGCAGACCATGGCTTACACCAATCACACCCTGCTGCCTGAAGCTCTGGAGACCTGGTCGGTTTCGTTAATACGGCGCATGTTGCCGCGCCATCTGGAGATCATTTACGAGATCAACAGCCGCTTTCTGACTGAGGTATCGATGAAGTGGCCCGGTGATGAACAACGGGTGCAGCGTATGTCACTTATCGATCCCAACAACCGGGTGCGTATGGCTCATCTCGCTCTGGTCGGCAGTTTTTCGGTCAATGGGGTGGCCGAACTGCATTCACGCTTGTTGCGCGAGGGGCTGTTTTACGATTTTTATCAGTTGTGGCCGGAAAAGTTCAACAACAAGACCAACGGTGTCACCCCGCGGCGCTGGCTGGCTTGTGCTAATCCTCAATTTCGTGAACTGTTGTTTGAAACCATCGGCGATGGCTGGATGACTGATCTGTCACAGTTGGTACGATTGGAAGATTATATTGATGATCGGGGCTTTTGCCGGCGTTGGTGGCAGATCCGCCACCACAATAAAAAACGTCTTGCCGAGCTGGTTCACCAACGTACCGGGATTGTGATCAATCCTGAGGTGATGTTCGATGTCCAGGTCAAGCGGATTCACGAATATAAACGGCAGTTGCTCAATGTGCTGCATATCATTCACCTGTATGCGCGGATTAAATTTGAGCGCCCAAGCCAGTGGACTAACCGCTGTGTGATTATCGGCGGCAAAGCAGCCCCCGGTTATGCCATGGCCAAGAAGATCATCAAACTGATCCATAATGTCGCCAATGTCATTAACAACGATCCGGAAGTCGGTGACCGCCTCAAATTGGTGTTTTTGCCCGATTATAATGTCTCGGCCATGGAAGTGATTTGCGCCGGTACCGATCTTTCCGAACAGATTTCCACCGCCGGCAAAGAAGCCTCTGGAACCGGGAATATGAAGTTTATGATGAATGGTGCCATCACCATCGGCACCCTCGACGGGGCCAATGTTGAGATTCGTGACGCTGTGGGCGAAGAGAACTTCTTTCTGTTCGGTTTACATGCCGAGCAGGTGGAGCAACAACGAAAAACCTACCGGCCTGTTGCGGTCATTGCCGGAGATGATGATTTGAAACTGGTGATGCAATTGCTCAAATCGGGCCATTTCAACCGCTTTGAACGAGGCATTTTTGATGATGTCATTGCCTCATTGACCAGTCCCCATGATCCGTGGATGACTCTGGCCGACTTCCGCAGTTATGTGGAGTGCCAGAAACGGGTGGCCGAGCTGTTTAACGATGAGGAGGCTTGGATACGGATGAGCCTGATCAACTGTGCGCGCAGTGGTCGTTTCTCCACCGATCGTACCATGCGTGAATACAATGACGATATCTGGCGGCTGACTCCGGTAGAAGTTCAGACCGAGCAACTGCCGGACTGACCATCGACCCCTCAATAATCAATTAATTTGACAACGAAAGGTGAAATCTCAATGGAGTTGACCTGTTTTAAAGCCTATGACATTCGCGGGCGGTTGCCCGATGAACTCAATGAAGAGATTGCCTACCGGATCGGGCGTGCCTATGCGGAGTTTCTCAAGCCGCAAAAAGTGATTGTCGGGCGGGATGTGCGCCTGTCCAGCACGTCGTTGTGTGCGGCGTTGGCCAAAGGGCTGACCGAGGCCGGTGTGGATGTCTTTGATATCGGCCTGTGCGGCACCGAAGAGGTCTACTTTGCGACATTCAGCCAGAATATGGACGGTGGCATCATGGTGACGGCCAGCCACAATCCCATGGATTTTAACGGCATGAAGCTGGTTCGCGAGCAGTCAAAACCGATCAGCAGTGATACCGGGCTCAAAGAGATTCAGACTATGGTGGCGGCCAACCGTTTTGTCGAGCCGCAACGCCAGGGAACCATCCAGTCACTGGATGTGACGCAAGAGTATGTGGACCATCTGCTTAGCTACATCGATGTCAATGCCCTGAAGCCGCTCAAAGTGGTGGTCAATGCCGGCAACGGTTGTGCCGGGCCAACCATTGATCGGCTGGAAAAATATCTGCCGTTTGAATTCATCAAAATTTACCATGAACCGGACGGCCATTTCCCCAACGGCATCCCCAATCCTATTTTGCCGGAAAACCGTGCGGCGACTGTTGAGGCCCTCAACGCCCATAACGCTGATGTTGGGATTGCCTGGGACGGCGATTTTGATCGCTGCTTTTTCTTTGATGAAACCGGTCGATTTATCGAAGGTTATTACCTGGTCGGCCTGCTCGGATTGGCCCTGTTGCAGAGCAACCCAGGCGCCAAGATTATTCACGATCCACGGTTGGTGTGGAACACCGTTGATATGGTCACCGAAGCCGGAGGTCAGGCGATCCAGTGCAAATCAGGCCATGCGTTCATCAAAGAGCGGATGCGTAGCGAAGATGCGATCTACGGCGGTGAGATGAGTGCCCATCATTATTTCCGCGATTTTTCCTATTGCGACAGCGGTATGATCCCGTGGTTGCTGGTGCTGGAGATCATGAGTCGTACCGGTAACAGCTTGTCGAGTCTGGTTGATCAGCGCATTGCGCTGTTTCCGGCCAGTGGTGAAATCAACCGCCATGTTGATGATGCTCAGGCCACCATTGAACGGGTTCGAGCCCATTACAGTCCGCAGGCCATCAGCGAAGATTTTACCGACGGTGTCAGCCTTGGATTTGCCCAATGGCGCTTCAATCTGCGCATGTCCAACACCGAGCCGGTGGTGCGCCTTAATGTCGAATCACGGGGTGATCAGGCGTTGATGGAGCAGAAAACTGCTGAAGTTCTTGAAATTTTAGGTGGCCAATAACTTCAGTGTGAACATCTGGAATCATTTTTTTCAGCCGTCTTGTTCACAACGGTTCGCTAAGTCCATGGATGGGAGTCCCAAAGGGCCGGGTTTATTTTTAACCCGGCCCTTTGGCATTAAATGGGGCGCAGCGGATTTTTACCACATCAGCCAGGGGCTTTTCCAACGATTCCCATTTTAACGCGGACCCTGACCCGCGCCAGAGAAAAGGTCAGGTAAAAAAGCCGCAGTAACAAAAAAAAGAGGGCCGCAAAAAGGGCTGTGGCTGCTGTTGAACTCGCAGGATCAGGGGCAATAGAGAGACCTCTCGCCCTTAGCGTCCCGGCGAGTTTATTGAATCCTGACTCGGGCTGAGCAAAATCCTAACATCCACTGAGCACAGTAGCGTCGTGACCTGTCCTGATAACTCATAAGGAGAACGATGCTATGTTTGTAAAGATTTTGATGGTTTTCAGTGTGCTGCT
Organism: uncultured Desulfuromonas sp.; assembly: GCF_963678835.1. Lineage (NCBI taxonomy): Bacteria > Pseudomonadati > Thermodesulfobacteriota > Desulfuromonadia > Desulfuromonadales > Desulfuromonadaceae > Desulfuromonas > uncultured Desulfuromonas sp. Next base: position 1,402,239 of record NZ_OY787469.1, read on the forward strand.
GTGTGGTGTCGGCTGTGTGGCGCAAACCACGCCCAAAGCGGTTGAGTCAGCGAGTAAAAGCGCTGTTGAAGAACGCCCGGTGGAGCTTAATGTCGATCAAAAAGAGATTGCGGTTTACCGTTACAACAACCGCCTCTACGTGATCGGCGATGAAGAGACCAAAGCCGCTTTTGTCGCTCATAAACATCTGCCTTACACTAAAACCACCCTCGGCGCCGGTCCGCAAGGTGAGACGGTGATCTACGAAGTCAAAAAGAAGGATCCTGCCTACACCGAAAACCTGATGGAAAAATTCAACGAGATCGCCTGGATGCTGGAAAGCAACGACATCTATACCGCCTGGAAATACAAAGGCCGTATCTTTGTCATTGGTGATGCCACAATGAACGAAAAGTTTTCAACCCATAAACACCTCCCTTACACCAAGACCCTTCTGGGTGCCGGTCCTCATGGTGAAACGGTCATCTTTCAGGTTGATAAGAAAAACCCGGAGCTGGCTTCAACCCTGGAGAATGCCTATCTCAGATAACAGGATGTTGAAACAGGCGCATCCGCGGGCTTTTCAACGACGCAAGCCGAAAATGCAATTTCCGTCTTGCTTATAAAATCAAGCACCTGAAATCCGTTCTTGATTTTTGACGCCCATCTATGGGGGCTGCCGATTGTTTTTCAACCCGCTGCTAAAACATCAGTGTCCTACCCTGCAATTGGCCAGCCGGCTTCCCATCCGGCTGGCTTTTTTTATGTTTGAAAAGGTGCTTTTGACACCGCCATGTGTGGCCAATACATTAAATCGGGTTCAAGTCCGCGATGTTTTTGTTACTATTGCTCATAGCAACCCTGAAAAACCCGCACATTGCCTTGAATCAGATGTTTTGACATATCAGGAGGAACCATGACCACTTATCGTAAAGAAACCGATTCTATGGGGGCCATTGATGTGGTGGCTGATCGTTATTGGGGGGCACAAACCCAACGTTCCATCGGCAACTTTCCCATCGGCGTCAGTCGCTTCCAATGGCAACGTCCGGTAATCAAAGCTCTCGGGATTCTGAAAAAATCTGCTGCTCGCGCCAATGCCGAACTCGGTGAATTGCCCGAAGACCTGGCCCAGTTGATCTGCAAAGCGGCCGACGAAGTGATCAAGGGACTCCTGGACGAGCATTTTCCGTTGGTGGTGTTTCAGACCGGTTCCGGCACCCAATCCAACATGAACGCCAACGAAGTAATCTCCAACCGCGCCATTGAGTTGGCTGGTGGCAGCATGGGGACCAAAGATCCGGTGCATCCCAATGATCATGTCAATCGTGGCCAGTCGTCGAACGACACCTTTCCCACCGCCATGCATATTGCCGTGGTCGACCAACTCGAATCCGTACTGTTTCCGGCGGTGACCGAGTTGCGTGACACGCTCGCCGCTAAGGCCGAACAGTTTGACGCCATTGTCAAGGTGGGACGCACTCATCTCCAGGATGCCACGCCCATCACCCTCGGTCAGGAGATCAGCGCCTGGGTGGCGCAGATCGATTTTGGCCTGCAGGCGGTGCGTGAGTCTTTACCGGGGCTCTACGATCTGGCCATCGGTGGCACCGCCGTCGGCACCGGCCTCAACGCCCACCCACAGTTCGGTGATAAAACCGCCGCCTACATCGCTGAAGAGAGCGGTCATCCGTTTCGCAGTGCCGATAATAAATTCTTTGCCCTGTCCGCTCACGATGCTCTGGTTCATACCTCGGCGGCCCTGCGCACCTTGGCCGGCGGTCTGATGAAGATGGCCAACGATGTGCGCTGGCTGGCCAGCGGCCCACGCTGTGGTATCGGTGAACTGGTGATCCCGGAAAACGAACCCGGATCCTCCATCATGCCCGGCAAGGTTAATCCGACCCAGTGTGAAGCCATGACCATGGTTTGCACCCAGGTATTCGGTAATGATGCCGCCGTGGCTTTTGCCGGTTCTCAAGGCAATTTTCAACTCAATGTGTACAAGCCGGTCATGGTGCATAATGTTTTGGAAAGCTGTGAGCTGCTCGCCGATACCTGCAAGGCTTTCAATGAGCACTGTGCCGTCGGCATTGAACCAGAGCACGAGAAGATCAACGAAAACCTGAATAAAAACCTGATGCTGGTCACTGCCCTTAATCGCCATATTGGCTACGACAAGGCGGCGCATATTGCCAAAAAAGCCCACCACGAAGGGCTGACTTTGCGCGAGTCGGCCTTGGCATTGGGCTACGTGACCGAACAGCAGTTCGCCGAGTGGATTGTGCCGTTGGATATGACCGATAACCGTCGTTAACAGGATGTTTCACTGCCGTTATTAAAAGGAGTTGTCATGTCCGACTGGTTTTTGAATCTGACCCCGGTAATGCAGGCGTTGGTGGCCACTTTATTTACCTGGTTTATGACTGCATTGGGAGCCAGTGTTGTCATCTTTTTCAAGACAATTAATCGTAAAATGCTTGACGGTATGCTCGGTGCGGCCGCCGGAGTCATGATTGCGGCGAGTTTCTGGTCGTTGCTTGCACCGGCCATTGAAATGACGGAAAATGCCGGAGGAACACCGTGGATTCCCGCCACAGTTGGCTTTCTGTCCGGCGGTGGGTTTCTTTGGCTGGTCGATAAAATCCTGCCCCATCTGCACTCTGGTTATCCCATGTCCGAAGCCGAAGGGATCAAAACCAGTTGGCAGCGCAGCACTCTGCTGTGTCTTGCCATCACTCTGCATAATATTCCTGAAGGTCTCGCAGTCGGCGTGGCCTTTGGCGCATTGGCTGCTGATTTGCCTTCCGCCTCTTTAGCTGGAGCCATTGCTCTGGCGGTTGGTATCGGCATTCAGAACTTCCCCGAAGGCTCGGCTGTCTCCGTTCCGCTGCGTCGCGAGGGGATGTCTCGTGCAAAGAGCTTTTGGTACGGCCAGTTATCCGGCATGGTCGAACCCATTGCCGGGGTGCTTGGGGCCATAGCTGTTATCTGGATGGAACCGTTGTTGCCCTATGCGCTGTCCTTTGCTGCCGGCGCCATGATCTACGTGGTGGTGGAGGAGGTTATTCCCGAGTCGCAACTGGCGCGCAATACCGATTTGGCCACGGTTGGCGCCATGTGCGGGTTTGCCATCATGATGACATTGGATGTGGCTTTGGGCTGAGGGGCGTGGAATCGCGGAGACTTGAGATACGTGTCATGTGGTTCTTAACGGGCGTGTCCAGGTGATGTCTGTCTTTGCGATCCGTTGTGAATTGCGAACTACTGAAGATCAAGGTCAAAGTCAAGGTCGCCGGGTTTCGTCCCGGCAGCCGACATACTTTTGACTAGCCGCTCAAAAGTATGCAAAAACCAGCTTGAACACCTCCTGAACCTAAATCCACTGACAATGGGTCTGTTTCCGTGATGCTTCACAGATTCGGCTCGTCGCCCTTTAGGTCGACGAATCCTGCGACTCATCTCCTTTGGTGTAAAACGGTGATAACAATCTTCAGTCGCGCTCTATCTCTGTTGTGGCACCAATAAAACGGGCGGGACGGTGCCCGCCCTTCAGTCGTGTGTTATTAAGCAGCCTAGCTCTCCCGTTCAGCAGCGCCGAACGAAGAGAACGGTCAGCGCGATGGTTGTCGGCAACCTGTTTGAGGACTGATGCCGACTGGGCGAGTTTTGCCAACATCGCGGTGTTAGTGAACGCAGGGAGGGAACCCGTAAGGGCGCAATGGGGTTGTTATTGATCAGATGAACGAGAGGTGTTGCGTGAGATTTTTTGCGTCAGCAAGGCAGAGGGAGGAGCTATAGTCGTTCTATGGCGACGACCGATAACGCGGCTGACGTGAAAAAGATCCGCAACAACACCGTGAAGGCTGATTGATGACAACCCCTTGGGAGTCGATTTTGCGGTACTTTTGTCGACGCAAAAGTGCCCCGACGAGCGGGCGCGGAAGCCCGCGTCACGTGGGTACCACCTTCGCGAACGGATGATGTTCGCCAGAGCGATTCTTTTCGGATTACGAACCATTAAAGATCAAGATCAAAGTCAAGGTCGCCGGGATTCGTCCCGGCAGCCGACATCCTTTTGACTGGCCGCTCAAAAGGATGCAAAAACCGGCTTGAACACCTCCTGAACCTGAATCCACCGACAATGGGTCTGTTTCCGTGATGCGTCACAGATTCGGCTCGCCGCCCTTTAGGTCGGCGAATCGCGTGCAATTCATCGTCTGTGGCGTAAAACGGTGATAACAATCTTAAGTCGCGCCCTATCTCAGGTGTGGTACCGATCAAACGGGCGGGACGGTGCCCGCCCTTGCGTCAGAGTGTAATTGAGCACCCAAGCCCTCCCGTTCAGCAGCACCGAACGCAATGAACGTCAGCGCAATGGTTGTCGGCAACCTGTTTGAGCGTCAGCGAGTTTTGCCGACATTGCGATGTAAGAGAATGGAGTGAGGGAACCCGATAGGGTGCAATGACGGGAGTCGATTTTGCGGTACTTTTGTCGACGCAAAAGTGCCCCGAAGTGCGGGCGCGGAAGCCCGCGTCATGTGGGTACCACCTTCGCGAACGGATGATGTTCGCCAGAGCGGTCAGTTCCGAGTGACGAACCACTGAAGAGCAAAGTCAAGGTCGCCGGGATTCGTCCCGGCAGCCGACATCCTTTTGACTGGCCGCTCAAAAGTATGCAAAAACCAGCTTGAACACCTCCTGACCCTCAGATTAACCGACAATGGGTCTGTTTCCGTAATGCTTCACAGATTCGGCTCGCCGCCCTTTAGGTCGACGAATCTTGCGACTCATCTCCTTTGGCGTAAAACCGTGATAACAATCTTCAGTCGCGTTCTATCTCTGGTGTGGCACCAATCAAACGGGCGGGACGGTGCCCGCCCTGCAGTGGTGTGTTATTAAGCAGCCCAGCCCTCCCGTTCAGCAGCACCGAACGCAATGAACGTCAGCGCAATGGTTGTCGGCAACCTGTTTGAGCGGTAGCGAGTTTTGCCGACATTGCGATGTAAGAGAATGGAGAGAGGGAACCCGATAGGGTGCAATGACGGGAGTCGATTTTGCGGTACTTTTGTCGACGCAAAAGTGCCCCGAAGTGCGGGCGCGGAAGCCCGCGTCACGTGGGTACCAACATCGCGAACGGATGATGCCTGCCAGCGCAATTCGCTCTGAATAATGAACCACTGAAGCTCAAGATCACAGTCAAGGTCGCCGGATTTCGTCCCGGCAGCCGATATCCTTTTGACTGAGCGTTCAAGAGGAAGCAAAAACAAGTTGAGCTTCTCCTGAACCTGGATCAACCGACAATGCGTTTGTTTCCAGCGTGCTTCACCGCTCCTATTCATGAGACTTGATAGTTCATCCTTTCGGGAACCATTCCGTGATAACTCAACCGTTCATCCTGATCCTCACCCGAAGCAATACGGAAACATGCCACGGCATGCTGCTTGACTAACGCCACAATTTCCTCATCCAGCTTGCCGCAACACGCCATCTCTTCGAGGATTCTTATGGCTTCATTCAAAGTCAGGCCGTCACGGTAAGGGCGGTCTTGTACCACAGCCTGAAAAATATCCGCCACTGCGATAATACGCGCTTCGGTGCTGAGTTTGGTGGCGGAGGGATGAAAGGGATAGCCTCCCCCGTTAATCCCTTCATGATGATAAGCCGCCCATTCGGCGATCTCTCCCAGCCCGTTAATGTGGCGAAGAATCTCATAGGTTTCATAACTGTGTTGATTCATGATGGAGCGCTCAATGGTGGTGAGTGGGGCAGGTTTAGCGAGAATGTGATCCGGCGTGTGCAGCTTGCCGAGGTCGTGAAGTAATCCGGCAACCTCGATTTTTTCACACTGTATCGGTGACAGGCCGTAACTTTTGGCAATATAGGAAGCGAGGCTGGCAACCAGCAGAGAATGCTCGGCGGTGAACGGGCTTTTCTGGTCGACAATATAGGCCATGATCAGCGAGAGCTGGCGCAGTTGCTCCAGGGTTAGCGGTGTGTTGCTTTCCATCTGGCCCATATTCCACACATAACGGGTAACGTGACGATCTTCCAGGGAAATCCAAAATGCCTCGGATTTTTTCACAGCATTAAAGGCATCGACCAGGGTTAGGTCAAAATAACTGCCGCCATACGTGTTGATGGAACGGCTGATCTCCTCTCGGGCGACTAGAATATCGTTTTTATAATGTGATGCGGCTAGAATGTCGATGCGGTCACTTAAAAAAATCAGGTTCGCCATCCGAGCATCATGACGGGTCACGTTGGTTTCCACAAGTTGCTGCCAGGGGGTATGGTGGTAGAGGATCGGTGTGGCATAGGCGGCCAGGGGAGCGAAATTTTTCAGCAGATTGTAGCCGATCTCACAATGGATATGGGCGTCTTCCCAGTCAAAATGGTTGACCAGGTTGGAGTGCATCTGTTCGGTGGAGACCCCGCAGTCATGAAGCAGACCGAGATCAAAGGCAAATTGAATACCTTCGTCGCTGAAACCAAGATGATGGCCGAGTTGACTGGCGATGTAGCCGACGCGTTTGCCGTGGTTGACGTCGTTCATGCCGACGAACGAGACGGCGGTTTCAATGGCCAGGATCATCTGGCGTAGATCAATGGTCAATTCGTTTTTTGTCATGGTGAGAATCCTGATCTTATGTCTGATCTTATGTAAAGCGAACGGGAAAACACAGTGTCAGAGCAGGGCAAGATTGCTTCAATGAATCAGTCCCGTTTTTCTTCATTCCCTTTGCGTCGATCCAACCACCAGGTCAAGCCCTGAGCGACCCCGGAGCCAAATAGAAATCCCATGATGACAGCCAGAGCCACAGCACGTTGCCAGGAATTATCACTGATGGAGATGGCGAACATCACCAGGCCAAAAGGGATGGCACTGCCCAAAAACAACAGATAAAATCGTTTCATTTTTTTACCTCGTTGAGCAGCCGTTCGAGCTGCTCGACCGTGTGCCGCAAGACGGCAATACGGGCAAATTTTTTGTCGTTGGCCGCAATCAGTTGCCAAGGGGCTTCTCGAGTGCTGGTGCGGCTGATCGTTTCATTGACGGCCCGTTCGTAATCAGCCCATTTTTCACGGTTGCGCCAGTCTTCGTCGGTGATCTTGTGTTGCTTCCACGGTGTAACCTCCCGCTCTTTGAATCGACGCAATTGCTCGTCCTGATCAATGTGTAGCCAAAACTTGAGCAGCAGAGTGGGAGCCTGGATCAGTTGCTGCTCAAACTCATTGATCTCCTCGTAAGCACGATGCCATTCGGCAGGGTGGGCAAAACCTTCCACCCGTTCCACCAGGGTGCGTCCGTACCAGCTTCGATCATAAATGGTCACCATGCCGGCACGCGGCAGGTGCCGCCAGAAACGCCACAGGTAATGGTGGTCTTTCTCTTCGTCTGTGGGCGAGCCGATGGAGATCTGTTGCACCAGTCGCGGGTCCATGGCGTTGGCAACGCGACGGATGCTGCCGCCTTTACCGGCGGCATCCCAGCCTTCAAACAGCAGGATGGTTGATAACCGTTTCTTGTACGCCAGCCAGATAAGGCGGTGTAATCGGCTCTGATACTCTGTGAGCTGATCGTGGTAGGAGTCGGGTCCCAGCGTGTGGTCGAGATTGACGCTGTTGAGTACTGGTGCAGTATCCACATCCATGATCACATCATCGGCGACCAGCGGGCTGTGGTTTTGCTCGGTACAGATCTGTAGGGCCTTGTTGAGAATGGTGAACACGCGCAGATGGCGGTGGCGCTTATGACTGGCGTCAATCAGATACCAGCGGGCCTGGGCGCGATCCGTGTGGCGAATCGACTGTTCAGCGGCATCGCGGATGCGCGAGTAATGGTCGAAATGCCACATGGCGCGCTTGATCATCTCCGGCGATTCTTTGTGCTTTTTCTTCAGTTTCTGATGTTTTTGTTTCTGCGTTTCCGCACTGAGGTGAAACCAGAATTTAAGGATCACCGCATGGTCGTCGGCGAGCATCTTCTCCAGGCGGACAATGCGGCGCATGTCGTGTTCCAGGGCGATTTCATCGGCCTGGCCTTCAACATAGCGACGCATGGGATCGGTGTACCAGGCACCGAAAAAGATGCCGATCTGGCCCCGTTTGGGCATCGCCCGCCAGAATCGCCAATGGTCGGGCCGTTGCTGTTCTTCGTCGCTGGTTTCCCAAAAGGTCTGGATCACCACATTGCGCATGTCAAGCATGTCGCCTAGAGCATTGACCAGCTCCCCTTTACCGGCACCATCCATTCCGGAGATCAGAAGAATGATCGGCCCTGAGGCCTTTTGACAGGCGATCTGGGCGGTGATCAGCTGGGTACGCAGTTGGGCGATGGCGTCTTTGTACTCCTGCTTGTCGACCTGTTGGCCGAGTTCGACAGATTCAAACATGGTGCCCTCCTGCGTGGTTAGGTTGGAGGTTCGATTTGGGGTGGTTCTTGAACAACCTCAGCAGATTTTTTGCCGGAAAACAATCGGCCGATGGCGGCAAACACCTTTTTGATTCCCCGCCACAGTTTCGGCAGCAGCCAGACCAGCAGCAAAATAAAAACAATCAGCAAACCGATGAACACCAGGGGGTGATTAAGGGCCACCCACAGTCCACCGATGACGGCGACATCTTCACTCAGTGAGGCCGCCCAATTGGTCACCGGCTCGGGTGAGGTGTTGATCAGCACCCGCGAACCGGCCTTGGTGGCATGAGTCGCCGCCGTCAGAGTGCCGCCGACAATCGCAGCGGCCAGACTGATCGAGGGATCAACGCCACCGGTGGCTGCTGCGGCCAGAGCGGCGCCGGCCGGAATGCGGATAAAGGTGTGGATGGTGTCCCAGCCGGTATCCACACCGGGGAATTTATCAGCAAAGAACTCCACCACATACATCAGGGCGCTGGCGCCGATAACGATGGGTTCCTGAACAATCTGCAATGTCTGTGGAAGGACCATGGTGCCGGAATTGCCCATCAGCCCCAGCACCAGAATGGTGGCGTAGAGGTTGATGCCGCTGGCCCAGGCCGCGCCCATGCTCAAGGCGATAACGGCTGTAATCTGATCCAGTTGATCCATGGGTTACTCCTTCTCCTTTTCATCATCTGGAAAGGCGCTTTCAATGACAAACGACAGCTCCTCTTCCGGCGCTTTGGCAATCGGATTGTCCTGCTTGTCCGGCACAGCCGTTGCGGATTGCGTGGCTTCTTCGCCGGTCTGATCCGTTGGCGGAGCAGCCGGTGGGCTTGAAGTCTTGGCCGCCGTGGCCTTACGCGGCTGGCGCGGTGGGAACTTTTTCCACAGACCGTCGCGGTTGAAGCTCTCCCACCCCCAGTTGATCCAACGCAGCAGGGCTGAAGCCAGCCACAGCGCCCACAGCAACATCAACACGCGGTAGACATACATCGGCACTGAAACCGCCCATGCTTCTGCGACCGGGCCGAGACTGCGGTCTTGATACCAGCGCAGATTCCACGCCGTTGAGTTGTTGCCGGCAATCTGCATTTCCGGCAGCCCCAACAATCCTTGCTGAATGGCGCTGAGAATCGTAAGTAGTGCAATGACGCTTAAAAAGACCAGGCCCGTTTGTGCCAGGTTGAAACGCAGTGGCGTGTTCAGTTTATCGCTATGGTCACGGCGCACTCCCAGCAACACCAGCCAGCCGACTACCGGCAGCAGCGCCGGCAGACTGGCCTGACTCAGTCCGGCACACAGCAGCAGCCAGTGCCACCAGCGCAGCGGTGTTGGCGCTTTGCGGCCGAGAATCAAGGCTCCGGCCAGGATCACCAGCAGCACGCCCCAGAACAACACCGCTGGTCCGAGCACCGGCCCGCCGACAAACAATGTCCAGCGACTCTCAGGCAGCTTGAGAGCCATATGACTCTCAACATGAGAGGTGCCGAGATTAACCGTTGGCGTTTTTGTCAGACAACTGACACCCTCAGGCTGATGCCAGTTCAGGGTGATACTCTGGGCACCGGGCACCAGCGGCAGGGTGACCAGACGGGGATTCTGATTGTTCTGCTTGATGGGCTGGCTCTGGCCGTTGATGGTGACCTCGTCGAGTTCCGCACCTTTCGGCAGGGTGATGACGTGATCGGTTCCGTGACTGCTGCGGATATCAATGGTCAGATGTGCCGAGGTGCTGCGCTTACCCGGCGTAATTTCAAGATGGCTGTTGTCAATGGTCACCGTTTGCCCTTTAACCCCTTCGGGGCGGGTGATGCTCAGGGTCAGTCGTTCGTTGGCCCACGGCGACCATTGCGGCAACCAGCGGCCATACTGGTAACGGTGGATTACGGGAATACCTTTGCTAACCACATGCCACATCCGATCAGCGTTGACGCGCCAGATTTCGTTGAACGGGCCACTGTCGGCAGCGACCAGTTCGAGCTGGCTTGATTTTTCCAATGATGATTGCCAGCGCACCTGTTCGATATCTGCGGGCAGATTGATGATGGCTATGTTGTCTTTGACGGTAATGTCACGACCGGTGACCCGTTCACCGCTGAGCAGGGGAATTTCCAGTACCGCGGCCGCACCTTTCTGACTGAGGCGGGTGACAGTGGTCTGCACTTGCCAATCGAGGCCGAGCACCAGTTCGCGCTCGACACGAACAAAGGCCGGTAGTTCACCGGGTTGCAGTTTTTTCTCTTCACTGTCACTAAGGCGGGTCAGCTCAATGGGGCCATGACTGGCCTGACCGTTGCTGATGCCGCCGATGCGCCAGCCCGGCGTTGTCAGATGGACCATGCCGGCCGCCATAGGCACCGGCAGCTGGACGCGTTGCAGGCTGTCGGGTAACGGCGCATGCAGGGTGATGACGTGTTTGCCCGCCGGGACCCGTGCCCACAGTTGTTGGCGCTGATCGCGATAGAGCGGGATACGGCTTTTGCCATCCAGTTGGACGGTCTGCACTGAGAGTTGCTGTAACGGGAAAGGCAATGGTACGGCACTGGCGACCTGACTGTGATAGGTCATCTCCAGCTTGAGGCGTTGGCTGTCGGCCTGAATATCGAGCTGATCCAATGCGGTGCAGTAGGGGGCGCAAGCCACCGGCTCGGTAAGGCGAGCATAGAGTTCATCCAACAGCTCCGGCGAAGGAAAGGTGCCTTGCCCCCCTTGCGCGGCCTGGGTCGTTGTTGTGCCAACGCCGAGCAGCAAAGTGAGCAGACTGGCTGCAACGAAGGCCGCCAGAGCTGTGGTGGTGCCGCTCTTGCCGTGATCCGTGCCGTTCGATTCACTCTTCCAGCGTGGCAGTGGACCCTGGCTGAACAGATGGAGGAACATCAGGGCGATCATCACCACCCCGGCAACCAGGAGCAGGCGGGTTGCCAGCGGTGGCAACAGGAACAGGTGCAGGCTCTGGTCGGACATGACCGGGCCGTTCCAGCGCAGTTCAACCTGTTGCCATTGCCACTTCGGTAGCCCTGGTCCAGTCTGAATTTTCAGGTCAGGACGGTAGCTGGACAGTGCTTTCCCCAGCGACTGGCGTGTTGCCTTCAGCGGCGCGACGGCGTTTTTTTCCATCATCACCTCATCCGTGGCCACGGACATCATCGGCTCCGCCTGATAGTGGCGCGGCGCACTGCGGTGTGGGGTCAGTTGCGGATACAGGGCACTGCGAATCTGCTGGACGCTGAACATCAATACAATTACCAGCAGACCGAGCAGGGCCAGATTGCGATACCATTGGGTGAGCTGTTTGACGCGTCCGGCGGGCAGCACGCGCAGCAGAGCGATCGGGATCAACACATGCAGCCAGATAAGTCGCGGTGCCTGAGGTTCGTGGTAGATCAGCACCAGCCCGGTCAGGGCGACGGCACCAGCGGTAAAACCCCACAAACGGCCAAAACTCAGAGTGAGAATCAGCACGATAAAGATGTCCAGCAGGGTCCAGCGCTGCAGCCACGTGGAGGAGGCGCTGTCGACGCCGGTGGCTTCAATGAGTCGCCAGCCCGGCGGCAGATTAAGGCGGGTGACCAGATGTTCGGGATTAAACTGCCAGCCGACCGCCGGCAGAGAACCCAGCTCTGTCGGTTGCATGCGGCTTTCCGCTTCCAGAGCCACCTGGCTCTGGCGCAGTTCAACACCTGGCCCGGCGGCACCGTCAACATGGGTGATGAACTGGTCTTCGCCATGGCTGCTGACCCGGCCCAGTTGCAGCACCGGTGTTGCATCAAGGCGCGAGCGGTTTTTCAGCTCGCCGGAAATAAAATCTTTGACCGTGTAACCGCCGCCGTCAAAATCGAGCCACAAGGTGCGCTCAAGACGTAGTCGCTCACTGGCTGGATCGCTGTCACCACGTTTACGCGGTACCAGGGTCAATGGCGTGTCCGGGGTCATCAGATAACTCGGCAGGTTGCGCCATTGGCCGGGCATGCCGGTCTGCGCCGGATCGATGGCTGTGGCCCCTTCAATGCTGATCACTCGTAATTCAGGGTGGGCTTCCACCGCCCAGATCTCCTGATCGGCCCACGGACCGTTCGGCGCTGGTGGTGATAAGGTATCAATGGGCCCCTGGTGCCGGGCGGCCAATTGCAGGGTCCAGTTGCCGGGCTTGAGTTGAATGCGTAGAGTTCCGTCGTTTTCCAGACGAGCGGGCAACGGGCTGTTGAGTGATAAAGGAATAAAGCCCTGTGGCAGCATAACGCCGGTGCGCATCTCTCGGGCTTGGCCGGAGACATGCAGTTGGATGCGGGTGGTCAACACCAGAGGGATGGTGTCGGCAACATGGCGAAAAACGCGGAAACTGACATGGTCCTGGACGGCTTCGGCGCTCTGGTCGCCTTTGTTGAGCCAAAGGAGACCATTGCTGTCCATTTGTGGTTGGTGGATAAACTGGCCGTTGCGGGTCAATTTGAGCAGGGCGGTGCCCTGAGGAACTTTGAGGGTTTCCGGCAAGTTGCTCCATGTGAATCGACCACTGATTTCATAGTGGCCGGCGTCAAGCCACAGGGCTGGGCGTTGCTGGTTTTCAGCGGCAGAATTTTCCGCCGGGCTGACCGTACCTGGATGGCGCAATACCGTGGCGGTCGTCCCGTTGACTGTGACCTGTTGCGGCCAGAAACGGTTGTCTCCAGGCAGTTGTACCCAGCCGGGTTGTTCCAGTTCCCAGTATTGGTCAAAGCTGGCACCACGATCATTGGCGGTCAGAGTCAGACTGCCGGGCCATTGGCAGCGGTGTTCGTCACGGCTGTTCCACAGCAGGGTACAGGCTTGTTGCGGGTCGTCATGGAGCACCCATTGTTGCCACGGTTGCAGATCCTCCGGGACATAAGGGTCAGAGACGGCTACAGCCGGACTGCTGATCGACAAAATCATCAGAAACAGGGCCACAAAGAATTGCAATGCAGACATAGGTCGAATTCCCATCACTTAAGATGTTCGTTGTCAATGGATCGATATTTTATTTGCCACCGACGGTGGAGCATGGCGTGAATAAACAGTTTACCGCAAAATAGTGTCCGGCGCATGTCCCGGTACCACAGTTGTCCTATCGGTTGCGTATCAGGGCGTGTTCACCGGGAACTGATCCCTGAGGGTATCGAGATGGCGGCGGAAGATGGTCAGCATCACCTCATAGTTATGTCCGCCGGGGACATGAAAGCTGTTACAGGGCGGCAGCACTGTGGCCAGCAGAGGCGGACCTTCATCGGCGATGCTGTCATCTTGCCCATAGCCCAGATAAATAGGGGGCGATGGTGGACCGAGAGGGCGTGTGTGCTGAGACTGCTTGATCCAGCTCCACACCATGCGTTGCCAGTCGTCAGCCGGGTCAAAGATTCCAGGCTGCCAGACGGAGACTCCACCGGCATCTTTGATTTCGTGAATGATGCCGTCCCAACCGAGAAACGGTGTGATGAGCAAAATGCCGTCGATATCTTCAGGGTGCTCGCGCACATAGATCAAACTGCCGAGTCCTCCCATGGAAAAACCCGCCAGCCAGATGTGTTGATAGCCCTGCTGGCGTGCCGGTTGGATGACATCCTCATAGAGACGGTCAACAAGGGTTTGTTTTTTGTAATAGCCGAAATGGGCATCGGGAACAACGACGTCAAACGGCAAATTGCGCTGACGAACCGCTGTGATGGCGCCAAGGCGTTCAAAATCCTCAGCAGAACCGCCAATGCCGCGCAGGATAACGAGCAGGTTGGGGTTCTGCTGGGGCTGTGTATAGGTCAGTACCGGCAACGGGCTGCGTGTTGCCGGGGTGCAACTGAGGAGGAGGCTGCTCACAAAGATCAGTGTTGTGATGAGCCTCAACCGGTTGAACCAGAGTCGTGACATGGTCGAACTCCTTATACTTTGTGCCGCGGTAATCACTGTTCGGTGGCTGTATGTAACGAACCTGTTGCCGTGTCAGGGGTTATCGCATGGCGCCCAGCTTAACCAGCAGTCGATCCAGCCATCGCCATGGCAGTAGACGTCGGCACGTCGCCAGAACATAAGTCGGCAGCGTGACATAGTAGCGTGGTTGCGGGCGCGGGCTGCTCAGAGCATGGAGCACTCGCTTGGTGACCAGTGCCGGTGATCCGGTAAACGGGGTCGGGTGGTCACTGGCGGCATAATAGTTGGTCACTCGCCGGTAGTCGTTGGCGTGATCACTGTCCTGCCAGTTAATCTCCTGCTGAAACGCTTCCAGGGCATTGTAGCGAAAACGACTGCGGATCGGTCCCGGTTCGATCAGGCTGACTTTGACCGGGGAATCGTAAAGTTCCAAACGCAGGGTGTCGGTCAGTCCTTCGAGGGCGAACTTGCTGGCGTTGTAAGCGCCTTGCCATGGGAAGGCGACCAAACCGAGCACCGAGCTGATGGTGACCAACCGTCCTTCCGCGCCCTGTTTCAATGCGGGAAGCAGGCCGACGGTCAGCTGGTGGGTGCCGAACAGGTTGACGGCAAACTGTTGTTCAAGGCTGTCGCGGGAAAGGTCTTCGACCGCGCCGGGCTGGCCGTAGGCGGCGTTATTGATCAGGGCGTAGAGGGCGTTATCGCACAACGACAGGATGGTGTTGATAGCTCGGTCAACGCCGGCACTATCCGCCAGTTCCAGAGCACAGGTGGTCAGACCGAGGCGGCGCAGTTCCTCAAGGTCTTCGTCGCGGCGGGCGGTGGCGATCACCCGGTAGTCGTATTGATACAGGGTCAGGGCGATATCCCGGCCGATACCGCTGGAAGCGCCGGTGACAACGACCCAACGTTGCTGTCCCATGCTGGTCATGATGTTTTCCTCACTGATTGAATCTTGTAATCTCCGCTCTGACTTTTGATTGCTGAAGCTTTACCGTGGAGCATCTAGGCTGCTTTGGCGAGCATCCTCCGTCTGCGTGGTTTGGTGCCCACGTGACGCGGGCTTCCGCGCAAAATCGACTCCCGGGCTTCGCGTCCTGCGGAGTCCCTCACGCCATCCGCTTACGCCGCGATATCGGCAAAAAACTCGGTCTGTTGGTAACCGCCCTCAAACAGTTTGCCGACGATCATCACGGCGACGCTCCTTGCGTTCGGCGCTGCAGTACCGGAGAGCGGGTGGAATGCGGACGGTTCATTCCTGATGTCCTTATTCCCACCTGCTAGAGGTGTCGCGTCTACCCAAAACGATAAATCAGTTGGCCGTTGTGGAACAGTTCGATGGGACCGTCTTCGGACACCTTGATGACGCGGCCGTAATGGGATGCGGCGGTGGCCGCCGTGGTGCGACCGCCGCCGGTGACTAGGTCGCCGGCTTTGGAGGTGTCGATGATGACACCGGTGTCGAGCAGTTCCCCTTTGCGGTTGATGACCGTCAGACCGTCTGAAGAGAGGATGCGCATCAGTTCACCGGAACGTTTCAACACGCCGATACGGGTGCCGCAGACGTGGCGGATCAGCGCCCGGCTCAGCGGGTCGCGACCGCCGACCGAACCTTTGCGCAGCTCCTGCAGATCGGTTTTTTCATTACTGATCAGGATGACTGTACCGTGGCGTGATTTGGACAGGGCGTACACCGACCAGATCAGCACATCGATGGCGCGTTTATCAAAATAGCCGCGCAAAAAGACGCGGAAAATATCCGGGTCGAAAATCCCCCAGTCGCCGTGACGCCACACCAGCAGTTTGCCGCTGTCCAGCACGACTTCAACCTCCGAGGCCTCATTCACGAAAATGGCAAAGGCCCCAGAACCGGCTTTTTCAAGTAAGGACACGGTTTCGCGGTTGGCCAACTGATCGATGGAGTCGCGTGGTCCCGGACTGCTGGTGCGGATGGTGCCCTTGACGTTCATACGGATGTCGCAGATGTACAGGGCACGCAAACCGTCGACAAAACGGTATGACAGCGGATTGACAAAAAAGTTGGCGTTGATCCGTTTGCGGTCATCCCCCAGATCGAGCCAGGTGTAGCGGGTTTGTTTCAGCAACGGCAGCAGCTCTTCGAGCTGATTACGATAGATGAGAAAGCCGGTGGTGGCCGGAACGCCCTCGTAGCGTTGGTATGAGAGCTTTTTCAGCAGCTGGATCAGGTTTTGGGTGGTCCAGAACACCCCTTTACGGTCATCGCGAATGTAGCGGGCAACGGCAATATCCATCAACGACGTGAGTAGGGCGGTGCGGAAATGCGCGGCATAGCCTTTGGCGGAAAATCCGGAGAACAGGCCCTCGAGCGCCGTGAGCATTTCCTGAATAAAACTTTCCTCGGTCGGCGTGAATGCCAGTTCACCACGTTGGGCACAAAAATGGTAGGGAACGCCACCAATTTCAATGTTGATCACCAAGTCGTTTTCTTGCTCTCCACACTGGTCGCACTCCTCCAATTCATTGAAGGCGACTTTGGCACCACCAAGAAAAGAACTGACGCTGTTGCGAATGGCATTAAAGGCTGACTTCGGCATAGACAACAGCTTGCCTCATCCAGGCTAAGCGTGCAACAAAAAAGGGCTTTTCCGGTTAATGTTTTTTTAGGGTTTACGCATCAGGGTGTTAGAATGCCTTCAATTTCGCCCGAGATCTGAATGGCATAGTTGTCGGTGAGGCCAGAGACAAAATCAAAGATTTGCCGCAGCCACCATTGATAAGATTGATCGACGTTTTTTTTGATGTAGGCGTCGTCCCACGCCAGATTGAAACAACGCTGGGAGATGAAGTCGAGGTCGCGGTAATCTTTGCGGTCGCACAGGGATTGGGCAGAAAGCACAAAGGCCTTGATGATGCGGCCGAGCAT
The DNA here is from genome assembly GCF_963678835.1 of uncultured Desulfuromonas sp. Taxonomy (NCBI): domain Bacteria; kingdom Pseudomonadati; phylum Thermodesulfobacteriota; class Desulfuromonadia; order Desulfuromonadales; family Desulfuromonadaceae; genus Desulfuromonas; species uncultured Desulfuromonas sp. The sequence goes on from NZ_OY787469.1 coordinate 1,419,404, forward strand.
TTTGTAGGAGCCGATCTCATAGCCGAGTTTGGACCGATGGGAAAAAATGGTGGTGTAGAGCGTCGCGATCTCTGCAAACGCCTCGCTGAATCTGTCGGAAAAATCGCTTTTTAGATCGGCTTCGCGTTCGCCGTTGAGGATCGCCGCATAATCGTCAGTAAACACCCGACAGGTTTCTTTGATCAGGGCATCAACCGCTTCACTGCGTGCCATGGCCGTGGGTTTCCAGGTGTCATCGGGACAGTCGGCGAGTGTTAAAAACAGCTTCTTGATCGGTTTTTCCGGGAAAATGCGCATAGACACGGCATCTTCCATGTCAAGCAGGCGGTAGCAGATATCATCTGCCGCTTCAGTGAGAAACGACAGAGGATGACGGGCGACAGTGCCATCCGCACGCGCCAGTCCCATGGTGCTGACCATGTCTTCAAAGATCTCTTTTTCGCTGGCAAAAACGTTGAACTTTTTCTTGTCCGCGGCGCGCGGGTCATCACTGGTCCACGGGTATTTGATCATGGCGCCGAGGGAGGCATAGGTCAGGCGCATGTAGCCATAGGGGGTGCTGTCCTTGCGTGCCGCCAGACGAAAACCTTGGGCGTTTCCCTCGAACTGCAGCAGGTCCGCACGTGTTTTTTCATCGACGCGTTCGATGGCGTCGTCGCGGTCGTCGAAAACCAGTTTGTCATGTTTGGCCACCCATTCACGGATCGTGTTTTCACCCGCATGGCCAAAGGGCGGATTGCCGATGTCGTGAATCAGGCAGCCGACCTGGACAATCTGGGCGATGTCACCAAAAAGATGGGTGTGCTCGGGATGTTGCTTGACCAGAAACGGCTGAATTTTTTTTCCCAGAGAACGGCCAACGCTGCCGACTTCAATGGAGTGAATTAAGCGGTTGTGGATATGATCATTGGGCGCCAGAGGGTGAACCTGAGTCTTTTTTGCCAGACGGCGGAAAGGCTCACAGAACACCACCCGGTCATAATCGATTTCGAACGGACTGCGTTCAACAGTCGTCGGGAACGACGAGGCGGGCTGTCCAACACGACTATGGGACAACAATCGGGGCCATTCTAGGGACATCATTTACCTCCACAAGGCTGGATCTGGGTTGCCTGCAGCATAAAAGGTTTTGGCCGCGGATGCAAAAAGTTGTTTCACGCGGTTTGTCTGATCCAATCCTGTGCCTCATCCAGCTCCGCGAACACCGCCGTACGATGGTCTGACAAAATCTTGTTGCCCTGTTGCCAGAGTTCCAGCCAGGCATCAACACGGTCCGCCCCGACAACAAACGCCGACTTGCCGTTGCCGATCTGGTCTTGGTGATTGCGGTGAAAATCGCGGATCTCGTCCAGCTCTTCAACGGCGGTTGAGATGAATGTCAGATGACGATGGTCGAAAATGACCGGCATGCCAGGCTGCCATTGTGGCTGCTGCAGCAATGTTTGGCCAAGGTCCGTCATCCCTTGTGCCGTCAGACTCCCCGAGGTTGTTGCGATAAAGAGGTGCTGTTGGTGATCAAATTGCACCGTATAGGTCATCAGCTCGGCCGAGACGGGTGGCCTACGGCGAGGAACCATCCATCCCAACAGCACAACTTCCAGAATCGTGCGCAGTTTATCCCACCAGCTATAGGTGGGTTGCGACAGCGTGGACGTGGGTTGTTTTTGCCGGGCCAGGAAGTCGTGCAGGACGGCTTGCGCCTGAGGCAGGGCGCTGTCGGCCACGAGAATCCAGCGGCGGTTAAAGGACTCAATCTGTACCCCAATGTACAGTGAACCGAAATGGTCGTTGGTGACGGTGTAAGGGATATCCTCTGCGTCGAGACGGCTGCGCAGCAGGCTGAGTTCCAGTTCTGTGTGGGGTGAATAGAGGGCGGTCAATAGTTCGCGCTGAGGGGCGCTCATGGTGTTATGCCGGGTGCGCTGAGCTGGGCATGGCGGGGGCAACTGACCAAATGGTCGTTGACCATACCGATGGATTGCATCAATGCGTAGCAGATGGTCGGACCGACAAAGTTGAACCCGCGCTTTTTCAGGTCGCGACTCATCGCCTGGGATTCACTGGTCTGAGCCGGAACCTCGTCGAGATTCTGCCAATGGTTGATGATGGGTTGGCCATTGACAAAAGACCATAAATAACGGTCAAAACTGCCGAATTCATCGATCAGGCGCAAGACGCCGCGAGCATTGCGAATGGTCGAGGTGATTTTCAACCGGTTGCGCACGATGCCGGGGTTGGCCATCAACCGCGCGATGTCGCTGTCGGTGTAGGCGGCAACCGTGGCAATATCGAAATAGGCAAACGCCTCGCGGTAATGGGGGCGTTTCTTGAGAATCGTCAGCCAGCTCAGACCAGCCTGGGCCCCTTCGAGAGTGAGCATTTCGAACAGCTCGCGGTCGTCATGCAGCGGCACCCCCCATTGATTGTCGTGATAGGCGATATAATCGGCGTTACCGAGGCACCAACTGCAGCGGGGATCATCACAGGAAGAGATCATTGATCCGGCCTTTCGTCATTGTTGTTGACGGCGTTAGCCAAAAAAAACGCCAAAAGCGTCTTCACTGATCTCTTTGACCAGCGCGTCGAGAACCCGATCTTCAAAATGGGCTTCATAGGGAGCCCATTGCAGATTGACGCGCTGCCACGACAGGGTCCACAGTTGTTTTTCGGACACATAGGTAAGCCGCGCAACGCCGGTTTCAGTTTTCTTTTGTGGATCTTTCCAATGCGGGCGAATCTCTGTGATAAACACGTCGTTGTCCCGAACAAGATAGTCATAACGTAACCGATCACGCAGGGTATCCGGAGTTTTCTGACGGCACAGTCCGCCGATCACTTTGTCGATCCGTTTTAATTCAAATTCAGAAAATGCCATGTCAGCCCCATTGCTGGAAACACCACTCAGTGAGTTGCTTATAATGAATCCTATTTTTACTGTATTCTTGCTATGTTCGTCAATGATATGTCGAAAACTTTGCAAAAAGTTCACCATGGCATTTGCTGACGTGATATTTGAGGGTGCAGGCTGTCGACGGGGGCTGATCCTGAGGGCGGCGCAGGGCGGGGTTTTGTCACCTTTAAACCCGAGTCCCTGCTGAAATGATCATGGAAATGGTGCAAAGAGCATGAAGATTGAACTAGATAATATTCGCGTCGTAGTTCGTAAACAACCGTGGTTACACGACCTCTCTCTGGTGATTTCACCTGATGAGCAATGGGCGTTTGTCGGCAGCAATGGCTCCGGTAAAAGCGTTTTAGGGCGTGTTTTGTGTGCAGAACAGCCGGTAACTTCCGGTCGCTGCCGTTTGAACGTGCCCGCTGCTCTGGTCAGCTTTGAACGGCTGGGTGAGGTGTTGCAGTTTGAACGGGAACATGATGATTCTGATTTTCTCGACCGGGTGGATCACGGGACTCCAGTGCGAGACTTTATCGCTGCCGATGCATCGGGTGACGTAGAAACCTTGGCCGAGGCTCTGGGATGCCAAGGGCTGCTGGATCGTGGGCTGCGTTTTCTTTCCACCGGTGAAATGCGCAAAGTGATGATCCTTCAGGCCATGGTGCAGAAACCCCGCCTGTTGGTGCTGGACGAGCCGTTTGACGGTTTGGATTCGCAGTCGCGTCATGCATTACGCATTCTGATTGGCCGTTGGATCGAGCAGGGGGGACAGCTGGTTCTTATGGTCAACCGTTTCAGCAACCTGTTGCCGCAGGTGACGCATCTGGGGTATCTGCGTGATGGAACACTGCTGGTGCAGGGAGGCCGGGAGGATGATTACGTCCAGAACGCCATCCAACGTCTGAACCATTTTGATGCGCATCAGACGCTGCAACTGCCGGAGTGTGATGCGCCATTGCCGCTGTTGCCCGACCTGCACGGCCAGCCGTTGATTGCCATGAACAACGTCACTGTTCGCTATGCTGAGGCGTTGGTCCTTAACCGGCTGTGCTGGCAGGTGCTGCCGGGCGAACACTGGAAAATTTCCGGTCCGAATGGTTCCGGAAAATCAACTCTGCTCAGCTTGATCAGCGGCGATAATCCCCAGGCCTACGCCAATGAGATTATGCTGTTCGGGCGCGCTAAAGGCAGTGGCGAAAGTGTTTGGGAGATCAAGCGTCATCTCGGACAGGTCTCCGCCTTGTTTCACCAGGAATACCGGGTACGGGTCACGGTTTTGACCACGGTTTTGTCTGGTTTTTTTGACTCCGTGGGCCTTTATCAGACGCCGAACCGTCGTCAGCAACAGATTGCCCGCCAATGGCTGGAGTTGTTGGGATTGGAGGGCAAGGCCAACCTGCCGTTTCATCGCTTGTCCTACGGGGAACAACGTCTGGTCTTACTCGCGCGAGCCATGGTCAAGCAGCCCCGGGTGCTGATTCTTGATGAGCCGTGCCAGGGGCTTGATGAAGTGCATCGCCATCTGGTGCTGGGATTGATTGATTATCTGGGGCGTCAGGGGCGCACTCAGCTGCTGTATGTCACTCACCATGATGAAGATCGCATTCCCTGTATTCAGCGTCATTTGCGGCTGGTCCCTGCCTGCGGTGGTGGTTTTGTGGCTGAGGTGGTGTCGTGATTGTTGTGTGGTGTTGCCGGATTGAGATCACGGTCAACGCCACGGTACGCCGGGTTTTGACTCGGCAGTCGGCGTCACGTGGGTACTAAGTTATGTGAACGGATGAAACTAGCACTTCAGCATAATTGAAATTGTTTATTGTAGGAGCGGCTTCAGCCGCGAATTCCCATCATGAAAAGGATCAATGTCCAAAACAATTCGCTCCTACAGGTGGTCACTCCGATGACAACATTGAGTGTGTTCAAGGACTAGCCGGAGCAATCAGATTCGTTACATGAACCACTGAAGGTCAAGGTCAAAGTCAAGGTCGCCGGGTTTCGTCCCGGCAGCCGACATCCTTTTGACTGGCCGCTCAAAAGTATGCAAAAACCAGCTTGGACACCTCCTGACCCTCAGATTAACCGACAATGCGTCTGTTTCCGTTACGCGTCACAGATCCGGCTCGCCGCCCTTTAGGTCGGCGAATCATGCAACGCATCATCTTTGGCGTAAAACGTTGATAACAATCTTAAGTCGCGCTCTATCACTGGTGTGGCACCGATCAAACGGGCGGGACGGTGCCCGCCCTGCAGTCGTGTGGTATTGAGCAGCCCAGCCCTCCCGTTCAGCAGCACCGAACGCAATGAACGTCAGCGCAATGGTTGTCGGCAACCTGTTTGAGCGGTAGCGAGTTTTGCCGACATTGCGATGTAAGAGAATGGAGAGAGGGAACCCGATAGGGTGCAATGACGGGAGTCGATTTTGCGGTACTTTTGTCGACGCAAAAGTGCCCCGACGTGCGGGCGCGGAAGCCCGCGTCATGTGGGTACCACCTTCGCGAACGGATGAAGTTCGCTGGTGCGATTCGTTTCAAGTTGCAAACCACTGAAGATCAAAGTCAATGTCGCCGGGTTTCGTCCCGGCAGCCGACATCCTTTTGACTGGCCGCTCAAAAGGATGCAAAAACCAGCTTGGACACCTCCTGACCCTCAGATTAACCGACAATGCGTCTGTTTCCGTTATGCGTCACAGATTCGGCTCGCCGCCCTTTAGATCGACGAATCCTGCAAATCATCGCCTGTGGCGTAAAACGTTGATAACAATCTTAAGTCGCGCTCTACCACTGGTGTGGCACCGATCAAACGGGTGGGACGGTGTCCACCCTTGCGGCAGAGTGTCATTTAGCAGCCAAGCCCTCCCGTTCAGCAGCACCGAACGCAATGAACGTCAGCGCAATGGTTGTCGGCAACCTGTTTGAGCGGTAGCGAGTTTTGCCGACATTGCGATGTAAGAGAATGGAGAGAGGGAACCCGATAGGGTGCAATGACGGGAGTCGATTTTGCGGTACTTTTGTCGACGCAAAAGTGCCCCGACGTGCGGGAGCGGAAGCCCGCGTCATGTGGGTACCACCTTCGCGAACGGATGAAGTTCGCTGGTGCGATTCGTTTCAAGTTGCAAACCACTGAAGATCAAAGTCAATGTCGCCGGGTTTCGTCCCGGCAGCCGACATCCTTTTGACTGGCCGCTCAAAAGGATGCAAAAACCAGCTTGGACACCTCCTGACCCTCAGATTAACCGACAATGCGTCTGTTTCCGTTACGCGTCACAGATCCGGCTCGCCGCCCTTTAGGTCGGCGAATCATGCAACGCATCATCTTTGGAGTAAAACGTTGATAACAATCTTAAGTCGCGCTCTATCACTGGTGTGGCACCGATCAAACGGGCGGGACGGTGCCCGCCCTGCAGTCGTGTGTTATTAAGCAGCCAAGCTCTCCCGTTCAGCAGCGCCGAACGAAGAGAACGGTCAGCGCGATGGTCGTCGGCAACCTGTTTGAGCGTCAGCGAGTTTTGCCGACATCGCGATGTAAGTGAACGCAGAGAGGGAACCCGTAAGGGCGCAATGACGGGAGTCGATTTTGCGCCACTTTTGTCGACGCAAAAGTGGCCCGACGTGCGGGCGCGGAAGCCCGCGTCATGTGGGTACCACCTTCGCGAACGGATGATGTTCGCTGGTGCGATTCGTTTCAAGTTGCAAACCACTGAAGATCAAAGTCAAGGTCGCCGGGTTTCGTCCCGGCAGCCGACATACTTTTGATTGGCCGCTCAAAAGGATGCAAAAACCAGCTGAACACCTCCTGACCCTCAGATTAACCGACACTGAGTCTGTTTCCGATGTGCGTTACGGATTCGGCTCGCCGCCCTTTAGGTCGGCGAATCGTGCAACTCATCTCCTGTGGCGTAAAACGGTGATAACAATCTTAAGTCGCGCTTTATCTCTGGTGTGGCACCGATCAAACGGGCGGGACGGTGCCCGCCCTGCAGTCGTGTGTCATTGAGTAGCCAAGCTCTTCCGTTCAGCAGCGTCGAGTGTAGAGAGCGTTGTCGTTGATTGGACGATATAAGAGGACAGATCTGCCAGCAGCCTACTGGAAAAATTGTTTCTCGAAGAATTCTGCCGTACAGGGTTTCCCGTAAAAGTAACCCTGCACCTGCTGACAGCGATGTTGTTTGAGAAAGTCGACCTGGGCCTGCTCTTCCACCCCTTCAGCGATTACCTCCATGTTGAGGTTGCGTCCAAGAGAGATGATGGAGGCGGCGATGGCGACATCATCGGAATCACCGGGGATATCTTTGACAAATGAGCGGTCGATTTTAAGGTAGCGCGCCGGGAAATTTTTGACATAGCTCAGTGAGGAGTAGCCGGTGCCGAAGTCGTCAATGGCAATGCTGACGCCCAATGCGGTGAGCTGTGTCATGATGGCAATGGCGGATGTGGTATCGCTCATAACGGCATTTTCGGTGACCTCCAGAGTCAGACATTCCGCAGGCAGTCCGGTGTTGTTCAGAACGTCTTTCACCCGTTGAACCAGTTTCTGGTCTTTGGCGAACTGGTTGGATGAGAGGTTTACGGACATTTTGAAATTATGGCCACTCTGTTCGCGCCATTGATTGGCCTGTCGGCAGGCGGCCTTGAGAACCCAGTGGTCAATTTGAGTGATCAGGCCCGACTCTTCGGCAATGGGGATGAATTCATCCGGATACACCAGTTGACCTTCCGGTTTCTGCCAGCGGATCAAGGCCTCTGCACCAACGACCTGCTCGTTTTCCAGATCCACCTGTGGCTGATAAAACAGGACGAACTCATTATGGTGTAGAGCGTCACTGAGCCGGGATTCGAGTTCAATTCTCTGCATGATGGTTTCTTGCATGGCGGTGGTAAACAGTTGGTAACCGTTTTTGCCTGCCTCCTTGGCACGGTACATGGCAATGTCGGCATTTTTGATTAAATCTTCCGGGGTGTCGGCATCATTGGGGAACACTGTGACCCCCATACTGACATTCACCGTGTAGTCGCGCCCTGACAGGGAGTGTGGCAGCTCCAGATGTTTGAGGATCCGTCGACACAGGACCGTGATGTCGTGCGGGTCCTCAATCTCGGGCATGAGAATGATAAATTCATCACCGCCAAGTCGAGCGGTGGTATCTTCCTGGCGTGTGCAACTGAGCAGACGTTCGCTGATCTGCTGAAGAAGTTTGTCGCCATAATGGTGGCCGAGCGAGTCGTTGATATTTTTAAAGTTGTCGATGTCGAGATAGATGATAGCCAGTTTGGTGGCATGCTGCCGAGCATGGGCAACCGCAACACTTAACCGGTCATGAAACAGTTTGCGATTGGGAAGGCAGGTTAAGGCGTCATGATAGGCCTGATGCTCAAGCTTTTCCTCGCTGCGTTTGATTTCCGAAATATCGTGAAAAATCGCCACGTAATGGCTGGGTACTCCGGCAGAATTGGTACAGCGTGAGATGGAGACATTTAACGGATAGACTTCGCCGTTTTTTCGCCGGTTCCACACTTCTCCTTCCCACCGTCCTCCTTCGGTCAGCCCCTGCCACATCTGTTGATAGAATGTGGGGCCATGATGATCCGATTTGAAAATACGCGGAGTTTCGCCGATCAGTTCTTCGCGGCGGTAACCCGACATGGCTTCACAGGCCGGGTTGACCTGTTCAATGATGCCGTCAAGGTTGGTGATGACAATGCCTTCAACGGCATTGTCAAATACGCTCGAAGACAACAACAGCTGTTTTTCTGATTCTTTGCGCTGATGGTCAAGGTCAACAATGGAATGACCAAGAATATTGAATTCGGAAACCAGAGTCGATTTGTAGCGGACTGGTTCCGTATTGCGAAATGCGGCTTCAGTTATTTGCAGTACAGTATTCAGAGAGCGCTTGGTCAGGTAGCGAAAGATAATGATGACACCACTGGCGGAAATCAACGTGGCGAAAAAGACCGAGAGAATACCCTGACGTAACGATTCGTTGAGTTGTGCGAGCAGATCGCCGGAGAGTTTCTGGGTTACCAGCAGCTCGCTGCTCTGATTGTTGATGGTCAGCCGGCTGTTCACATAGAAAAAATCACCGTGTTGCCGGGGTAATCCTTCCGGGACGAATTTGTCTCCAGAGTGAAGCGGGGCCATTGCGCTTCTGTCATGGCCTAACACCGGCTGATTGTTCCACTGCAGGCTGATGGCTTCAGCCGTGATCCGTTGTTCAAGTTCTTGCAGCAACGCCAGGTTGTCATTGACCACAGTGGCGGCGTAAATGGTACCGATGATTTTGCCTGATGACAGGGCGGTAATTTTTTCCTGCTGCTTGAGGAGCACTGTATCGGTTTCAGTGCAGTATGTCAGTCCGGGCGGATTGGTCGTTAGCGTATGCTGGAGTTGCGGTGATGCAAAAAAAGGCGATGTGACGTCAATCGTTGTGCCGTCGTTCAGCTTTAAACAGAGCAGGTCGAGCGCTCCGCCGGGGTCCCGTTCATAAAATGCCATCAGGCTGCGGGTGATGGCTTGGTGGCTGGCCACAGGGTTAGATTCTGAATCGAGTTTGGCCACGATCTGGGAGGCATTTTTTAAAGCCGTATCCAGTGTTTTGACGTGTTGTTCAAGCACCGCCTCAATCATGCGCTGATTGTGACGGGCGTTTTTGCGGATTTCGACGACAACTGTTTTGCGATTGTCCAGATAGCTGTACCCGGACAGGAGAACAATAAATAACACCGCAAACAAAAAGGCGATGGCCATCAGGTACGTGGTCATCTTCAGTGGGCGGGGGCGAAAGATGTAAAAAGGGTTCATTGCGCCTCCGAGTAGCGAAACGCCTGTTTCTTGAGATCCTCAATCTGACACAAGTTTGCGGCGGAGAGAAGTTTCATATTCCCGCAGAATAGCTGAGGAATCTGTTGCTGTCGATCTTCAAGTACAAATTTAATCGCTTCGGCAATGGAAACGCCGCTATCGTCGTTCATGCGCATCACCGTTAACGCAAGGTCGCCTTGTTGCAGTGCTTCGAGTTCCTTATCTCCTCCTCCCCAGCCATTGATGGAGATGGCTTTTTTTCGGCCGAGATCTTTCAGTGCCCGGCTGGTGTTTAATGCGATATCCGTCGTGGTGCAAAAAATGAAGTCCACCTGGTTGTCGCTGTTAATGATGTCGCTGGCGGCCTGATAAATTCTGTTCGGTGTCTGGTCGGTAAAAAACTCCACCACGGGCAGCGAAGCGTGGCGATCCTTCGCAACCTGAAGAAACCCTTGTGTTCTGAGTTTGCTAACCTGACCACGGGTGCCACAGATGATGGCATAACGTGCGTCATTGCCGTAGGTGTCAAACAGATGGGTTGCCAGCAACCGTGAGCCTTCTTCATGGTCGAAGCCGGTGTACAGCAGTGGCGGATAGTCCTGCCACTGGCTGTTGGGGATGGTCTGGTTCGCGACAATGATTTTCGGCGTACCACGATAAAGAACGCGGCCCAGTAACTTTCTGATGCGGGGGGAATCAATGTTGATCACCAGAAAATCCGGTTTTAGCTTTAATGCTTCGGCCAGTTGGTGTTCCTGGAGTCGGGTTTGACGCGGTTGGCTTGAAAAATGGGTCCATTTATAACGAATGTTCAGTTCTTTAAGGCGTGCCGTCATGCTAACCAGGTTACGTCGCCAGTAATCGGACGCTTGTTGGTCTGGATAAATGGTGATGATTTTTACCGGCTTATGGAGACCCCCCTGAAAAATGACCGGGGCTGTTGCAACGCTTTGCGAGAACGCCAAAGCGTCAGCCGCCTGGGCTGTACAGGTGAGGTTCCACAGCAACAGTAGTATCAGAATTGTTTTTATGGCAGGAAGTCTTCGATCCATCCACCAGATTGTAGCTTGATCAATGAAGAAAAAAAAGAGAAAAAGAGTTATAGATAAGGAAAGCCTATTTAATGAATTTGTGTTTTCGAGCCAGCACAATCCATCGCGGGGCCGATTGCTATGTCGGCCCGCGATGGATTGTGCTGGGGCTATTTCTTTTCCTGCCCGGCGCGCAGGAATTTCAGATAATCAGCCATTTCCTGCAGATTTTTTGCCTGGGTCCAGCGTCCATCGGCAAATACCCCGTAATCAACACCACCCATCGCTGTGGCAAAACGGACCGAGTTGCCGAAGAACAGCCACTGCTCGATCCACTTTATTTCGATCGCTTCATCAAACGGGTTGGCTCCCTGGGGAAGGCCTTGGGCCAGACCTTCTTCCCAGGCGGTGTTGAGAACCTTGGTTGCCTGAAGTGTCATATGATTTGACGTTTCAATGGCGCGATCCAGGCGGTCAAAGTGGCCATTCACCCATTGCTGTGCATGGCAACCTGAGCAGACGTTTTTCATGTTGGTGGTGCGCACCGCCATCTCGTCAGCAGAGATCAGGGCAGATGTTACCGGTTCGCCGCTCAGCTCAGTCGGCAGAGTCAGGCCAGCTTTGTTGACAATGGTGGAGGTGTCGGCGTGGATGGGGTGCGGGTGCGCATAAGGCAGACCGAAAATACGCCACGGCAACCGGTCGGTCATGCGGTGGGAACGTTTGGCAAGCAGCTCTCCATCGCTGTTGACCAGTTCACTGACATGGCAGGCCGCACAGGTCGGAGCGGTAAAGTCTTCACCGACGGTCCAGGGAACGGCTTTGTAATCCCAGTATTTGTCGACGGATTTCTGAATATTGCCGTGGACGCTGACGGAATAGACTTTATACGCCGGGACATCCGGGCCTTTGTGGCATTCGGCACAGGTGTAGGGTTTGCGCGCGACTTCAATCGAAAATTGATGACGCATATGGCAGGAGGCACAGGCCCCTTTGCTGCCATCCGGGTTGATGCGGCCAACCCCGGCATTGGGCCAGTTGCTTAACGTCGGGAAGTCCATTTCCCCCATATCGGTTTCACGCGATTCGCTGCCGGTTACTTGAACAATGGTACCGTGACAGGCCAGACAGGAGTCGGCGTTGCTCATGTCATCAGCGCCTTCATGATGAAAGCTGGCTCCGTTGAAGGTGGCGAGACCATTGGTATTATCGACCATCACCTTATAAACGGGATTATCCATCAGGTTGGCATATGCCTGGGACATCAGGTTGTGGGAGAAGTCTTCCACTTCCACCGGATGGCAGGTGGCACAATCACTCGGGGAGACCACGGTGTGAATGACGAAACCATTGTGTTCAAAACGGTCTTTTTCGTGCTGGTCCGCATTCATGGTATGACATTCGGCGCAACCGATCACCACTGTGCGAAGCGTTTCGTCAACTTGGGATGTTGACATGCGTCGTTCGATCTCCGGCAAGGCAAAAGCGTCTTGTGGTGTCGTGTGAGAGTGACGGCTTTTTTGCCAGTCCGCAACGATCCCCGGTGTCACGGTGGTGTGGCAGTCGAGACATTCCTGAGTGTTGTCACTGATAACACCCTGTTCAGCAAACGTTGTTGTGGTGGTTACCACAACCAGCAGCACTACCAGTATGATTGTGTAACGCGATCCTAACAGATGATTCATGATCCCCTCCCTATACAGGTTATAAAAATTAATAAAAGAACACGTCACCCCTTTGAGTTTTGTGTTTTCTTTAATATATAGGGGTCGGGCGTGGGAAGGAAGGTCAAAAATGAATCTAATTTTCCCGTTTTAGAATGTCTAAAGTGGGTCTTGTCAGCATAAATTGGTCTGCTAAGCTGTAACATGGTCAATTTGTTTTCGTTTATATGCTCAGACCTCTGTGATGTGGAGTCTTTTTGCCTATGTTGTCTTTCTTTCGTCGCCAGATTTCGCTAAAGGTTGTGTTACCGCTGATTGCGGTGTTGGCGGTGCTGATGGTTGTTTTTGGTGTTTATGTTGTCCGCGAACGCACCCAGGCTGTTGAACGTCTTCTGCTGACGAAAGCGCGCAATCTGGTTCTGGTGGGGGCGACAACCATGGAGATGCTTCTTACCGAAGCGGTTAAAAACGGCGAATTGACCCATGACGAATTGTTTGATACCGCTTATCAGCCGATTACGGAAGGACCTTTGTCCGGCACCGATCCGCCTAAGTTTCATACCCGCTATGATCGCTATTTTGATAACCACTTTCAGGAGCTGTTTGATCGCTTTGCCATGGAAGACCCTTCGGTGGTGTTTGCCCTTCTGGCTGACCGCAATGGCTATGTGCCGACCCACAACCAACGTTATTCGCAACCTCTCACCGGTGACGTGATCCATGACCGCAATAATAATCGCACCAAGCGGATTTTCGACGATCCGGTGGGATTGAAAGCGGTGCGCTTTCTCGGCAATGACCAGCAATCGGTGTTGCGGCAAATCTATGAGCGCGACACCGGAGAAGTGATGTGGGATCTTTCCGCGCCGGTGATTGTTGACGGACAGCATTGGGGCGCGTTTCGCCTGGGTTTGTTATTGGCGGAGACGGAACACTCCATTATCCGCATGCGTAAAACGATCTTTATCTCAACGCTGCTGATGTTGCTGGTGTCGTCTTTGACTATTGTGCTGGTGGTGCGGCGCATTCTGCAACCGTTGTTGAGTATGACCCAGAGTGTTGAGCACCTTGCCGATGGCAAGATTTATCAGGGGTTCCAGATGGATTCCAATGATGAGATCGGCAAGCTGATCAAGGCGTTTAACAAAATGTCGAGCCAGTTGCAGCAAACAACCGTGTCGCGCGATTACTACGATTGCATTGTTGAGTCGATGCGTGAAGCGATGATGATTATCTCCAGTGAAGGGCTGATTAAGAGCGCCAACCAGTCTACCTGCGCGTTATTGGGTTACAGCTGTGAAGAGTTGGTGGACCAACCGGTCGAGATGATTTTGCCGAGCAACTGGCAAAAAGGGGCATTCAATATCAACGATTTCAGCAAGCCCACTCTGCTGATGGATAAGAAAGATCGGGGATGTTTCTTTCTTATCGCCAAAAGCGGAAAAAAAATAGCGGTTTCTCTGTCAAGCTCGCCAATGCTGGATGATGACGGCGGTGTCTTGTCGTTAATCTGGGTCGCTCAGGACATTACGCAACGTCGTGAGATGGAGCGCCGTTTGCAACAGGCGTTTGAAGAGTCCTGGGCCATGGCGGAGAATCTTGAGGAGCAAAATCTTGTCTTATCCAAAAGTCAGCAGAAGCTCGAAGAGGCTTATGCGGAGCTGAAAGCCTCTCAATTGATCATCCTCCAACAGGAAAAGATGGCTTCAGTCGGTTTGCTGGCTGCCGGTATGGCCCATGAAGTTAACAATCCGATCGGCTTTATCAACAGCAACCTGAATTCGTTGAAAAAATACCTCGAAAAAATGTTGTCTTTTATTGAAGCTCAGGAAAAGGCATTGAACGAATTTCCCGACAGTGAGGGGAAACAGGAAGTGGCTGTGCTGCGCAAAAAACTCAAACTCGACTTTTTGCTTGAGGATTGTCGTGAATTGATTGATGAGTCACTCAATGGTGCTGAGCGAGTGCGCAATCTGGTGCAGAATCTGAAAACGTTTTCGCGTGCTGATCAGGCCGAAGAGGCCAAAGTTGATTTGAATGATTGCCTGGAGAGCACCATCAGCATTATCTGGAATGAACTGAAATACAAGGTCACTCTCAATCGCGATTATGGTGAACTGCCTCTGACCTTGTGTTACGGACAAAAAATGAATCAGGTGTTTATGAATATCCTTGTCAATGCGGCGCATTCCATTGACAAGCAAGGGGAAATTACCATCAAGACCCGTCATGAAGATGAGCATATCCGTATCTGGATAACCGACACCGGGTGTGGCATTCCTGAAGAGAATCTCAAAAAGATCTTTGAACCGTTCTATACCACCAAAGAGGTCGGGACCGGCACAGGTTTGGGCATGAGTATCGCCTATGAAATTATTGAGCAGCACCAAGGCAAAATCTATGTGACCAGTGAGGTGGGGGTCGGCACCACCTTTATGATTGATCTGCCGGTGGTTGAGTAGTTGTTGGCCAGTGACGCTGACTGTGAAAACGTAAAAAGCCGGATCGGGGAGGCCACCGATCCGGCTTTTTGTGTTTCGTAGGAAGAAAGGAGGTCAATACCTGCCTGCCACAACAGGTTTTGATGGTCATCACTTTAGCAATATCCGTCGATAAAAAAACACCGTACAACACGCATTTAATTGACTGATATGTCACAGGCATCAACTGTGTATATGCACAGTTAATGCCTCAAGGGGTTACTCAGCAATGTCGGCCTTGAGAACTTGTGCGCCCAGGGCTTCGCGCTGTTTATCCGTGGTAATCGGGCCGATGCCGGTGGTCAGTGTGCGACTCGCGTCGCGCTCTATGATGCCGGCAATGCTGGTCTGAACCCGGCGTAAGCGGGAGCTGTTATCCAAAAACTGAATCTGTACCACCACAGAGTCAACCGGCAGGCCGCTGTTGTTGGTTAACGCCATCACCAAGTAACCACTGCGGTCCAGTGCCAGGTCGACATCCAGATACTTTTCAGGATGTTCACTCAGATCAAGGCGAACAAAGTCGAGACGCGCCTGCTGACCAATCGCAGAGCTGGATTGAGCGGCTGAGGCAAACAGTTGCTTGGCCAGGTTACGGTTGCCACGCTGCAGGGCGAATTGCCCGAGCGCCGCCTGGGCCGGAGCCGTAGGCAGAAAGGCGTTGCTCTTTTCCAGATCCGCACGAGCTTCATTGGTCCGCCCCAGCTGCTTGTTCGCCAGCCCCCGTTGCAGGTAGAAATGAAAATAACTGTCATTGCGGGCAATCGCCCGGTCATAATTGATGATGGCATCGTCAAAACGTTGTTGTTTGAAGCGGATGTCGCCGCGCAACGAGTGGAACAGCGCTTCCGCAGGCTGAAGACGCAGCGCTTTTTCCGCTAATGCCAGGGCCAGAGCCGTGTCGCCATCGGTGAGGGCTTTACGTCCTTCATCGTAGGCTTGGTACGCTTCGCGGTCAGCCAACAGCGGCGCCATGGCCTGTTGGTAGCTTTTGATGCCAAGGGTGCCTCCTTGAGGCAGGGTTGCTGCGGTCTGACGGTTGGCATCGACCCGCTCCTGTGACGGGGGATGACTGGCAAACAGACCCGTGAGCCAGTTGCTCTCGCGTCCCTCGGAAAGACGGACAAACGTCTGCTGTAGTTTAATTGCCGCACTCGGATCGTAACCGGCCCGCGCCATATAATGCATACCGTAGTAATCGGATTCACGCTCGGCATCACGGCCGTATTTCTGGTTGACCAGTTGTGCGGCAACCGATGCGCCACTGGTGGCCAGGGCCGAATATTCGCTGTTTTCTGATGCGATGGAGGCCGCCAGCACCGCTCCCTGCAGTAACATGCCGCGTTCCATCCCTTTGGCACCGTGGCGGGCGGCGGCATGGACAATCTCATGACCTAAAACCGCGGCGAGTTCGGCTTCGTTGTCCAATTCCACCAACAACCCGCGGTTGATGGCAATCTTGCCGCCGGGCAGCGCCCAGGCATTGGGCGTTGAGTCGTTGATCACTTTAAATTCATACGGCAACTGTCGATCACTGACTGCCGCAAGTTTCTGACCGACCTGCTGTACGTAGCGGGTCACCTGAGGGTGGGTGGTATAATCGCCACCCTGCATTTGTCGACTAGGCTGATAGTTCTGCACGCCGGTACTGATTTCAGTGGATTCGCCGATCAGAGCGAATTCATTCTTGCCGGTAACCGGATTAACGGCGCAACCTGTCAGTGTGAAAAGTGCAGCAATCAAAAAAAACGCGATCCAGCGCATCATAACGGGTCCTTTGTGAAAAACGAACGATGGCGAGAGGTGATCCCGCTATCGACAAAAGATTGGAAACTTGTTACAAACAAAGCGTCCTCAAAAAACTCGTGAACCTCAACCGAGGTTTTTAAATTTTTCTACAAATGTTCCCCGCCGTCAAGAGGTCAGGGGAGAATAAACACTGTCAAGGAGAGAGCACAGATGCGTACCAGTAATCCCATTCTCAAAGAACGTGCCTTTGCCGCAGCAACGACGGATCAGGTCATGACCATCCAGGGGGCGGTGAATAAAACCATTGTGTTGTTGGCCCTGTTGGTGATTGGTGCTGGCTGGACCTGGAATCTATTTTACAATCAGGGCCATGAAGCGATGATGCCATGGATGATGGGTGGCGTCATCGGCGCGTTTGTCGTTGCAATGATCACGGCTTTTGTTCCCAAGTTCAGTCCGGTTTGTGGTCCTATCTATTCCGTTTTGGAAGGTTTTGCCCTTGGCGGAATCTCCGCCTTTCTCGAGCAGCGCTATCCGGGGATCGTGATTCAAGCGGTTGGTTTGACGTTTGGCGTGCTGTTCAGTTTGTTGGTGGTGTACAAATTACGCCTGGTGCGGGTAACGCAAAATTTCCGCAGTGGTGTGCTGGCTGCAACCGGTGGGATTGCCGTTGTTTATCTGGTCGGCCTTGTCGGGCGCTTCTTTGGCTGGCAAATCCCCTACATTCATGATTCCGGGCCGATTGGAATTGGTTTCAGCGTGGTTGTGGTGGTGATTGCTGCGCTCAATCTGGTGCTGGATTTTGATTTTATTGAAAAAGGCGATGGTCGGGCTGCCAAATACATGGAGTGGTACGCGGCGTTCGGCCTGATTGTTACCCTGGCTTGGCTCTATCTGGAGATTTTGCGGCTTTTGTCCAAATTGCGCAGTCGCTAATTTTTACTGTTTTTTTTATTAAGTAATTGCGCCGTTTTGCCGACTTTGTTATCTCCACCCTTTGACAAAGGGCTTCTGCAGGAGTACTCTTTTTATAACAACAGTAAAACAAGGCTGGTGTCAGGAGGGTGTCATGGATGTCAACGCAACAAATACGGCTACCGGCGGTTTGGCGATACTGAATCGAGCCAACGATCAGCCCAAACTGGCGATCGAGGTTCTGGAAAAATCGATTGAAGGGACCAGTCAAATGAAGGTCGATGAGAGTGCGCAGGCCGAAATGGCCGCTTTCACCGGCAAAGGGCAACGAATCAACATAACAGCTTAACCACTAACCCTTTCGTTTTGGCCCCGTACTTGGTACGGGGCTTTTTTTATGCCTGTTTGATGGAGGGATGCCCAAAAATTGGGAAAAAGGTTGTGAGAGAGGAGCGCGATTTGTTTTAATAGTTTTAATGTTGATGAATTGCTTTCAACCGTTTTTTCGAAAACGGCTGTTATGCATCGATGATTTTTTTTGGCGATGAAATGGGGTGCCGATGTTTTTTTCCTCCCTGTCACGCAGAGTCCGTCTCTGGCTGCGAACGGTTCAAGGTGGTACCGGGTTTCGTCTGTTACTACTGTCGGCGCTGGTGGGAGCCGTGGCCGGGTGTGGTGCCCTGGCGTTTTATTTTGCTACCAATGCTGTCGATCATTACCTTCTTGGTCAGACGGCGCATTTTCATCCTCCTGTTGAAGGGCATCTGGCCACTAAAAATATGATGCCTGTCAATTCGTTGCAGATGGATGTTTCCTGGCTGTTGTATCTGATGCCGATGTTCGGTGGCTTGATCAGTGGCTGGTTGGTGTATCGTTATGCACCGGAGGCGGAGGGGCATGGCACCGATGGTGCTTTGGAGGCGTTTCATCGCTGCGGCGGTCAAATTCGTGGCCGAGTGCCACTGGTTAAAACCTTGGCCTCTATTGCGACAATCGGTACCGGGGGATCGGCTGGCCGCGAAGGGCCCATTGCCCAGATCGGGGCCGGATTCGGATCGTTTGTTGCCACTCGGCTGGGGTTGACGGTGTCCACCCGGCGGATACTGCTGCTGGCCGGTATGGCCGGAGGGATTGGCGCCACCTTTCGTTCACCTCTTGGGGGAGCCCTGTTCGCCGTTGAGGTGCTTTACCGCGATCCTGAATTTGAGCATGAAGGGCTGATCCCGTCGATCATCTCGTCGATCACGGCCTATTCTCTGTTTGGCGCTGTTACCGGCTGGGAGCCGTTACTGGCGACACCTCACTTTAAATTTGAGCATCCCGGGGAGTTGATTCTCTACTGTGCTCTGGGGCTTGTATGTGCGGCGTTTGGTGCGGGCTATGTCAAGGTTTTCTATGGCTTGCGCGACTACTTTAAGCGGTTGAAGTGCCCGGCCTGGCTGAAGCCGGCACTTGGCGGTCTGTTGCTCGGTGGTCTGGCCATGATGGTTCCTCAGGTCTTGGGTTCCGGTTATGGTTGGGTGCAGGCGGCGCTGTATGGAAAGATGGCTCTGTCGGTGATGCTGATTGTGGCCGTCGCCAAGATCGTTGCCACCAGTCTGACTATCTCCTCAGGAGGTTCCGGCGGCGTGTTTGCCCCCAGCCTGGTGATCGGTGCGATGTTGGGTGGTGCTTTTGGTGCCTTGTCTGAGCAGTTGTTTCCGGCATTGACGCAGGACCCACAGGCCTATGTGCTGGTGGGCATGGCCGGTTTTTTTGCCGGCGTGGCCAATGCGCCGATCGCCACGTTGATTATGGTCAGCGAGTTGACTGGAAATTACGGTTTGCTGGCCCCATTAATGCTGGTGTGTGTGGTGGCAATGATTGCGATGCGCCGCAGTGGGATCTATGAAAAGCAGGTCAATGGTCGGATTGATTCCCCGGCTCATTTTGGCGACTTTGTCATTGACGTCCTCGAAGGTTCACGCGTCGGCGAGTTGGAAAATAAGGGACGTGAAGCCACGTTAATTCCCGTTGGCATGACCCTGCCGGATGTGTTGCAGGCCATTTCGACGGCTAAAAGCGCCTATTTCCCGGTGGTCGATGACGATGACCGCATGTTGGGAATCTTTTCACTCAACGATATCCGTCGTATTCTCAATGAGGAGATTCCTCCGGGGCTGGTCGTTGCCGGAGATATGGCGACACGCCAGGTGATTTATGCGACACCGGACGAAGCGTTGACCGGAGTGATGAAAAAAATTACCTCGCGCAATCTCGAAGAGATCCCCGTGGTCAACAGTGCTGAACCCGATCGGGTGCTGTACATGTTGTCGCGGCGCTCAGTGTTGGCGTATTACGCCGAACAGGTGGAAAAAACGCGGGGGCAATATCAACAATAACGCAAGGAGATAAATCGTGGACTGTTTGAGCAGGAAACAAGGGCTGTTGTACGGGATGATGGTATCCGCAGGTTGTATTATCGCCGGCCCTCTCCATGAATAAATCACAGCGACAACGGATTAAGCGGCGGATTGAAGCTCAATTGACATGCTTTGATAGCCAGACTCGGCAGGGACAGTTATCGCGTGGCGACCTGTTGCGCAGTTTTCGTTTACGCAGTGCCTTGGCCCGCGTTGACAGCGAAGGCTTTGGCCGCTGTCTACGCTGTGAACAGCCGCTTGATTTCGACCTGTTGCAAAACCATCCTGAACGGATGATCTGTGATGAGTGCCTGAACCGATCCTGACAGGCTCAAGCTCTCACGTAAAAAGCCCCTCCTGCCTTGATTGCAGGAGGGGCTTTTGTGTTTTAGCCGGATGGTGAAAAGGTTTTTCAACGGCGATTTCCGCCTTCTCTAAAAATCAAGGATTTGAAAAACGGTTCTTGATTTTTCTCGCCCATCCATGGGTTCCACAGACAGATTCCTTGTGTTCAAAAAACGCGACGATCCCTTTTGAATCGCGTTGCCTGCGTTTAAAAATTTGTACAATCTCTGGGGTTGTTCTAGCGAAAGGCTTTATTTTTCAGCATGTTGCCTGTTGGCTCTGTTCTTGCTCAACAGAATGGCGGTTTGTCTCTCTCTGTCATGCGTAATGTGCTGTTGATCACGCATTTTTTGCGAAGGAGTTTTTTGCTGTGCCATCCTTGCTGAAATTTTTCCCTTTCCCTCGCTACAATAGCCGTTTTGTCCTGTTAACCCGCTTGTTGCAACTTCTGTTGGTGGTGTTTTTTCTGTTACGCCTCTATCTGACTTGGGTCAGTTGGGTGGATATCCCTAAATCGCCAGTGACCTTGCTGTTGATTTTTGGCGGTGGTCTCGTACAGGATCTGGCTTTTTCGCTCTTTGCCATTCTGCCTGCGGCCTTGCTGTTGCTGGTGATCCCGCAACGTTTGTTGGCGTCGCGCCCACTCACTCTGCTCAGCCGTCTGGTCGTGTTCTTCAGCATGACGGGGCTGGCGTTTGTGGTTGCGGCGGAAGTGCTTTTCTGGCAGGAGTTTTCCACCCGTTTTAACTTTATCGCTGTCGATTATCTGATTTATCGTCGCGAAGTAACACAAAATATCTATGAATCTTATTCGATGGCGATTGTTGTTGCGTCCTTGGTGGTCGCCTCATTGATTCTGTTTAAAGTGCTGTCCGCTCCTTTGAAATGCTCCCTGGCAGCGACGGAACCCTTCAGCCGCCGCCTCACCCGGTTCTCCGGCCTGGTGATTCTGGCTGTTATTGTCGGGGTAACCTCGCCGCATGGTCTCGTCAAACGTTCGACCAATAACTATGTCAATGAACTTGCCACCAACGGGCCGTATCAGTTTGTGGCGGCTTTTCGTAACAATACCCTCAACTACCGAACTTTTTACCACCTTGGCGACGACAAAGCTCTGTCACAACTGTTGCGCCAGCAATTACGTGTCACTTCACCGGCGCACAATTTATACGATATTGCTCGAACGGTTGACGTTGACCGCCAAGCTCATCCCCTCAATGTGATTCTGGTGACGGTGGAAAGCCTCAGTGCGAAATATCTCGACAATTTGCCGGATTCTTCCCCACGCTACCAGGGGCGGACCCCGTTTTTGGATCGGTTGGCGACCCAAAGTTTGTTCTTTACCAATCTCTATGCGACCGGCACCCGTACCACCCGCGGACTGGAAGCCATTACCCTGTCGCTACCACCCACGCCTGGTCGTTCTCTGGTCAAGCGACCCGATAACGGTCCTTTTTACAGCCTTGGCGGTGTGCTGAAGCAGCATGGCTACGACACAGCGTTTTTGTATGGTGGTCGTGGTTTTTTTGACAATATGAATGCGTTTTTTTCCGGCAATGGTTACCGAATTGTTGACGAAGGGGATTTTTCAGACAATGAAATCACCTTTAAAAATGCCTGGGGAGTTTGTGATGAAGACCTCTTTGCCAAAACCCTCCAACAGGCGGACGAGGCGTCCGGCGAGCATCGCCCATTTTTCTTTCACGTGATGACCACCAGCAATCATCGTCCTTATACCTATCCCGACGGAGAAATTGATATCCCTTCGGGGACGGGGCGTGAAGGGGCGGTGCGCTATACGGATTATGCTTTGGAACAATTTTTCAGCAACGCCCGTCACCGCGACTGGTTTGACGATACGATCTTCGTCGTGGTTGCCGATCACTGTGCCGGAAGCGCCGGCAAGGTTGGCCTGCCCATCGCCCGTTACCATATCCCGCTGTTTATTTATGCTCCGAGCCATATTGCCGCGGCACGCTACACGAAGCTTGCCAGCCAGATCGATCTGGCTCCGACCCTGCTTGGTTTGCTTGGGATCGATTATACCAGTCACTTTTTTGGCGAAAATGTTCTGGCACCGGGATATCAGCCGCGAGCACTTATCGGCAACTATCAGAAATTGGGCCTTTACCGCAACAATCGGCTGGTGATTCTTGAGCCGCAACAGGTGATCTCGCAGATTGACGATCCCTGGCACAGTGACTCTCTTGAACAGGGCGATCCGCACGCCGCAGATGTTGAGCTCACCGAAGCTTATTATCAGGGGGCAGATTATCTGATTCACCACAATTTGCACCACCTTGACCATACACCACGGCCGATCCCGTCGCGACGATCAACAGCCCGGAGCGCATCCGTTTCGAAGTCGAATCTAAACGGGCTGCTGGGTCATCTGTTATTCAAGGCGGTCTGTTGCGGCAAAAAGTGACGTCCGGAATCTTCACAGGTTCTCTGCCAACACCAAGAACTGAAGCTGTCTTCAGCCTGATCCGGGTAACTTTAACGCCGCGGCCCTGCCACACCCATGGCGTTGCAGTCTATTGCCGGTGCTGAAGTGCGACTTGAGCATCTGTGATTGTGTTGCCGTGAAGAGCTGGTCGTGGGCAAACAAAACTCCCGGTCCGGTGCTTTGTCGTTTTTTTTTAACAGGAAAGCCCCTGTCGTTAGTTGGCGACAGGGGCTTTCCTGGTTGATGCAGACACGGTTTTGTGTCTTATGGACACATTGAAAAAACTGTGATTTAGCTGGCCTTCTTGTCCAGTTCCTCGCGGCGCTCGTCCATCACTTTGACGGCGCACAGATCGCCGCACATGGTGCAGGCACCGTGCTCGTCGGCGGCCTTGTTGGACTCACGGCGTTCACGGGCTTTAACCGGATCGAGTGACAGCTCAAACTGTTTTTCCCAATCAAGATCCTTACGTGCCTGAGCCATGGCGTGGTCTTTTTCAATCGCGCCGGGAACCTGCTTGACGATATCTGCAGCGTGAGCGGCAATGCGGCTGGCGATAACCCCTTCATGAACATCCTGAACGTTGGGCAGGCACAGGTGCTCGCTGGGGGTGACATAACACAAAAAGTCGGCACCCGAGGAGGCGGCAAGGGCACCACCAATGGCGCAGGTGATGTGGTCGTAACCGGCGGCGAGGTCGGTAACCAAGGGGCCGAGGACGTAAAACGGTGCGCCGTGACACACCTGTTTCTGCAGCTCGATGTTGGCTTTGACCTGATCCAGGGGCACATGGCCGGGGCCTTCGATCATCACCTGAATACCGGCATCCCAGGCGCGGTTGGTCAATTCGCCGAGGATCAGCAGCTCCTGAATCTGGGCACGGTCTGTTGCATCGTGCAGACAGCCGGGGCGGAAGCCGTCACCGAGTGACAGCACGGCATCGTAAGGACGTACCAGTTCAAGCAAACGATCAAAATGCTCATACAGTGGGTTTTCCGCTTTGTTGAACGCCATCCATTTGGCCGTGAACGAACCGCCACGCGAGACAACATCCATCATACGGCCTTCGCGATCCATCCGGTCAAGGGTGATCTGGGTGACACCGCAGTGAACGGTGATGAAATCAACGCCATCGTCGAGGTGTTTCTTGATGCCGTCAAAGATTTCGTCCACGGTCATCTGAACCATGGCTTTTTTCTTTTTTGCAATGGTGTCAACCGCGGCCTGGTACAGCGGAACGCTGCCGATGCATGCGTCGGTTTCGGCAATGATGGCAGCGCGGATTTCGTCAATGGGACCGCCGGTGGACAGATCCATCAGAGCATGGGCTCCTGCAGCAACAGCGACGCGCGCTTTTTCCATTTCGTTGTCGATGCTGGTGTCGTCTTTACTGGTGCCGATATTGGCATTGACCTTGGTACTCAGGCCTTTGCCGACGGCAAGAGGCTTGCCGTTCTTGCGTTTGACATTATGGCAAATGCAGGCGGTGCCTTCAGCGACGCGGGCGCGCAGCCATTCCGCGTCAACCCCTTCAATCTCGGCAGCCTGGCGCAGCGTGTCTGTAATGATGCCCTGACGGGCGGATTCCATAAGAGTCATAGTGTGTCCTCACATAAATGGCGTTGGTTCAGCGATCACCAACGAGGGTCAATGCAGCAGTATAATGATTTACCGGGCCATGACCGTGGCCGATGTGCGGCGCGTCGGCAATGGCGTTGGTAATAAATTGTTTGGCCTGTGTCACGGCCTGCGGTAAGGCAACGCCCTGGGCCAGCAACGTGGCAATAACGGAGGCGGTGGTACAACCGGTACCATGAGTGTGGGGCGTGTCGATCCGCTGGCCCGGCAGGGTGATGGTGGTGGTGCCGTATTGGAGGAGGTCAACCGGGTCTCCTTCAAGGTGACCACCTTTAACCAGCACATTGCGCGCACCCATGGTTTGCAGGGTTTGGGCCGCCTGCGCCATATCGGCGATGCTGGTGATCGACAGTCCGGTCAAGGTTTCGGCTTCCGGGATGTTGGGCGTCAGCAGGTATGCCTGAGGGAGCAGATCGCGGATAAAGGTGTCAATGGCCGCTTGCTGTAACAGGGCAGAGCCGCCCTTGGCGATCATTACCGGATCGATGACACACAGAGTGCCATAGCTGCGAAAGCGCTCGGCCACAGCCGCGATGATTTCGGCGCTGTAAAGCATGCCGGTTTTGATGACATCGGTGCCGATATCCGTCATAACCGCGTCCAACTGTTGTTGGATAAATTCCACCGGGGGGGCGTGGATTGCGGTTACGCCAAGAGTGTTCTGGGCGGTGAGGGCAGTGAGCACGCTGCTGCCGTAACTGCCGAGCAGGGTGATGGCTTTGAGATCAGCCTGAATCCCGGCGCCGCCACCGCTGTCCGATCCGGCCACGGTCAGCACCCGACCATGGGGCAGGGGCTGGTTGCGCTGAAATTGCAGGGCCAGTTCGCGGCTGGCTACCTCGGGGTGCGTATCGGACATGATGGCGGAAACAACCGCAGCACTGTCGGCACCTGCGGCAAGCACGTCAGGCAGGCGGGCGGCAGTGATGCCGCCGATGGCGACAACCGGCACTGAGACGCCTGCGGCGATGGTTTTTAAATCATCAAGGCCGATATGGACGGCATCCTGCTTGGTGCCGGTGGGGTAGACACTGCCGACACCGATGTAGTCGGCTCCGTCTTGCTCGGCCTGGCGGGCCAGTTCAAGGGTCTGAGTGGACACGCCGATGATGGCCTTGTCGCCAAGCAGTTGACGTGCTTCGCGAATATGACCATCGGACTGTCCAAGATGAACACCATCAGCACAGACCTCGGCAGCCAGACGGGCGCTGTCGTTGATGATAAACAGGGCCTGAAACGCATGACACAGGGTTCTGAGCTTTTGGGCCAGTTGTCGTTGCTCATTCAGTGGACGGATTTTGTCCCGGTATTGGACAATGCGTGCGCCGCCACGCAGCGCCAGTTCAACGTTTTCAAGCAAAACGTTTTCCGGGCTGTCGTCGGTGATCAGGTAAACGCCGCGCAAAGGGATGTGTTGTGGTGTTGTCTGTAGTGATGAAGTCATAAAAAAACCGCAGCCGGATAGGGCGCGGTCAAACACCAAAAAGGTGTTGTCAGGTCGCTTCCCTACGCCGGTATCATCCGGATCAGGTTCCAAGGGTCGCTCCGATCTAACAGAGCTCTCAGTGAATCACTCCCCCAGCAGCCATCTTCGTTGTGTTTATCAAACCTTGTTCGTATCGGGTTTGAGCCTAGTGGATTCGTATACTCCTGTCAATGCCTTCTTTAGCCGGATGTTTCGCCGATGTTATTGTGGTGTTAATCACATAAAACGCAACTGAGCTTGCCCTTTTGTGACGCATGAATAAAATTAGCGCTTTGCGTGCTATAATGCGTGTCTAGCAGGCTGTTGAAAAACAGCCTGTGAAGCCCATGGACGGGCGACAAAAATCAAGGACATGTTTTCAAGTGCTTGATTTTGTGAGCAAGACGGAAATCGCATTTTCGGCTTGCGTCGTTGAAAAGGCCCCGGATGGGACTTTTTCAACACCCTGCTAGTACTCTGACAAGACGAAATCTTCGGGTCTGGCTTCGCAACGTAGTGGGAACGGCTCGATGCTGCGGCATGCACTCGAATTTTTAATATTAATAGAGCATAAGATTGTTTTTCATTGTGTCCGTTATTTAGATTAGTGTAGTGTTGGCTGGTGGCTATATATACATATAGCGTTTTTATTACCTCCCCATGCCATATCTCGTGGTTGTGGTTTTCTCCACTCTGAACAGGGTGGTTCTCACTGGAGGGCAAGGTGCAATACGCAGATCTGTTAGAGAATAGTAACGATCTGATTCAGGTCGTTGGCTTTGACGGCCGTATTATCTATGTGAATCGCATGTGGCAGGAAACTCTGGGGTATGGCAATGATGACCTGGCACAAGTGAATTTCTTTGACCTGTTGCATGCGGATTTCCATTGTGACTGCCAGGACCGTATTCAGCGGCTGATGTCCGGTGAGACGGTTCCGCGTTTTGAGGTGGAATACAAAACACGCTACGGCCATAAGATTATTGCCGAAGGCAGTATCTCTTTGTATAAGGAAAACGGAGAACCCTGTGGGATTCAGGGATTCTTTCGTGACATCACCGCACGTAAAGAGACAGAAAAAGCGCTGCAGACATCTGAAGAACGCTTTCGGACGATTTATGAATCGTCCGTGGCCGGTATCGCTATGCTGGCTCCTGATGGTCATTTTCTTCAGGCCAATTCCGCATTCTGCAATTTTCTCGGTTACAGCGAGGAGGAGTTGCTGCAGTTGAAAATCACTGATGTCACCCATCCGGAGGATATCAAAGATACCTTAAGCCGGCGTAATATCGCCTGCGCCAACCGCCTTCACTCCATTGTTTGTGAAAAACGCTATATCCGCAAAGACGGCAGTGTGTTCTGGGCTCAGCTCTCCTCAACCTGGTTTTTTGATGACAATGGCAATCCACTCTATACGGTGCCGGTGATTCAGGATATCACCCGCCGCAAAGAGGCCGAACAGCGGATTCGTGAATTGGCTTATTACGACAGCCTGACCGGATTGGCCAATCGGACGCTGTTCAATGATCGCCTGGATCAGGTGATGGCCCGCTCGCGGCGTCGTCAGAGTCGTTTTGCCCTGATGTTCCTTGATCTCGACCGCTTTAAAGGGGTCAACGACACACTCGGTCATGCTGTAGGTGACGCGATGTTGCGCCAGGCGGCCGAGCGCTTGACCAGCTGTCTGCGTGAAAATGATACGGTGGCCCGCCTGGGCGGGGATGAATTTGTCATTATCCTTTCCGATTATAAGGGGGATGCCAATCTGCCGCGCGTTGCCGACAAAATTCTCAAATCACTCTCGAGTCCCTTTGACCTGGGAGTCCGGGAAGTGTACAGCTCGACCAGCATTGGGATCGCCATCTATCCAGAGGATGGTGATGAAGCGACCGATCTGTTGCGTCATGCGGATATGGCCATGTACGCGGCGAAAGAGTCCGGTGGCGATACGTTCCGTTTCTATTCTTCTGAAATGAATGCCCGTGCCGTGTCGCGTATGGATATGGAAGCCAATCTGCGCCGCGCCTTGGAACAGGAAGAGTTTTTCATCGAGTACCAGCCGCAGATCGATTTGATCACCAACAAAGTGGCCGGTGTTGAGGCGCTGCTGCGCTGGCAACACCCGCAGTTGGGCGTGATTCCACCAACCCAGTTTATTGGCTTGGCGGAAGAAACTAATCTGATCTTGCCGTTGGGCGAATGGGTGATGCAGCGGGTGTTCGAGCAATGTGTCATGTGGAAGCGGGAGGGCTACCTGCCGTTCCGGGTCGGCATCAATGTTTCCGGGCGCCAATTTGCCCAACCGGATTTTGTGGATATGGTCTGCCGATTACTCGATGAGACCGGTGCGGCTCCCGAGTTGTTGGAATTTGAGATCACCGAAAGTGTGGTGATGAAGGATGTCGATGCCGCGGTGCTGACCCTCGAAGCCCTTAAAAAGCTGGGGATCAACATGGCGATTGATGATTTCGGCACCGGTTACTCGTCGTTGAGTTGTTTGAAACATCTGCCATTGAATCGGTTGAAGATCGATAAATCATTTATCTCCGATCTGCAGGATAATGCCGATGACCGGGCGATTGTCGAGGCGACCATTGCCATGGCCAAGCGTCTGGATCTCGGTGTGACCGCCGAAGGAGTCGAGACCGAAGGGCAGTATGGTTTTGTGCAGAAGCGGGAGTGTGACGAAGTGCAGGGGTTCTATTTCAGTCGTCCTCTGTCTCCCAGCGAAGTGGCGGATACCTGGTTGATCAAACGCTAGCACTTCAGCCTAATTGGAATTGTCTATTGTCGGAGCAGCTTCAGTCGCGAATTCCCGTCATGAAAAGGATCAATGACCAGAACACTTCGCGAATAGATTCGTTCCTACAGGGGGGAGCACTCCGATGACAAAATTGACTGTGTTCAGGTACTCGTGCTCTGACAATACGAAATCTTCGGGTCTGGCTTCGCCCCGCACCATTCACTCGAATTTTTAGCATTGACAAAGCACTGATATCTTCTACGCGTTTTCTTTGAATTTTCAGCCATTTTGTTGCTGCCAAGATGTGTTGGCACTGGACAGATCTTAAGTCTCGCCGAGACGGCCGCACGCGTTCTTTGGCCCGGTAAAGCTCTTTACAGCGCGTGTGCGGCGTGGTAAAACCGCTTCATCGGACTTCAGTTCAGAAACAGGTCGCCATAGCGGCCTGTTTTCATTTCTTGCTTAGTACACGCAACTCTTTTTTTTACATCATCGCTGGTCGTTATGAAAACCTATCGCCCGACTCACGTTGCTATTGATCTGGATGCCCTGCGGCACAATTACCAGGTGTTGCGCAAAGCCATGCGCCCTGACTGGCGCATGCTTGCCGTGGTTAAAGCCGATGCTTATGGTCATGGCGCCGTTCCCTTGGCTCGCACTCTGGAAGAGGCTGGTGCCGATCTGTTTGGTGTCGCCATTATTGAAGAGGGCCTGGAGTTGCGCGCTGCGGGCATTTCCCGGCCAATCCTTATGCTGGGTGGACCGTGCCCCGGTCAGGAGTCTGCGGTCATTGAACACGACCTGCATGTGGCCGTTTTTGAAATAGAGCAATTGAAGCGCCTTGAACAGGCGGCTCAGCAGGCGGGGAAAAGCTGTTTCTGCCATCTCAAAATTGACAGCGGCATGGGACGCCTTGGTGTTCGCGATGAACAGCTTGATGAGGTGCTTCGTTTTTTTCTCGCCTCTGAGACGTTGCAACTTGTCGGTATTATGACCCATTTTGCTCTGGCCGACTGTCCTGACCATCCTCTGACCGCGCAGCAGCAGGCACATTTCAAGCGTGCGCTGGCCAAGGTGCGCGATGCCGGTCTCACTTTGGAATATATCCACTCCTCCAACAGTGCCGCCATCTTCAGCGATGTCAACGGTGGCTGCAATCTGGTTCGCCCGGGGATTGCGTTGTACGGTGGTCAGCCGTTCGAGGATCGTACGCTGCCGTTGGAGCCGGTGATGGCCCTTCGGACCGAAATTGCCCACCTGAAACAGTTGACGACCGGCAGTGGGGTTTCCTACGGACACCGTTTTATTGCCCAGCGTCCAACGTTGATCGCGGCGATTCCTGTTGGTTATGCCGATGGCTATAATCGTCTGTTGTCCAATTGTGGCACGGCTCTGATTCGCGGTCAGAAGGTTGCTGTTGCCGGAACCGTATGCATGGATTGGACTCTGCTTGATGTCACCGATGTTGCCAATGTCCAATGCGGTGATCGTGTCACCTTGTTGGGCTGTGATGGCGACGAATGTGTTCTTGCGGAGCAGTGGGCGGAAAAAGTTGGTACAATCAGCTATGAGGTGTTCTGTCAGATCAGTAAACGGGTGCCTCGCCATTATCAGCCTTAACGATCCGAACGGGATTTTTTCAACGCTCTGGTTATCCTTCATCCCTGCAGCGGGAGTTGATTATGTCATCGTCTCTGTCTTTGGCTCTCGACCTTGGAACCACCACCCTGTGTGGTCGTCTGCTTGATGGCGAGGGCCGGGTGATGGCCGAGCAGACGCTGTTTAATCCCCAGATTGCATTCGGCAGCGATGTGATCCGCCGCCTTGAAGTTGCCCACGATGGCGGAGGCGAAGCGCTGGCCCGGGCGTTATTAGATGGCATTGACCAGGTTACTGACCTGCTACTTCAGCAGACCGGGGCTTCACGTCAGAATATTGTTCATGCCGCCGCTGCCGGTAATTCCGCCATCAGCTTGTTGCTACAGCAACAACCGGTGGATTCCCTGCTTTTCCCCCCCCATCGCCCAGCTCAGAAAACCGGTGTCTGCCTCCCCTTGGCTGACCTTCCGGTGCCGCTTTATCTGTTTCCTCTGGTCAGTGGGTATGTTGGTGGCGACCTGGTGGCGGTGTTGTACAATCATCCCAATCCCGCGCCCGGGACTTTTTTTATTGATGTCGGTACCAATGGCGAGATGGCCCTCTATACCGGCACGCAGTGGTGGGTCAGTTCCGTTGCGGCGGGGCCGGCTTTTGAAGGGGGCAATATCGCCAGTGGCATGCCCGCCGGACCGGGGGCGATCTGCCGGGTTGGGTTAGAAGATGATCGGTTGGCATGGCAGACCTGTGATGGTGGCCGACCGGTGGGATTGTGCGGCAGCGGGCTGATCGAGTTGATTGCCGTGGCACGGCGTGGTGGCCTGATTGATACGCATGGAACCATTGTTGATGCCGATGAGGTTGAAACCAACCTGATGCGCTACCTCGTTACGGTGGAGGGTCAGGTCGCCCTGCAGCTGTATCGCGATGCACAGCACCGCGTTCTGGTGACTCAGGAGGATATTCGCCATTTTCAATTGGCCAAAGCTGCAGTGCATGCCGGAGCCGAATGTTTGTTGGCTCGTGCGCAGATGACAGTTAGTGAATTGAACGCGGTGGTCGTGACCGGGGCATTGGGCTTTTCCCTGGCGGTGGATTGTCTCAGAACCGTGGGGTTGCTGCCTGCGGCCATGATCGACAAAGTGGTCTTTGAGCAGGGGGGAGTGCTTAACGGTTTGGCCCGTTATCTGTGCCGGGAAAGAGACGATGACGATGTGGAGGCGTTGGCGCGGCGTCTGCGCCCTTATCCGTTGTCCGGCACGCCCCATTTCGAACGCGCATTCGTTGCGGCGATGGATTTCCCCTCTTTGCCAAACGCGGTGGCGCAAAATGGTTGACTACCGTGCGTGCCATTGAAATGAATATTTAAATTAATGAGTTAGCAGAGCTTTTCCTGGTGGGCGGCGTGGGTGGTCATTTCTAATCGCCGAATAAGCCGGATGTCCAACGGCGCTCTTTCAGGGAATTTTCACTTGTATCTTCGAGCGGAACCGCGTAGAAATAGGCGTTCTAAAAGGATAAATTTTACTAGCGGCTCCAAGTATCGTGTTGCTTAATCTGTTTTTTGTTTTGTGAAAGGAAGAATCATGGCCGTGATCAAACGTGCTCTTGTCAGCGTTTCCGACAAAACCGGTGTTGTCGACTTTGCCCGGGAACTCAGTTCGTATGGTGTTGAAATCCTCTCAACCGGCGGAACCGCCAAGTTGTTACGTGAAGAGGGGCTGAACGTCAAGGATGTTTCCGATTATACCGGGTTTCCCGAAATGCTCGACGGTCGGGTGAAAACACTGCACCCCAAGGTGCATGGCGGCCTGCTTGGCTTGCGTGACAATGAAGAGCATGTGGCAAAGATGGCGGAGCACGGCATTGAACCGATCGATATGGTCGTGGTGAATCTCTACCCGTTTGAGGCCACGGTGGCCAAACCGGATTGTACACTGGTGGACGCCATTGAAAATATTGATATTGGCGGTCCGACCATGCTGCGTAGTGCCGCAAAAAACAACCGTTTTGTCACTGTCGTTGTGAACCATGCCGACTATGCCACGGTGCTTGATGAGATGCGTCAGAATGGGGGGGCTGTTTCCGAACAGACCAATTTCAAGCTGGCGGTCAAGGTGTATCAGCACACGGCAGCCTATGATGGTGCCATTTCCAACTGGCTGGGCAACCGTGTTGAGGAAGAGGTTACCACCTTCCCCAGCGCATTGACGTTGCAATTTCAGCAGAGCCAGGTGATGCGATACGGTGAAAACCCCCATCAGAATGCGGCATTTTATGTTGAAAAGAATGTGGCCGAAGCGTCCATTGCCACGGCCAAGCAGTTGCAGGGCAAGGCGTTGTCCTATAACAATATCGGTGACACCGATGCCGCACTGGAGTGCGTCAAGCAGTTCAACGATGGCCCGGCCTGTGTCATTGTCAAGCACGCCAATCCCTGTGGTGTGGCTGTTGGCAAGACTGCGCTGGAAGCTTATGAGCGTGCGTTCAGCACCGATCCTGAGTCGGCCTTTGGTGGTATCATCGCCCTGAACTGCGCCCTGGATGGTGAAACCGCCAAAGCAATTGTTGATCGTCAGTTTGTCGAGGTGATCATTGCCCCGACAGTGAGTGCTGAAGCCATCGAAATCGTCAAGGCCAAGAAAAATGTCCGTCTGCTTGAGTGTGGTCAGTGGCCGGAAACTCCGGCGGATCGTTTCGAGTACAAGCGCGTCAATGGTGGCCTGCTGGTGCAGGATGCTGATCATGCCTTGTACGGTGATCTCAAGGTCGTGACCAAGCGTCAGCCGACCGAGCAGGAGATGAAAGATCTGCTGTTCACCTGGCGGGTGGCGAAATTCGTCAAGTCAAATGCCATTGTTTATGGCAAGGACGCGATGACCATCGGTGTTGGAGCCGGTCAGATGAGCCGTGTCAACTCGGCGCGCATTGCCGCCATCAAGGCCGATCATGCCGGACTTGATGTTAAGGGCTCGGCCATGGCCTCTGATGCCTTCTTCCCGTTTCGTGACGGGCTGGACAATGCGGCGGCCGTTGGTGTTACCGCGGTGATCCAGCCGGGTGGTTCGATCCGTGATGAAGAAGTCATTGCCGCGGCGAATGAGCATGGTATTGCCATGGTGTTCACCGGCATGCGTCATTTCCGTCACTAATTTTATTATTCAGTAATGACCTCCGGAGGGGTAGCCCTTCCGGAGGTCTCATGTCTCGGGCTCCCGTCGTCGGGGGCCCAAGTGGTATTTAGGACCCGAGAAAATCGGGCGATAAAACACAAAGGATTGGATCGTTATGAAAATTCTCGTCGTTGGTGGGGGCGGTCGTGAACACGCTCTGGTGTGGAAAATAGCCCAATCTCCTCTGGTTGAAAAAGTTTACTGCGCACCGGGGAACCCCGGTATGAAGGAACTGGCCGAAACTGTGCATTTGGCGGTTGATAATATCGACGGCCTGTGTGATTTTGCCATAAAAGAACAGATTGATCTGACGGTTGTCGGGCCGGAGTTGCCACTGACGCTGGGAATTGTCGATCGCTTCAAAGCGCAGGGCCTGGCGATCTTTGGACCCAGTAAAGCAGCCGCCCAGATTGAGGGCAGCAAGGGGTTCTCCAAGGACCTGATGGCCAAATACGGGATCAAGACGGCGGCCTACGAATCGTTTACCGATCGCGATGCGGCCGCGGCTTATATTCGTCGGCAAGGCGCTCCTATTGTGGTTAAAGTCGATGGCCTGGCTGCCGGCAAGGGTGTGATCCTGGCGCAGAACGAAGACGAAGCCATTGCTGCCGTGGACGACATCCTGGTGAAAAAGACTTTTGGCGATGCCGGCGATGCCGTGGTCGTGGAAGAGTTTCTGACTGGCGAAGAAGCGTCCTTCTTTGCGTTTACCGATGGAAAAAATATCCTGCCTTTGGCGTCGTCTCAGGACCACAAACAGATTTTTGATGGCGATAAAGGCCCCAATACCGGCGGTATGGGAGCGTACTCCCCGGCTCCGGTTGTTACGGACGCGCTGTATCAGCGTATTGTCGATGAAGTGGTCCAACCCACTATTGATGGTATGGCTGCCGAAGGCTGTCCGTACTGCGGTATCTTGTTTGTCGGCCTGATGATTGAAAACGACGACTTTAAAGTGCTCGAATTTAACGCCCGTTTCGGCGACCCCGAGTGTCAGCCGCTGTTGTCGCGGATGAAATCGGATGTGGTTCCTGTGCTGCTTGATTGTGCGCGTGGCGAACTGACCACCAAGGCGCTGGAATGGTATGACCGTGCCGCGGTGTGTGTGGTTCTGGCGGCCGGTGGTTATCCCGCCAGCTACAGCAAGGGCGATGTGATCGAAGGAATCGACGCCGCCAATGCCGTTGATGGTGTTCGGGTGTTCCATGCCGGCACTGCGGAACAGGATGGCCGAATTGTCACTGCTGGTGGCCGAGTGCTCGGTGTGACTGGCTGGGGCGAGACCGTTGCGGTGGCCATTGATAAAGCGTATGAAGGTGCAGACAAGATTCAGTGGAACGGCATGCAGATGCGCCGTGATATCGGCAAGAAAGCCCTGAACCGATAACAGCGACATTTCTGATAAAAGGATTAACAGATCTATGAAGCAACAACCCGCCATTGGTATTTTGATGGGCAGTGATTCCGACTACGAAGTGATGGTCGAGGCTGCCAAGGTTCTCAAAGCGTTTGATGTCCCTTTTGAGATGATCGTCAGCAGTGCCCACCGTTCACCAGAGCGCACTGCCGACTATGCGTCAACGGCGACTTCACGTGGTATCAAAGCGTTGATCGTTGGTGCCGGTGCCGCCGCGCACCTGGCCGGAGTGATCGCTTCGGAAACCACTCTGCCGATCATCGGTGTGCCCATCGACAGTTCAGCGCTCAAGGGGATGGATGCGTTGCTGGCTACGGTTCAGATGCCGGGGGGCATTCCCGTGGCAACCATGGCTATTGGCAAAGCCGGCGCCAAGAATGCCGGGATTTTCGCTGTTCAGCTGTTAGCTCTGTCCGACAGCGCTCTGGCGGAAAAACTGGTCACGTCACGCCAGCAGATGGCTCAGGGTGTGGCGGATAAGAGTGACAAACTGCAGCAGCGCCTTGCCGCTGACGGGCTGTAACTATTCAGCCCCTCCATAGGCGATTTATTTTTGCCCTTTTCATAACGTAAAGGAGACACGACTTGAGTGTAAAGCAGCGTGGCTTTTTCGGCAGGTTGTGGGACTTTTTCTGTTCCCTCAAACTGACCATTTTTATTCTGATTGCCCTGGCAATTACCTCGATCATCGGTACGGTGATCCAACAGAATCTGTCCCGTCAGGAATATCTGCGGGTGTTCAGTGAAGACACCTATCGGGTGCTGGACAGCCTGCAGTTTTTTGATATGTACCACTCCTGGTGGTTTATCGGTTTGTTGCTGCTGTTTTGTGTCAACCTGACCTGTTGCTCCATTAAACGTCTGCCGCGGGTGTGGCGTCTGGTGCATAACCCCTCCGTGACGCCCAGTGAACAGATGCTCAAAGCGTTCTCCAACGTCGATGAGAAGCTGGTCAAGGGGGATCTGCCGACATTGATTGAGCGTATGAAAGCGTTTGTCGGTGCTGAGTTTGCTACGGCGCAGGTGAATGAAAAGGACGGCAGCACGTATCTGTATGCTGAAAAAGCCAAATACGCCCGCTTTGGTGTCTATGTTACCCACCTGTCGATCCTGATTATTTTTCTTGGTGCGATTATCGGCAACCTCTACGGCTATAAGGCGTTTGTCAATATCCCCGAAGGGGGTGAGTCGGACCGGGTTTGGATGCGTAACGGTCAGACTTCGATTCCTCTCGGTTTCTCAGTGCGTTGTGAAGACTTTTCCGTAGAGTTTTACGGCAATTCACAACGGCCCAAAGAGTACGAAAGTATCCTGACGGTCATCGATCAAGGTGAGACGGTGATCGAAAACCGTCACATTGAGGTCAATGATCCCTTAAGTTATAAAGGGATCACCTTCTACCAGTCGAGCTATGGTCCGGCCGGTGATGAAGTGATCTCCATCAAGGTCAAGGTTCGTGGTGAGGATAAGGCGGACGCTTTTTCCCTGCATCGGGGCCAATTGGTCGAGTTGCCCAGCGGAGATCGCCTGCGTATTGCCGATTTTACTCCCATGTTTCGCAATTTTGGCCCTGCTGCACGTCTCGAAGTGCTGCCCAAAGACGGTGAAGCACGTGTGGTGACTCTCTTCAAAAACTTCCCCAAATTCGATGAAGAGCGCGGCGGTGATTATATTTTCAGTCTGGTTGATTTTGACCAGTTATACTATACCGGTTTGCAGGTCACCAAAGACCCTGGTGTCTGGGTGGTCTGGCTGGGTTGTACCCTGATGATTGTCGGTTGTCTGGTGGCATTTTTCATTTCCCACCGTCGTGTGTGGGTGGTGCTGACTCCTCAAGATAACGGCAAAATTGGTGTGCGTCTGGTCGGTTCAGCGCATCGCAATCAACCGGCCTTTGAACTGTACTTCGACGAATTAAAAAAGAAATTTCGTGACGAGCTTTCTGCGTAACCCGTAGTCACGAGGAGGATTAAATTTATGACAAGTGGTCAGTTGTTCAATATGGTAACCATTGGCTATTTTGCTGCCATGGTGCTGTTCATCGCTTATCTGGCAACCCGTAGTGATATGGTGGCGAAACTGGCCACGCTGTTGTCGCTGGCCGGGTTCGTTGTTCAGACATGCGCCATTGGCTTGCGCTGGTATGAGACCTATCAGATTCCCGGTGGTGCCGGTTATGCGCCGCTGTCCAATCTGTATGAGTCGGTGGTGTTCTTTTCCTGGACGATTTTGCTGATTTATCTGTTGATTGATTGGAAATACACGCAGCGTTCCGTCGGAGCGTTTGTTTTGCCGTTTGCTTTTCTGGCTATGACCTGGGCGCAGTTGCGCCTTGATTCCACCATCTCACCGCTGGTTCCCGCGTTGCAGAGTAACTGGCTGACCTATCATGTTATCACCTGTTTTCTCGGTTATGCCGCTTTTGCCGTGGCCTGCGGTGTGTCGATCATGTATTTGATCAAAGTGGGCAAGGAGTCTCCGGATTCGGATGCGCCGGCCGGTGGTATTGTCAGTTTGTTTCCCAGTGCCAAGATTCTTGATGACCTCAACTACAAGGCCATCATGATCGGTTTTCCTCTGCTGTCCCTGGGGATCATCACCGGGGCGGCCTGGGCCAACTATGCCTGGGGTACTTACTGGAGCTGGGACCCCAAGGAGACCTGGAGTCTGATTGTCTGGTTTATTTACGCTGCGTTCCTGCATGCCCGTATTACCCGAGGTTGGGCCGGTCGCAAGGCGGCGATTCTGTCGATTGTTGGTTTTGCCGCAACAATTTTCTGCTATCTTGGCGTCAATCTGTTGCTGGCCGGACTTCACTCCTACGGTTCGTAACCGTTGGCAATACAGTGATTCACAAGGAGAGCGGTGTGCCGCTCTCCTTTTTTTATCTTGGATTTTCCGATGACCCACCTGGCTTTGGCTGACAATGAAACCCTGGATCGACTTGATGGTCTCGGTGTGGACATCATTCAGCACCGCGATGGCTACCGCTTCTCCATTGATCCGGTGCTACTGACTGATTTCTGCCGACCGCGTCAGCGCGAGCGGGTTGTTGATCTTGGCTGTGGCAGTGCCGTGATGGCCCTGATTCTGGCGCGCGCTTTTCCGTCGCTGTCCGTGGTTGGACTGGAGTTGCAATCAGCTCAGGTGGCACGCGCTCGTAAGAGTGTCGTTCTGAACGGCCTGGAAGATCGGATAAACGTTCAGCAGTCCGATGTGCGAGAGGTGCCGACGGCATGGCATGGCGATTTTGATCTGGTTGTGTGCAACCCGCCGTTTCGTCCTCTGGGCCAAGGACGTTGTTCGCAGGGCGATGAGCGGGCGCTTTCACGTCACGAAGTCTCCGGTGGATTGGATGCGTTTGTACGGGCGTCAGCCGTGCTGCTCAAGCACGGTGGTCGTCTGGCCATGGTTCACCTGGCCGAGCGCAGTGCGGAACTGATGGCCGCTCTAAGTTGCCACGGCCTTGCCGTCAAGCGGTTGCGTTATGTCCACAGCCGTCAGGGGAGCCCCGCGCGACTTGTTCTGATCGAAGGGCGCAAGGGCGGTCAGCCCGGTGTTACCATTGACGCGCCACTTTATTTGTATCGTGACCGGGAGTCGAAGTCGCCCGCAACCGGGCAGCGTGATCGCTATAGTGAGGAAGTGGAGCAGATCTATGCGGGGCGCATGCGTTCAGGATGATTTGCGGCGTGCCTTGTCGAGTTGGCGTTGGTGGGTGAAAAAGTCAACCATGGCCTGACGCGTTTCATCGTCGTCGATGGCGGCGACAAGCTGCGCAATTTCTTGTCGTTCTGATGCATCAAGTTCGGGGAGGGGCACTCTTTCTGTGGCTTTGCTTTCCAGCTGGGCCGGTTTGCCGCGGCGGAAAAACATGTCTTTGATCGGTTTGTCACCCAATTCGGTGTTAAGCCGTTCCAGTAGCCGGGGTTTGAGGAGCTGCAGCTGTTGCATCCACACCGGATGGCTGACGCGCACTTCAAGGATGTCGTCACGAATACGTAGTGGGCTGGCCTGGGCGGCGATCTGTGGACCGACACATTCTTTCCAGATTAACCACACCCGGTGTTGGTCGATCTTATCGGCGATGCCGAGCTGGGTAAACAGCCCTTCAATGATGTTGCGAGCCGCAGACGGGGCTTTTTTGCCGGAAGATCGTTTCGCCATGGGTTAGATGCGGTCCGCTCGTTTACGCAGGCGTCCTCCCACCAGTTGTCCGATAACGGCACAACTCAGGGTGAAGGGAATGACACGCCAGCTGAATCCGTAATGGTGGCGCAGGGTAAAAAGAAACGGGATCGACAGGTGGATATACAACATCCATAATGCGGAGCGCTTTGCCACGCCCTGGCGCAGATAGCCCAGCGGAATATTGCTGAACAGGGCAACGCTGAGCAGGATTGTCATTGAGCTGGTTGTTTCGGTCATCGCAGTGCCTGAAAAAAAGGAAAAAACAATTACTAGGGCCACCATAGCCAGTTGTGGCGAGACTGTCAATTTAAGTCAAAAGGTTTGCGTTTATGAAAATGGTCGAGAAGCATCACCGACTGATAATTTTTAATTCCATCCACCGGGTGATGCTGGCGGAGATACGTCTTCAGGAGAAGTTTGAAATTCTTCTTATCCCTGTGCCACGGGCGCTGTCAAGCGATTGCGGTATGGTGATTCGCTTTGATCATAAGGATCAGGAAGACATTGTTCTGTTACTCACCCAGCTTGGCTTGAAGCCGTTCACCATCTATGCGCCGCAACACGAAGCGGACACCTTTGTTGAGGTCGGTGAATTTTCTTGACAACACTTGACCGGGTAACTATAGTCCACTATTTGCGACTTTAGCAGACGCAGGGATAGCTATGTTCGATAACCTGACAGATAAATTTGACGCTGTTTTCAAGAAACTCAGTGGCAAGGGCCGCCTGACCGAGAGCCATGTCGATGAGGCCATGCGTGAAGTGCGCCTGGTGTTGCTAGAAGCGGATGTCAATTTCAAAGTAGTGAAGGATTTCGTTGCCGCCGTGCGTGAGCGGGCGGTTGGCACCGATGTGCTCAAAAGCCTGACCCCGGCACAACAGGTCATCAAGATTGTTCGTGATGAACTGGGACGCCTGATGGGCGAGGGCGACAACGCTGAGCTTGATCTGGCGGCGCAACCTCCGGTGCCGATTATGCTATGTGGTCTGCAGGGGGCGGGTAAAACCACCACCTGTGGTAAGCTGGCTTTGCAGTTGCGTCGTGATAAACGCGATCCGCTGCTGGTGCCGGCAGACATCTATCGGCCGGCCGCGATCGAGCAGTTGAAAACTCTGGGTCGCCAACTCGGCGTTGCCGTGTTTGATACGCAACCCGGTGACGATCCGGTGTCCATTTGTGAACAGGCGCGTGAGTTTGCCCGCCTTCATGGTCACGACACCCTGATTCTTGATACCGCCGGCCGTCTGCACATTGACAGCGAGTTGATGGACGAGCTGGGGCGGATCAACGACGCATTGCAACCGCGCGAGATTCTGTTTGTGGCTGACGCCATGACCGGTCAGGATGCGGTCAATGTCGTCAAAAGTTTTGACGAGAAGCTCGACATTACCGGTGTGGTTCTTACCAAACTTGATGGTGATGCGCGCGGTGGTGCCGCATTGTCCGTGCGTGCTGTCACCGGCAAGCCGATCAAGTTTGTCGGTATGGGTGAGAAGATGGACGCCCTTGAGGTGTTCCATCCCGACCGTATGGCCCAGCGGATTCTCGGCATGGGCGATGTGCTGTCGTTGATCGAAAAGGCCGAAGCGGCCATCGATAAAGACGACGCCGCGCGCATGGAAAAGAAGATGCGCAAGGAGGGCTTCACGCTGGAAACCTTCCGTGACCAATTACAAATGGTCAAAAAAATGGGTTCTATGGAATCGTTGTTAAAAATGATTCCCGGCGCCGGTAAAGCGATGAAAAAAGCCGGTGGTATGCAGTTGCCGGATAAAGAACTCAAGCGAATTGAGGCGATTATCGGTTCGATGACACCGGCCGAGCGCAACAATCACAAGATGATCAATGGGTCACGGCGTCTGCGTATCGCCAAGGGTAGTGGCACCCGCATCCAGGATGTCAATCAGCTGCTCAAGCGCTTTACTGAAGCGCAAAAGATGATGAAGAAAATGCAAAAGATGGGGCCCAAAGGTCTTAAAGGGCTCATGGGCGGTGGCGGTAACGGCCTGCCCTTTTAAAGGGAGTCTGTTTAGCCCTTAGTCAAACGTTTTAAGGTGCCTGATGAGCAGGCATCCATTCATAGAGAGGAACAAGAAACATGTCCGTAAAAATCAGATTGGCCCGTGGTGGTGCTAAGAAGAAACCTTTTTACCAGATTGTTGTCGCGGACGAGCGTTGTCCCCGTGACGGTCGTTACATTGAAAACCTTGGTCAGTTTAATCCCCTCGTTGAGCCGAAAATGGTGACTCTCAACGAAGAGCGCGCACTGGCTTGGCTGAACAAAGGGGCACAACCCTCTGAAACTGTCCGCCAAATTTTGCGCCAGGAAGGTGTCTGGGAAAAGTTCACTCAAAAGCCGGTCGCTTAAGCGCTGGTGGTAAATTCAGTGAGCGCAACATCCCAACACCTGTTTCATGCTGGAACAATTATTGGGACCCACGGTCTGCGTGGGGATATGAAAATACGTCCTGTGACTTCCGGGTCGCAGGCATTGCTTGAAGCAACGCGGGTTGAACTGGTCTGCCGGGACAAGCGCCGTGTTGTTGCCGATGTGATGAAAAGCTCCTGGCACAAACAGCAGATTCTGCTGGTGCTCAAGGGATTTGAACACATCAACAAAATCGAGTCGTTTGTCGGTGCTGAAGTCTACATGGCCATGGACGAACTACCCGATTTGGATGAAGACAGCCATTATTGGCATCAGCTGGAAGGTTTACAGGTGGTGGACAAACGGGCTGGAAAACTTGGAGTTCTGACATCGCTTTTGGAAACCGGAGCACATGATGTGTATGTTGTTGATGGTCCCCATGGTGAAGTGATGTTTCCGGCAGTGGCCGCTCTGATTACAGACATTGATCTGGATCAGGGGGTGATTCAGGTCGATTTGCCGGATGGCTTGGTTGAGATCAACGAATGAACTTCGAGGTTGTGACATTATTTCCGGAGATGTTTGATTCTCCGTTTGCCGGTAGTATTATCGGTAAAGCTGTTGCAAAAGGACTGGTTCAAATCACGGCGCATCCGTTGCGTGATTGGGCCGAAGGCCGTCATCAGGTCACTGATGATACCCCGTATGGGGGTGGCGATGGAATGGTGATGAAGCCGGAGCCGTTGTGTCGCGCCATCCATAGTCTCAAACAGCAGCATCCTCAAGCACGTGTGCTGATGATGTCCCCGCAGGGGCAACGGTTTACGCAGCAGCGGGCGGCTCAATTGGCTGAAGAGGAAAGTCTCATTTTTCTCTGTGGTCGTTATGAAGGGTTCGACGAGCGTGTGCGCAGCTACGTTGATGAGGAATATTCCATCGGTGACTTTGTGTTGACCGGTGGTGAATTACCCGCCATGGTGATTATTGATGCTGTGGCACGATTGGTACCTGGGGTTCTGGGGAGTCAGGGCAGTGCCGAAGCGGATTCTTTTTCGGATGGCCTGTTGGAACATCCCCACTATACGCGCCCGGCTGAATTTGAGGGGCGCAAGGTTCCCGAGGTGCTGTTGTCTGGCGATCATGCACGGATCGCCGCCTGGCGACGCAGCCAGCAGTTGCTCAGAACACTGCAGCGGCGGCCGGATTTGCTGGAACATGTCTCGTTGACGGAACAGGATCGGGCGGAGTTGGAACAGCACCGCCAGATGTTGCGTCAGGAGAAAAAAGATAAATAACGAATTTGACAGATAAACAAGGAGGCAATGATGAACATTGTTGAACAAATTGGCAACGAGCAGATGAAACAGGATATCCCCCAATTCAAGGCGGGTGATACTCTGCGCGTTCACGTAAAAATTGTTGAAGGTGACAAACAGCGTATCCAGGTTTTTCAGGGGATGTGCATCAAACGTGTCAACCGTGGTATCGGTTCCACCTTTACCGTTCGCAAGATCTCCAGCGGCATGGGCGTTGAGCGGATTTTCCCGCTGCATTCACCGATGCTCGACAAGATCGAGGTTGTAACGGTAGGCCGCGTACGTCGTGCCAAGCTTTACTACCTGCGTCAACTGCAAGGTAAGGCAGCTCGTATTCGCGAGATCCGTCAGAACTAGTCCCGAAGCGTCCCGCAGAGCATTGCCCTGCGGGACGCTTTTGGTTCTGCCGGAGTTTTTTGCCAAAAGCTCTCCGCAGCTTTTTCCCCCTGGCTCCCTTTCCTGGGGATTTATCCTTAGCGGTTTTGCTCCGCCTGCCCTATACTGGTGTCCACTAAGTTATTGAACAGTGAAGACAATGACAGGGTGTTGTGCCAGGGAGTTGAAACGTGACCTTATCCTTGTTCGATGATGATCTCATCGACCCGACCTATTTTGAACGCCAGTTGCGCCGTCAGGGAACCACTCTGGTGGCCGGTATTGATGAGGCTGGACGTGGCCCCTTGGCTGGGCCCGTGGTAGCCGCTGCAGTTATCCTCCCCGAGCACTTTGACCTTCCTGGCCTGACCGACTCAAAAAAACTCACTGAAAAAAAACGCGAACAGTTGTTTGGTCCCATACGTCAGCAGGCCCTCGCTGTCGGCGTTGGCTTTGCTCATGCCGAAGAGATTGATGAGATCAATATCCTGCAGGCCACAGTACAATCCATGTGCCGGGCCGTTGCGCGCCTTAAAGTGACGCCGCAACACCTGCTGATTGACGGTATCACGCCGTTGCCGTTGTCCATCGACCAGCAAACCATCAAAAAAGGTGACTCACGCTCGCTTTCTGTGGCGGCGGCTTCAGTCATTGCCAAAGTGGTGCGTGATCGGATGATGAAGGTGTATGCGCGGCACTATCCTGACTACGGTTTTGAAGGCCATAAAGGTTACGGCAGTGCCCGTCATCGCCAGTTGATCGCTGAGCACGGCCCCTGTCCGCTTCATCGCAAAACCTTTGGCGGAGTACGGGAGCATCTGTGACTCAGCAGCGGTTGACATTGGGCCGCTGGGGAGAACAGCAGGCCGCTGATTATTTGCGCCGCCGTCTTTACCGGATTGTTACCTGTAACTATCGCTGTCATTACGGTGAGATTGATCTGATTGTCCGACGTGGAAAAATATTGGCTTTTGTTGAGGTGAAAACCCGCAAAAGTCGCTGCTATGGAACCCCACAGGAAGCGGTGACACCACGTAAACAGCAGCAGATTATTGCCACGGCCCAGCATTATTTGACAACCCAGCAACCGTCAACGCAGACGGTGCGATTCGATGTGATTGCCATCAATGTGGATGGCGACAAAACGCAGATTAATCATATTGTTGATGCGTTTGAGCTCCATTGAACCAATGACATTGATCCGTTGCTGAGCCTTACTGGCTTTTTCGCAGCCCGTTAACCATCTCGCAGGAAATGAGTATGAACAAAACACAGATTGCCCGTTTTGGTTATTTTCGACTGGCCGTGGCGTCGGTTGAACACCGTATCGCCGACCTCGAATTTAATGCTGAACAGATTACATCAGCGTCATTGCGCGCCAAAAAACAGGGCTGCCATTGCGTGGTTTTCCCTGAATTGAGTTTGACCGGTTACGGTTGTGGTGACCTGTTTTTTCAGTCTATTTTGCTTGAGCGCACCCGCCAGGTGTTGGGCGATCTGAAAAAGATGACCCGTCATGAGCAGATGATCCTCATTGTCGGAGCGCCCATTGCTCAAGGGGGGCGCCTGTTCAACTGTGCGGTGGTAATCAGTGGTGGCGAGATTCTCGGGGTGGTGCCGAAAACCTTTTTGCCCAACACCCAGGAGTTTTATGAAGAACGCTGGTTTTCAGCGGCAGGAGATCGCACCGCCAATGAGATCTCTTTGTGCGGGGCGATGGTGCCGTTTGGTGATGATCTGTTGTTTCGCCAAAAAGAGTTGCCGGGCTGTGTCATTGGCGTGGAGATTTGTGAAGATGGTTGGGTGGCCAATCCGCCCAGTGGTCAGATGGCAGTGGCCGGGGCCACGGTTCTGGTCAATTTGTCGGCCAGCCCGGAAACTCTCGGTAAACAGGACTATCGGCGTCAGCTGGTGCAGTCGCAGTCGGCCCGGTGTCTGGCGGCCTATGCCTATGCTTCGGCAGGACCTGGCGAGTCGAGCACCGAT
This sequence comes from uncultured Desulfuromonas sp., assembly GCF_963678835.1. Lineage (NCBI taxonomy): Bacteria > Pseudomonadati > Thermodesulfobacteriota > Desulfuromonadia > Desulfuromonadales > Desulfuromonadaceae > Desulfuromonas > uncultured Desulfuromonas sp. Next base: position 1,464,402 of record NZ_OY787469.1, read on the forward strand.
CTGGTGTTTTCCGGTCATTCGCTGATTGCTGAGAACGGCCAACTGCTGGCTGAAACTGAACGGTTCTGTTTTGCCACCCAGTTGGCCATCGGTGATGTGGATATTGATCGACTGTACAATGAACGCCACAAAAACAACAGTTTTGCCGCCAGTGCTACCCGGAACGTGTACCGCAAAATTGAATTTAATTGCGCGGAACATGCGCATACGCCGTTGCATCGGCCGTTGCCGTGCCATCCGTTTGTGCCAGCCAACCCGAATGAGCGGAATCAGCGCTGTGAAGAGATTTTTGCCCTGCAGACCACGGCGTTGGCTAAGCGGCTTAACCATATCGGTGTCCGCAATGTGGTGATCGGAATTTCCGGGGGACTGGATTCGACTCTGGCCCTGCTGGTCACGGTCAAAGCATTTGAAAAGCTTGGCCTCGATATTCAAGGGATCACCGCAGTTACCATGCCCGGTTTCGGCACGACAACACGCACTCGGAGCAACGCTGAGGCGCTGATTGATCTGTTGGGAGCCCAATGTCGGACTATCTCTATTGATGCAGCGGTGCGCCAGCACTTCAGCGATATCGGTCACGATGAGTCGGTCCACAACATTACCTATGAAAACAGCCAGGCGCGTGAACGTACCCAGGTGCTGATGGATATTGCCAATCAGGTGGCCGGTATTGTGATCGGCACCGGCGATCTGTCGGAGTTGGCCCTGGGCTGGTGTACCTATAATGCCGACCACATGTCCATGTACGGTGTCAATTGCGGGGTGCCGAAAACCCTGGTGCGCTATCTGGTGTCTTGGTGTGCCCAGACCAGCTTCTGTGGTGAGACTCAGCGGGTTCTGGAAGACATTTGTGCTACGCCGGTGTCGCCGGAATTGCTGCCGCCGAATGATGCCGGTGAAATCAGTCAGGTTACCGAAGACCATGTCGGTCCCTATGAGCTGCATGATTTCTACCTGTTTCAGGTGGTTCGTCATCAATTTGCACCGCGCAAGGTGTTCTTCCTTGCTCGTCAGGCCTTTGGTGAGAGCTACGACGATGCCTCTTTGCTGAAATGGTTGCAGGTGTTCTACCGGCGTTTCTTTTCTCAGCAGTTCAAGCGCTCCTGTTTGCCGGACGGTCCCAAAGTCGGCAGTGTCGCACTCTCGCCGCGGGGCGATTGGCGCATGCCCAGCGATGCCTGCGTACAGTTGTGGCTGGATGAACTGGAGGACTTGCATGTCGGATAGAGTACCTTGCGGGGCACTTTATGTGGTGGCAACGCCCATCGGCAATCTCGAAGATATGACCTTTCGTGCCATTCGGGTGTTGAAAGAGGTGGTGCTGATTGCGGCCGAGGATACCCGACATAGCCGCCGTTTGTGCACGCACTTCGGCATAGAGACCCCCTTGACCTCATGTTTTGAACACAACGAAGCTCGCAAAGGGGACTACCTGATTGAACGGTTGCAGCGTGGCGAAGATATTGCTTTGATCAGCGATGCCGGAACTCCGGCGATTTCCGATCCCGGCAGTCTTCTGGTGCAGCGCTGTTGCGAAGCGGGTATCGCCGTCCATCCGGTGCCCGGGCCCAGCGCCTGTGTTGCGGCTCTGTCCATGGCCGGGTTGCCGACGGATCACTTCTGCTTTGAAGGTTTCCTGCCGGCCAAACAACATGCACGACGTCAAGCACTGCAATGCTTTGTCACGGAACACCGCACCGCGGTGTTTTATGAGGCGCCGCACCGCCTGATCAACTTTCTCGGTGATGCCATTGATGTGTTGGGTGAAGAGCGGCAACTGGTGGTGGTCCGTGAGTTGACCAAGGTGCATGAGGAGCGGGTTGGCGGAACAGCTCGTGAGGTGCTTGAGCATTTTTCACAGGGCAAAGTGCGTGGCGAGATTGTTGTCTTGTTGGCTCCGGCCGAGCCGCAGCCCATTGAGGAAAGTGTCGAAGAGTCCTTGCTGCGTGAGTTGCGTAACACCGACCAGCCGCTGAAGGTCGTTACCAAACGGGTCGCCAAGCTGCATGGCCTCAGCGGCAGTGAGGTCTATGCGCTGGCAGTCGAGCTTAAAGAGCAGGGTCTGATCGACCCTCAGTAGCGAATCGAAAAGCTGCCGAATTCGCCGGTATGGGCGGACAGGCTCATATTGACCTTGTCGACCTGAGCGTGTGATGGCCCCTGCTGGCAGCAGTTGATCAGATGGCGGATATCGCCTTCTTCCCCTTCAACCACCACCTCGACATCGCCATCCGCGCAGTTGCGCGCCCAGCCGGTCAAGGCAAAAGCGGTGGCGCTTTGCTGGACGAAATTGCGGTAGCCCACACCTTGAACCCGTCCTGAAATGCGTAACGTCGCGCGAATCAGATTCATGACTGCTCCTTGTCTGAAGAAACGGTTGCGCTGATCATGCTAAGGTACTGCTCTTCCGTGAGAATCGCTACCCCTTTTGCTTCTGCGCCTTTAAGTTTGCTGACCCCGACCTTTTCCCCGGTGACCAGATAGTCTGTTTTTCCCGTCACTGACGCCCCCACTTTTGCACCGAGTTTCTTGGCTTCGGCCTTCATGTCATCACGGCTGCCTCGGGTCATGGTGCCGGTGAATACCAGTAATTTTCCGGCAATCGGACTCAAGGCGCCAGTGGCCTGTAACTCGCTGACCAGAGGGGTCCGATGCAGATTGAAGCCCAGGGCCTGTAAGCGATCAAACAGCGGACGGATACGGACAAACCCTTTAACCACGATTTCCGCTGTCCTCTCAGCAAAACCTTCGATGGCGACAATCTGTTCCTCGCTGAGGTCGAAGATTTCCTCCAGGCGATGGTGGCCGAGCAACCGTTCGCAGTTACCGCCACCCATGCGAAAGACGCCAAAGGCGGCGAGAAAGCGCCAGTCCTCTATGACTTCATGGCGACTGCGTTGCAGTTCGTTGACCAGGTTTTCCGACTGTTTTGGGCCGAAGCCCATCCCTTCAAGCTGATCAGCCTGTAGGCCGTACACCGCATCGATGGTGCGGATATTGTTGGTATACAGTTTTTCGATGGTCGCCGGACCAAAGCCGTCGATGTTGCCTAAGGTGCGGAAAAAATGCTCAATTGTGTGGCTGATCTGCGCCGGACAACCGGTGTTGTTGGGACAGTACAGGTAGTCGCTGTCCCAGAACAGCTCCGTATCGCAACTGGGGCAGGAGGCCGGGATCTGCGGTTCAACCGCCTTGACCACGTCAATGATCTTGGGGATCACTTCGCCGCTGCGGGTTAGCTCGATGACGGCATCGGGCCCGATCCCCTTGTCACGGACCATGCCGTAATGATGAGCGGTAGCGCGTTGGATCAGGGCACCGCTGAGCCGGGTCGGTTCCACTTCGGCCACAGGGTTGACCCGCCCGGAGCGCGATGTCTGTGGCACTACCTGAAGAACTTTAACCTCAGCTTTTTCCTGATTCTGTTTGTAGGCGATCTGCCAGCGATGATGATGGCGGGTCGCGCCCATGTAGGTTTTTAGTTCGTCATCGGTGATCTCGATGACAATGCCATCCATGTCGTAATCCAAACTAGCGCGCAGTTCATGGTTGAGGTCTGTCACGGATGGGATCAGATCTTCTGTGGTTCGCGCACGGTTCGGCAGGGTCGAGAACGGGTAGAAAACCACCGCCTGGTCGGCAAGGGCCTGTTCTACGGCGGGCTCCAACGCCTTTTCTTTGACAACACTGGCCTGAAAATTACGTGGATTTTCATAGTCCTGAGCCAAGTTGGCGTCGAAGTAGCTGCGCTGAACAACAATCTCACCTGCGCCCAATCCGCGTGGGTGGTTATCGGCGACCACTAGCCCACGGTCAAATGCGCGAGTGATATCGGTGCCACGGCGTCCGTCGCCACGGGTGTAAAGGCGCTCACCGTCATCATAAGCAGCAAAGCCATCCAGTTTAGGGGTGATGCGAAATTCAAGCCCTGCGGGGTCGCGGCCAATTTCCTTTGCCGCTTTGTGGATGCGTTTCAACCAATCGCCTAATTCTTTGTCCGTGTAGGCTTTTTCCGTCGACAACATGCGTGTCGGGAGCTCAACGGTTTTGCCTGTGAACTCCGGTTCCGGTTCAACGGTGTGAAGAAACGGATGGTCGGGTTGGCGTTTTTTCAGCTCAGCCAGGGCGATATGGTCGTAATCATGGTCGGAGATTAATGGTTGACCTTCGCGGTAGAAGCTGTTGGCGATGGTCAGGAACTCAACCAGCTGATCGTCATCCAATTGGTTGACTGTGTGGGGTTGTTGCTGCAGGTTGAACAGGTGTTGCAGGCTCAAGTGCTCAAAAGTGAGCTGGTTCAGGGCGTCTTTTTGGGCTTGTGTCAGCATGTAGTTGTGATCGTCTAAAAGGGTTGGTTGAGTGAACTTTGTTGTGGGTGAATTTACCGATATTGTTGAGGTTCGTCTGACGTATGTCAATTGTTTTTCCCGCAGGGCTGAGCTAAGATGCTTCACGGAGATGTATCCTGCACATTTTGATGGAATGAAAGTGCCCGCCAAAAGGGCCAATATGGGGAAAATATGACGGAAGACCAGTGGTATCGCCTGCTGACGATGGGCGTTTTGTTTATCATATCCGCGTTCTTTTCAGGTTCGGAGACGGCTCTGTTGGCCATTGACCGGTTGCGGGTTAAATACCTGGTGGAAAAAAAGCGCCGTGGTGCGCAGGAGTTGGAAAAGCTGCTCGACAATCCTGAATGGTTGCTGGGCGGCATTCTGGTGGGTAACAACCTGGTCAATATTGCCTTGTCGGTCTTTGCCACCACCTTTTTCGTTGAACTTTATGGGGACTATGGTGATCTGTTAACCATTCTTGTGCTCACGCCGCTGCTGCTGATTGTATCCGAGGTGTGTCCCAAAACCTATGCCGCTCGCCGTGCCGAACAGGTGTCGTTTCGAGTATTACGCCCCATCCGGGGGGTTCTGTGGATTTTGGCACCGGTGATTTGGTTGGTCACCGGTCTGTCCAGCTTGGTAACCCGGCTGTTTAAGGTGGATTCTTCAGCCAGCATCCTGTCGGCGGATGAGATTAAAACCATGATTGCCATTGGCGCCAAATCGGGCACCCTGGCGGGTGAACAGCGTCGCATGCTCGACGGCGTGTTTGAGTTGTCGCAACTGCGGGTGCGCGACCTGATGATACCGCGGACTGAAGTTGCGGGTGTCGAGGTGGAGGCGCCGTTTCAGGAGTTGCTCGACGAGGTCAAGCGCTCCACCCATTCACGTTTTCCCGTGTATAAAGATACCCTCGACAACATCATGGGCGTGATCCACTCCAAGGATGTGTTGCGGTTTGTCGATTGTCCGCATAACTTCAACATGCGCGAGGTGATGCGGCGTCCCTACTTTGTCCCTGAAGCCAAGCAAGTCGAAGCATTATTGCTGGCATTTCGCCGCCGTCGCATCCATCTGGCCGTGGTGCTGGACGAATACGGTGGTGTGGAGGGGATTGTCACTCTGGAAGATGTATTGGAAGAGATCGTCGGCGAGATCCGTGATGAGTATGATCAGGAAGAATCCGGTATCACCCCGATCACGCCGCAGCGTTTTCTGGTGGAGGGTGGTGTCGGTTTGCGTCAGGTTAATCGTCATGTCGGACTGCATTTGTCGGAAGAGGATGCTACCACGTTAGCGGGGTTGATGTTGCGTTGTCTCGGACAAATTCCTCAGGAGGGCGATCAGTGTGATATCGGTGGCGTAACGTTGATTGCTCGAAAGGTGGACCAGCGGCGCATTGATCAGATTGAGCTCTGTTTGCCTTCTTTGGAAGAATGATGGTTTCTTGATTCTGTGTGGTTCGTCATTCTCAACTGATCGCGCTAACGTTCATTGCGTTCGGTGCTGCTGAACGGGAGGCTTGGGTGCTCAATTACACTCTGACGCAAGGGCGGGCACCGTCCCGCCCGTTTGATCGGTACCACACCTGAGATAGGGCGCGACTTAAGATTGTTATCACCGTTTTACGCCACAGGCGATGCGTTGCACGATTCGCCGACCTAAAGGGCGGCGAGCCGAATCCGTAACGCACATCGGAAACAGACTCAGTGTCGGTTAATCTGAGGGTCAGGAGGTGTTCAGCTGGTTTTTGCATACTTTTGAGCGGCCAATCAAAAGGATGTCGGCTGCCGGGACGAAACCCGGCGACCTTGACTTTGAACTTGATCTTTAATGGTTCGTCATTTGGAGCTGATCGCGCTGGCGAACATCATCCGTTCGCGATGTTGGTACCCACGTGACGCGGGCTTCCGCGCCCGCACTTCGGGGCACTTTTGCGTCGACAAAAGTACCGCAAAATCGACTCCCGTCATTGCGCCCTTACGGGTTCCCTCTCTGCGTTCACTAACACCGCGATGTCGGCAAAACTCGCTGACGCTCAAACAGGTTGCCGACGACCATCGCGGTGACCGTTCTCTTCGTTCGGCGCTGCTGAACGGGAGAGCTTGGCTGCTGAATAACACACGACTGCAGGGCGGGCACCGTCCCGCCCGCTTGATCGGTACCACACCAGAGATAGAGCGCGACTTAAGATTGTTATCACGGTTTTGCGCCAAAGATGATGCGTTGTACGATTCGCCGACCTAAAGGGCGGCGAGCCGAATCCGTGAAGCATAACGGAAACAGACACATTGTCGGCTGCCGGGACGAAACCCGGCGACCTTGACTCTGACCTTGACCTTCAGTGGTTCGAAATCCGAAACGAATCGCACCGGCGAACTTCATCCGTTCACAATGATGGTACCCACGTGACGCGGGCTTCCGCGCCCGCACTTCGGGGCACTTTTGCGTCGACAAAAGTACCGCAAAATCGACTCCCGTCATTGCGCCCTTACGGGTTCCCTCTCTGCGTTCACTTACACCGCGATGTCGGCAAAACTCGCTGACGCTCAAACAGGTTGCCGACGACCATCGGGATGACCGTTCTCTTCGTTCGGCGCTGCTGAACGGGAGGGCTTGGCTGCTGAATAACACACGACTGCAGGGCGGGCACCGTCCCGCCCGTTTGATCGGGGCCCCGGAAGAAATAAAGTGCAGCTTCAATTGGTTACCAACGTTTTACACCAAAGATGATGATTTGCACGATTCGTCGACCAAAAGGGCGGCGAGCCGAATCCGTGAAGCATAACGGAAACAAACTCATTGTCGGTTAATCTGAGGGCCAGGAGGTGTTCAGCCGGTTTTTGCATCCTTTTGAGCGGCCAGTCAAAAGGATGTCGGCTGCCGGGACGAAACCCGGCGACCTTGACTTTGATCTTGATCTTCAGTGGTTTGCAACTTGAAACGAATCGCACCAGCGAACTTCATCCGTTCGCGAAGGTGGTACCCACATGACGCGGGCTTCCGCGCCCGCACGTCGGGGCACTTTTGCGTCGACAAAAGTACCGCAAAATCGACTCCCGTCATTGCGCCCTTACGGGTTCCCTCTCTGCGTTCACTAACACCGCGATGTCGGCAAAACTCGCTGACGCTCAAACAGGTTGCCGACGACCATCGCGGTGACCGTTCTCTTCGTTCGGCGCTGCTGAACGGGAGAGCTTGGCTGCTTAATAACACACGACTGCAGGGCGGGCACCGTCCCACCCGTTTGATCGGTGCCACGCAAGAAATAGAAAGAGGCGCAAAATCGTTATCACGGTTTTACGCCAAAGCTGACGAAGAGTAAGATTCGCCGACCTAAAGGGCGGCGAGCCGAATCCGTGAAGCATAACGGAAACAGATACATTGTCGGTTGCTCTGAGGGCCAGGAGGTGTTCAGCCGGTTTTTGCAATCCTTTTGAGCGGCCAGTCAAAAGGATGTCAGATGCCGAGACGAAACCCGGCGGTTTTGATCTTGGGCTTGATTTTTTGTGGTTGGCTCATCACATTCTTAAAAAGAAGATGAGCCTTTGGGCTGAAACACCACTTGATAGGGCGGTGTTTTTTTACGTCTTTTTTCTGTCGAAATCCCGTCTTTCTCCGCCGAAACTGCATTCTTTTTCAGACTGTTTTCCTCGAAAAATCAACTATTAGCACCCAGTGTCAAACTTTTTATAAAAAACTTTGAATTTCTTGACAGTGTTGTAGTGAGGGGGTATATTTTGCCCTGTATGTGTAAAAAGGTGTGGAAACGGGACACAAAAGGGGCGTTATGAGTTTTTCCGGGACATTCTTCAACAACATCGATCCGAAAGGACGTTTGAGCATCCCCGCCAAAATGCGTGGACTGCTGGCGGACGTCTACGGCGATGAAGAGTTGGTGGTGACCCGGCGTAAAGATGCCCTGGTAGCATACCCCACATCGGAATGGACCAAAATCAAAGCGCGGGTGGATGCCATGCCCAATGGTGACGCTAAGGACCTCATTTACCGTAACCGGATCAGTCCCGCGATTGACTGTGGGTTTGACCGTCAGGGACGCATTGCCATTCCGCCGTCACTGCGCAGTTTGGCGATGTTTGAAAAAGAGATCGTTGTCGTCGGCATGGCCAACAAAATCGAATTGTGGAGCCAGGCTCGTTTCAACGAACAAATGCAGGAATCTGAGGCTCAGCTTGAAACCCTGAAAGCCGAACTCGGCGATCTGGGCTTCTAATGGCTGATAACGATTTTGTCCATCTGTCGGTACTGCCGACAGAAACCCTGGAGTTGCTTGATCTTCATGCCGGTGACACGGTGCTTGATGGCACCCTGGGAGGAGCAGGTCATTCCCGCCTGATTCTCGAAGCTACAGCGCCAAACGGTGTGTTGATCGGTCTGGATCGTGATCATGATGCTTTGGCGAATGGTGCTGAAGTTCTGGCTGCATATGGAGACCGGGTCATCTTACGCCACGCCAATTTCGCTGATGCGGATCGGGTGGTTGAAGAGCTGGGGCTCGACGGATTAAACGGTATGCTGCTCGATCTCGGTGTTTCCTCCTATCAGTTGGATCAGGCCGAGCGGGGATTTTCGTTCCGGGCGGATGCCCCACTGGATATGCGCATGGACCAGCAGGGTGACGAAACCGCCGCCGATGTTGTGAATACCGCAACGGTGGAAGAGCTGACCTTGGTTTTTAAAAAATATGGTGAGGAACGTTGGGCCGGAAGAATTGCCCGGCGCATTGAGCGGACCCGCCAGCAGACACCGATCACCACAACGTTTCAATTGGCCGAACTGGTCAAGGAGACGGTGCCCGGTGGACGGGTTCCGGCGCGAATCCATCCGGCGACCCGGGTGTTTCAGGCGTTGCGGATTCGGGTGAACGATGAACTGGACAGTGTTGCCAAAGGCGTTGAGCAGGGCATCAGTCTGCTGAAACCCGGCGGGGTTCTGGCGGTGATCAGTTTTCATTCGCTTGAAGACCGGATTGTTAAAAATATTTTCAGACATCGTGCTTCACCGTGTGTGTGCCCACCGCGGCTGCCGATGTGTGCATGTGGCAAGAAAGCCGACGTCGAAGTGTTGACGCGGCGAGGCGTTCGCGCCGGCGAGGCGGAGATTGCGGAGAATCCCCGTTCACGCAGCGCAGTTTTACGAGCGGTTCGTCGTCTGGATGTCGCTGGATAGGGAGTAGACCATGATTGATATTGCCTGGCCAAGAAGTGGAGTGAGCGTCACCCGCCCCAGAGTGTCGACGGTTCTGGCGGCGATTGCCATTCTCATGGTTGTCGGAGTATTCCATGTCTGGTTGCGGATGGAAGTAACACGCTGTGAGTACGAGGTGTCGACGTTGGAAAAGAATATTCGTGCCGAGGAGTACGAGTTCAAGACACTGGAAGTTGCTTTGGGCAAGCTGACCAACCCCCGACAATTGCAGAGAGTTGCCACCTCTCGTCTGGGATTGCACGAACCACAAGCCAACCAGGTTGTTACTGTTAAGTAGGGAGTAAGGAGTAGGGAGATGAACAGAGACTACGCGGAAAAGCAGGATTTGTGGGCAGAGATGAGTGAGTTGTGGACTGTACGACAGAGTCGCAAGCGCAAGGCGCGTCTTGGTGTGATGGCAGCAGCTTCTGTGCTGATTATGGCCGGAGTGTTTGTCTACAATGTTTCCACGACATCTCAGGATCCGATGTATATGCAGGTTCAGGGGAACCAGTTGGGCATGGAGAAGTCCGTCAACGCATCGTCCGCACCGGACGTCGACCAGCGGGAAAAGCGCGTTGAGTTCACGGAAACGCTCTCTATCTGATAACGCTCCCCGACGTAAACCAGCACATCCACATCAGGAAGCCAAAGCGGTTCGCCGCCGGATCCTTTTGGTGGGCGGCTGTTTTGTCGCCGTTTTTTTTATGCTTCTGGGGCGTGCCTTCTATCTGCAGGTATGGACTGCGGAGCAATGGCAGAAGCGTGCCTCCAGTCAGCACACGAAAACCATCTCTCTTACACCCCAGCGTGGTGCGATCTATGACCGCAATGGGGAGCCTCTGGCGATCAGTCTTGAAGCTGATTCCGTCTATGTCAATCCGACTGAAACCAGAAAGCTGTTAAAAGAACAGCGGCAACGGTTGGCGAAAAATCCCGATTCTGATGAAATACCCTATTCGTATGACCTGATTGCCAAAAAACTTGCAAAGATTCTCTCTTTGAAGCCGGTGGTCATTCGGGGCAAGCTGGAACGGGACAAAAAGTTTATCTGGATCAAGCGACGGATTTCCGCCAAAGAAAGCCAGCTGCTTGATGGGCTGTCGTTGCCGGGCATTCATACCATTAAAGAGCATGTGCGCTCTTATCCTCAGGGACGGGTGGCTGGCCAGGTGTTGGGGTTTTCCGGAACGGATAATGAAGGATTGGAGGGGGTCGAGCGGCGTTACAACGGCCTGGTTGCCGGAGACGGCAGCTATCTGACGGTTCAGGCCGATGGTGGACGACGCGGGATTGGCAGTGGCCAGCAGGTGTTCAAAGGGCGTCAAGGCAAGGATCTGTATCTGACCATTGACACCCAATTGCAGTTTATTATTGAAAAAGAATTGCAGGCCGCCGTCAAAGAGGCCAACGCCCGCGCGGGCAGCGCCATCATGATGGACCCGTACACCGGTGAGATTCTCGCCATGTCGAGTGTGCCTGATTATGATCCCAATCATTTTCGGCGCTCGCGGGCCGCAGCGCGCCGCAACCGGGTGGTGTGCGACACGTTTGAACCGGGGTCGACGTTTAAACTTTTTTTGCTGGCATCGGCCCTTGATTCAGGGACGATCTCAACCAAAGCCGTTATCGACTGTGGTCATGGTGCCTATAAGGTCGGTGGTAAAGTCATTCATGACCATCGCGCCATGGGCCGCTTGACGGTGAGCGATGTGCTTAAGTACAGCTCCAATATCGGCTGTGCCAAAATTGCCCAGAAGCTGGGCAAAGAGACGTTTTACAAGTATCTGCGCTCATTTGGTTTTGGTGAGCGTACCGGCATCGACTTTGATGGCGAAGGCAGCGGAATTTTACGTCCACCACAACGCTGGTTTGAGATTGACCTGGCGGCCATCTCCTTTGGTCAGGGGGTGACGGCAACGGCTCTGCAACTGGTAACGGCGGCAAGTGCCATTGTCAATGGCGGAGAATTGATGCATCCCTATCTGGTGCGCCGGATTCGTGATGCCCGCAATGATGTTGTTGAGGATCAAAAACCGGTGGCAGTACGGCGGGTGATCGGTCGAGATGTTGCTCTGGCGATGCGCAACATGATGGTTACGGTCACTGATGCCGACGGCACCGGTTCGCGGGCGCAGGTGCCGGGATTTGAAGTGGGGGGTAAAACCGGTACCGCCCAAAAGGTGGACCCGGTGACCGGGACCTATTCCGTCGATAAACGGGTCTCGTCGTTCATCGGCTTTGCCCCGGCCCGCGATCCGCAGATTGTCGTGCTGGTGACGTTGGATGAGCCGGAGGGTAAAGCGTACGGAGGTTTGCTGGCGGCTCCGGTGTTTTCCCGCATTGTCGAACAATCGCTGCAGTATCTGCATGTCCCGGCGACGCGGTCCGTGGTGGCCAAAGAGGATGTGCCGCAGGTTGAAGCGCCGATCGAGATTCCCCATGTGCCGGTGCTGATGTCCGAACAGGTGGATCGGGTGGTTGGTGTCAAAGTGATGCCGGATTGTCGCGGTCTTACGGCCCGGCAGATTCTCGAATTGATGGAAAACAGCGGATTGAACATCAAGATTATCGGCGAAGGGCGCGTCGTCAATCAATCGCCTCGTCCCGGATCGGCCATTTCCGCGAAAGTGGCCACATGGGTTCGTTTGCAATCTCCAGAGCAGGAGGGGAACCAATGAAGTTATCGCAAGTCATTGCTGATGTCACTTCACAGGGGGAGTTGTCCGCCGACGTTGAAATTACCCATCTGGCCTACGATTCGCGCTGTGTTCAGCCCGGAACGCTGTTTTTTGCCTTACGCGGTGTGCTGGTGGATGGACACGATTATGCTAAAAGTGCTGTTGATAAAGGGGCCGTGGCCGTTGTGGTGGAACAGCCCGTTGATTTGCCCGACGAGATTGTTCAGGTGGTGGTTAAAGACAGCCGTTACGCCATGGCCCGTTGTGCCGCATGTTTTTACGGTTATCCCGCACAGGGGATGCTGATCGTCGGTGTTACCGGAACCAATGGCAAAACCACCATGACCTATCTGCTCGAATCGATTCTTAAACAGGCCGGTTATACACCTGCCGTGGTGGGTACCATCAGTAATCGCATGGGAGACGATGCCGCGGAGGCGGAACATACCACGCCTGAGTCGCTGGATCTGCAACGTATTCTTGCCGAGTTTAAATCTCAAGGCGCGGATGCCCTGGTGATTGAAGTCTCCTCACATGCTCTGATGCAGAGTCGGGTGGTGGGGTTGACCTTTGATGTGGCGGTGTTTACCAACCTCACCCCGGAACATCTCGATTACCACAAAAACATGGAAAGTTATTTTGCGGCAAAAACCCGCTTGTTCAAAGAGCCGCAGACCTACGGTGATTTTACTGCGGTTATCAACAGCGATGATCCCTACGGAGCCAAGCTGGTGCGGGAACTGAATGAACCGCTCAGTGTCGGTATGCATCGCGGTGCAGATGTTCGGGTTTGTGATGTCGAACAGACCATGCAAGGAACCGTTGCGACCATGGAGACGCCGCAGGGGGAAATCACTGTGCGCTCGCCTCTGGTCGGGCCGTTTAATCTGGAGAATCTGTTGTGTGCCGTTGGCGCCGGATTGGTCTTGGGCTTGCCTGTCGCGACAATTGAACAGGGGCTGGCAGCGGCGAATCGCGTACCGGGACGCTTGGAACCGGTGGAAAATGATCTTGGCGCTTTGATTGTTGTCGACTATGCCCACACGGGTGACGCCCTGGCCAAAGCTCTGGAGGCGATGGCGGCACTGAAACCACAACGCATGATCACCGTATTTGGCTGTGGTGGTGATCGCGATACGCTCAAGCGTCCTGCCATGGGCGAAGTGGCGGGCCGCCATTCTGATCTGAGTATTGTCACCTCAGATAATCCCCGTACCGAAAATCCAGCCAAGATCATTGACGATATCAAGGTCGGTATTGAGCGGATCTGCCCTCATATGGCCATGGACGGTGATCCGGATGCTGTTGGTAAGTGTTATGTGGTGATCGAAGATCGTCATGACGCCATTGTGTATGCCGTCAATCAGTTACGGACTGGTGATCTGTTGCTGATCGCCGGAAAAGGTCATGAAGATTATCAGGTGGTCGGCACGCAAAAAATTCACTTTGATGACCGCGAGCAAGTGCGCCAGGCCTTAGAGCAGCGTGCCCGTCGGGAGGATGGCTATGAATCTGACCAGTGATCAGGTGGCGACCATTGTCGGAGGCCGTCGTCTTTCTGCGGCAACCGACCCGCAGATCAGCGGTCTGTCCACCGATAGCCGTACTCTGCAGTCCGGGGATCTGTTTGTACCTCTAAGGGGCCCTAATTACGATGGCCACGACTATCTGCGTCAGGCTGTCGAGCACGGAGCCGCAGCCTGTTTGAGCGAAGAAGTGGTCGGTGGTTTGCCGGTGCCGGTGATTCAAGTGACGGATACTCTGCAGGCGTTGGGTGAACTGGCACGGACGATCCGCAGCGGCTTCGACGGGCCGGTGTTGGCCATCACCGGTACGACCGGGAAAACGTCCACCAAAGAGATGCTTTCATCGATTCTCGCTCAGGGCAGTGACGGTTTAAAGACCGAGGGGAATTTTAATAATCTTATCGGTTTGCCGCTGACGCTGGCCCGCCTCAGTGATGAACACCGCTGGATGGTGTTGGAGCTGGGCATGAGTCAACATGGCGAAATCGAACGGTTGACCGAAATTGCTCAGCCCGATGTGGCCCTGATTACCAATGTCGGCGCCGGACATCTGGCCGGGGTTGGCAATATTGAGGGCGTTGCGCGTGCCAAAGGGGAGCTGTTTTCCGGGTTGAAAGCCGGGGCCACTGTGGTGGTCAATCGCGATGATGCCCTGATCGCCGCATTGCCGGTTCCGGCCGGTGTTCGGATGATCGACTTCTCCCTCACGGACCATGCCCAGGTGCAGGCAACGGCAATTGACAGTGGCCAGCAGGCAAGTTTCACGTTGCATATCGGCGAGAATAAGGTGCGGGTGCAATTACCGTTACCCGGCCGCCATCAAGTCTATAATGCTCTGGCTGCGGCGGCTGCGGCTCACGCAGTGGGGTGTTCATTGGAGCAGATTGCCGCCGGTCTCGGTTGTGTCAAAATGGCTGCCGGCCGACTCGAAGTACGCTCCTTGCCGCAAGGGGCGACGGTTTTGGATGACAGCTACAATGCCAACCCGCAGTCGATGCAGGCCGCGCTGAATGTGTTGGGTGATTGGCCGTGTCAGGGCGTGAAGATCGCTGTGCTTGGCGATATGCTCGAATTGGGTGACGTCTCGCAAGCCTGTCACGAAGAACTGGGCCGTCTGGCGGCTCAGCGTGCCGATCAAGTGCTGTGTTACGGCGATTGGGCTGCCGCTGTTCTTAACGGGGTGGTTGCGCAGGGTGGCCAGGGTGTTCTTTGCACCAGCCATGATGAGATCGTTGCCTGGATGGAGCGGCAGATTCGTGAAGACGATTGCATTTTAGTTAAAGGATCGCGGGGAATGCGCATGGAGAAAGTCGTTCATGCACTGTTGGCTCAGGATGAGTCGAACGAGTAAGATCACTGTCGGGCGGAGGCCTGTCGGGAGGAAACATGCTGTACCATCTGCTTTATCCGTTACATAGTGAGTTTTCCGCGCTCTATGTGTTTCGCTTTATCACCTTTCGCACAATTTACGCGACCATCACTGCACTGGTGTTGTCGTTTTTGCTCGGTCCGTGGGTGATTGAGCGTTTGAGCTCATTGCAGATTGGGCAGACCATTCGCAAAGTCGGCCCTGAATCGCATTTCAAAAAAGAGGGCACACCCACCATGGGTGGCACGTTAATTCTCATTGCCATTGTATTGCCCACCCTGTTGTGGGCGGATCTGCGGAATGGGTACGTGTGGGTGGCGTTGCTGGTAACGGTGGGCTATGGCGCCATCGGTTTTATCGACGACTACAAAAAAGTCAAACTGAAGAGTAGTGACGGTCTGTCTGCTCGCCATAAAATGCTTGGCCAATTAATGATTGCCGGGCTGGCCGGTTATTTGTTGTTTACGGTGACACCGTTTGAACCGGTGTTAACGGTCCCGTTTTTCAAAGGTTTTCAGCCGAACATCGGGTTGTTTTACATCCCATTGATTCTGCTGGTGGTGGTGGGGAGCGGCAATGCCGTCAACCTGACCGACGGTCTAGACGGTCTGGCCATTGGGCCGATGATCAGTGCTTCGAGTGCGTATCTGCTGTTTGCCTATCTGGCTGGTAATGCCAAACTGTCATCCTATCTGCAGATCGGTGGCGTGCCCGGTGCCGGGGAATTGTCGATCATGTGCGGAGCCATGGTGGGTGCCGGGTTGGGTTTTTTATGGTTTAACACCTATCCGGCCCAAGTGTTTATGGGCGATGTCGGCAGCTTGTCACTGGGCGGAGCTCTGGGTATTATCGCCATCATTGTTAAACAGGAGCTGGTGCTGGTGATTGTCGGCGGCATCTTTGTCGTTGAGGCGCTGTCAGTGATTGTTCAAGTGATGTCGTTTCGGTTGTTGGGCCGCCGGGTTTTTCGTATGGCTCCGATCCATCACCATTTTGAACTCAAAGGCTGGCCTGAACCGAAGATTATCGTGCGATTCTGGATCATTAGTATTGTTCTGGCCCTGGTAGCGCTGTCGACCTTAAAACTGAGATAGTATGACGAATGTAGCCGGAAAAAAAATCGTGGTGATGGGGGCCGGTCTCAGTGGTCTTGCGGTATGCCGCCATGCGATCTCTGTCGGTGCCTGCGTGACCTTAAGTGACCGACGCAATGCTGAGCAGATTCCAGGTCTTGATGCGCTGGATGACCGGGTGCAACGCGATTTTGGAGGTCACGATGACGCCTTGTTTCGCCGAGCGGATCTGATTGTCATCAGTCCTGGTGTTCCATTGACCGTGCCGGTGCTGGCTGAGGCCTTGGAGCGCGGAACTCCGGTATGGGGAGAGGTGGAATACGCTTCTCGCCACCTGACGGCGCCGATCATCGCCATTACCGGTACCAACGGCAAGTCGACCACCACTGAGCTGGTGGGGCAGATGCTGCGTGGCTGCGGTAAACGGGTGTTTGTCGGCGGTAATATCGGTGTGCCGCTGATTGAGGCGGCAGGACAGGACGTTGATTACGTGGTTGCGGAACTGTCGTCGTTTCAGTTGGAAACCATCGACCGGTTTCATCCACGCTATGCGTTGCTGCTCAATGTGTCGGTGGATCATCTTGACCGTTATCCGGACATGGCGGCCTATGTGGCGGCCAAACAGGCGATCTTTTGCAATCAGACTGCTGACGATGTCGCGGTGCTCAATGGCGAAGATGAGCAAGTGCTGGCCATGGCGTCCCACATCGCCAGTCGCACAGTGACCTTTTCGTCGCAACGGCTGTTGGATCAGGGGATCAGTTTTGATCAGGGCATGATCCACTGGCGTAACGGCGATGAGCAGCATTGCTTCAAGGTCGGCGACCTTGCGTTGTCGGGGCTGCATAATATTGAAAATGTCATGGCGGCACTGGTGCCGGTGTTACTGGAAGGGTGTCATCCGCAACAGGCTTGGCAGGCGGCGTGTCAGTTTTCTGGTCTGCCGCACCGCATGGTGCTGGTACGCACCCTCGACGGTGTCCGGTGGTACAACGATTCCAAAGGCACCAACCTCGGCAGTGTTGAAAAAAGTGTCGGTGGTTTGTCGGCCCCGGTGACCTTGATTGCCGGTGGCAAAGACAAAGGCGGTGATTACCGCGAAATACGCTCCGCCTTGCAGGATCGAATCACCGCATTGGTGTTGATCGGACAGGCTGCGGACCTGATGCAACAGGCGTGGGGCGATCTTTGCCCGGTTTATCGGGCGGAGTCCATGGAGCAGGCCGTTGACGTGGCGCATAAGGTGACGCCGTCGCCGGGGCAGGTGGTGTTGTCGCCCGGATGTTCAAGTTTTGACATGTTCAAAAGTTTCGAAGAACGTGGTGAGCGATTCAGCGAGGCGGTGCTGGCTCTGCATGGGAAAGAATAAACCATGGTCAAACGCGAGTATGACAACACGATTTTGATTCTCACCGTGGCTCTGGCCTGCTTCGGGGTGATGATGGTCTACTCCGCCTCGTCGATGATGGCGCTGAAAGTTCATGATGACGGGTTCTATTTTCTGAAACGGCAGGGCGTGTTTGCCCTGTTGGGCTTTGCCACCCTGGCCATCACCATGCGCATTGATTATCACTGGTGGCGCAAGCTGGCCGTGCCGTTGTTGTTGCTGTGCACGCTGCTGCTGGCGGCGGTGTTTATCCCCGGTGTCGGCGCGAAAGCCGGTGGTGCTTACCGCTGGATTCGCATGCCCGGTTTTACCTTTCAGCCGTCGGAAGCGGCCAAACTGGCGCTGATCTTTTACCTGGCCCACTCGGCGACGAAAAAGGAAGACCGGCTCAAGGATTTTCGTTACGGCTTTGTGCCTTACATGATGGTGCTGTTGATGTTGATCGGCCTGATGCTGGCTCAGCGCGATCTGGGTGGCTCAGCCACGATGGCGGCGGTCACCGGCAGTATGCTGCTGGTCGCGGGGACACGCTGGCGCTATCTGGTCTCCAGCGTGATCGTTGCCATGCCGACCCTGGTGTATTTCATCATGCAGGAGGAGTATCGGCGCAAACGGATCATGGCGTTCTGGGATCCCTGGCAGGACCCATTTGACACGGGGTTTCAAGTGATTCAGAGCCAGATGGGGTTCGGTCTGGGCGGTTTGATGGGGCAAGGACTCGGCGAGGGCAAACAGAAGCTGTTTTACCTGCCCGAAGCGCACACCGATTTTATCTTCTCCATCATTGGTGAGGAGATGGGCTATGTCACCGTGGCGCTGATCATCACCATGTACTTGGTGGTGGTTTTACTCGGCTTGCGGGTGGCGTATCAGGCACCCGATGGATTCGGACGACTGACGGCGTTCGGCATCAGTATTTTGTTTGGGCTGCAGGCGTTTGCCAATATGGGCGTCGCCATGTCCATGCTGCCCAATAAAGGGCTGGCGTTGCCGCTGATCTCTTATGGCGGAACCAGCCTGCTGTGCACGCTGTTTTCGATTGGGGTGCTGTTGAATATTTCCAGCCAAACGGTAAGGAGCCCATCATGAATATTCTGATTGCCGGGGGGGGAACCGGAGGGCATGTGTTTCCGGCTCTGGCTATTGCCCGGCGGGCCATGGCGCTGGATACGGCCAACGAAATTCTGTTTGTCGGCACCCGGCAGGGGATTGAAGCCCGAGTGGTGGAACCGGCGGGGTTTGACATCGACTATGTTGATTTTAGTGGCTTTGCCGGTAAAAGCGTTTGGCAGAAAGCCTGCGTCATGGCCAAGCTGGTGTCGAGTACCCGGGAAGCCTTGGAGATTTTGGGCGACTTCAATGCCGATGTGGTGATCGGTGTTGGCGGCTATGCCTCGTTGCCGATGCTGGTGGCTGCCGGGCTGAAACGGATTCCGGTGGTATTGCATGAGCAGAACGCCTGGCCGGGACTGGCCAATCGGCTGGCCGCACGCTGGGCCAAACGCGTGTGCATATCGATGGCCGATGTGGCCCAGCACTTCCACGGTCGTCCGGTGGTGTTGACCGGTAATCCAGTGCGTCAGGAGTTATTCAGTTGTCGCGCCTGGCGTGGCGACCACCCCAGCCTGCTGATCTTTGGCGGCAGCCAAGGCGCTCGGGCGATTAATCAGGCGATAGTGGAGGCCCTGCCGCTGCTTAAACAGGCACTGCCTGAGCTGACCATTGTTCATCAGACCGGAGAGGCGGCTTTGCCCGATATGGTTGCCGCTTATAATGACCGTAATTTTGACCAGGTGACCTTGCTGCCGTTTATCGACGACATGGCCGCAGCGTACCGCGACAGTCAGCTGGTGTTGTGTCGTTCCGGTGCCACCACAGTCGCAGAATTGGCCGCTTGCGGACGTCCGGCGCTGTTGGTGCCTTTTCCCCAGGCTGCAGCCGATCATCAAACCTGCAATGCCCGGGTGCTCGCCGAACGCGATGCGGCGGTTCTGTTGCCGCAGGATCACTTGACGCCACAGCGGCTGGCCGATGAATTGATTACCCTGTTTCGTGATCCGCAACGTCTGGCCGACATGGGGCGTCAGGCGAAAATGCTTGCGGCCAAAGGTGCTGCCGATCTGATCCTTAACGAGTGTCGTCACGTGGCACGGAAACGGACGAAATAATGTACGGAAAAATTAAACGAATTCATTTTGTCGGTATCGGCGGTATCGGCATGAGCGGTATTGCCGAGGTGTTGCTTAACCTGGGGTATGACGTGTCCGGCTCGGATCTGCGTGCCAGTGAACTGACCCGTCGTCTGGAATCTCTTGGTGGCCGGGTCAGCTACGGTCATGCCGCAGAGAATGTTCAGGAGGCTCAAGTGGTGGTAACCAGTACCGCCGTGTCCTCGGACAACCCCGAAGTGGTGGAAGCCCATCGTCTGCTGGTGCCGGTGATTCCGCGTGCCGAGATGCTTGCTGAGCTGATGCGCCTTAAATACGGTATTGCCGTTGCCGGGACCCATGGCAAAACCACCACAACCAGCATGGTGGCAACGTTGTTGTCCCATGGCGGCATTGACCCGACTGCCGTCGTTGGTGGCCGTCTTAACGCTCTGGGGTCAAACGCAAAACTCGGCCAGGGGGAGTTCATGGTGGTCGAGGCCGATGAGTCCGACGGCTCATTTCTTAAACTGACACCGACCATTGCCGTGGTGACCAATATTGATGAAGATCACCTCGACTACTATTCCGGCATGGATGAGATCCGCGGTGTGTTTCTCGACTTTATCAACAAAATCCCGTTTTACGGGCTGGCCGTGTTGTGTCTTGACGATGCCAATATTCAGACGCTGTTACCTCAGGTTCAGAAGCGTTATGTGACCTACGGGTTAACGCCGCAGGCGGATTTCAGTGCCACGGAGATTGAACACCGTGCCGGTGGCACCGAATTTACCGTCCATTTTCGCCAGGAAAAACTCGGTCGCATTCGTCTGGAGATGCCTGGTCGCCACAATGTGCTCAATGCCTTGGCGTCCTTGGCGGTCGCCCGTGAACTCGATGTATCGATGAAGACCATCTGCGAAGGATTTGAGTCGTTTGCCGGAGTGCAACGGCGCTTCCAGATCAAGCTGGATGACGAAGTGATGGTGGTAGATGATTACGGCCATCATCCGGCCGAAATCAAGGCAACACTCTCCGCCGCCCGCAATGGCTGGGATCGACGGGTGGTGGTGATTTTTCAGCCGCATCGTTACAGTCGCACCCAAGCACTGTTTGATGACTTTGTCACGGCCTTCTATCAGGCCGATGTGTTGCTGGTGATGGATGTGTATGCTGCCAGTGAAGTCCCGATCGAAGGGGTGTGCGGCGAAGATCTGGCCAAGGCGATCACCGATCATGGCCACCGTCAGGTGACCTTTTGCAACAGCGAAGAAGCTGTTGTTGAGCAGGTGCTTAAAGTGCTCAAGCCGGACGATATTGTCATTACGCTAGGGGCCGGTTCTGTGTGGAAAGTGGGCGAAACCCTGATTGAGCATCTGACCTGTGTATGAGTAACGACTGGCGCACCGTGTTACGGCAGAGCCTTTGCGGCGACTGCCTGTTTGATGAACCTCTGGCGCCGCTGACCACGTGGAAAGTGGGTGGGGCGGCCCAGTGCCTAGTTCGTCCACGGCACGAGGAGGACCTGAAGGTCCTTTCTGCCGTGATTCAAGACGCGGGTGTGCCCTGGTGGGTGCTTGGTGGTGGCAGTAATGTGTTGATCTCGGATCAGGGGCTGCCCGGAGTGGTGATTCAGCTCAGCCACCTGTCTCAGATCGAAAAGCAGCCAGAGCAACGTCTCAGCGTTGGAGGCGGCTGTTCTCTGGCGGAACTGGTGCGTACCACCGTTGAGCAGGGGCTTGGTGGTCTTGAAGCTCTGGCTGGTATCCCCGGTAGCGTCGGTGGTGCCGTGTCCGGCAATGCCGGCGCCGCAGACCAGCAGATTGGCCAGCGTGTTGTCGATGCCCGGGTGTGGACTCCGCTGGAGCATCACGATGTCACAACCTGGTCGGCAGAGCAGTGTGACTTTGGCTACCGCCACAGTGCGTTGATTCCAGACCATGTTGTGATCAACGTGACATTGCAACTCGACCATTGCTCTGTCGAAACATTACGTGCGCGACGCAGTGAAGTGCTGGCGCACCGTCGCCAGGCGCACAATGTTGGCGGTCCTAATGCCGGGTCGGTGTTTCGTAATCCGCCGGGACAACAGGCTTGGCGCCTGATCGATGACTGCGGTATGCGCGCTGTTCAGGTTGGAAAAGCACAGGTTTCATCGCAACATGCCAATTTTATTGTAAATACTGGCGGTGCAACAGCCGAAGAGATCTATCAATTGATCCATAAGGTGCTGCACGCTGTAGCGCGACACCATGGTGTGTCATTGCAACCGGAAGTACGCCTGCTGGGGTCGTTTGGAGAAGTGGATGAAGGATAAGCAACAACGAATCGGTGTGATCATGGGCGGCACGTCAGCAGAGCGCGAGGTGTCGTTGCGAACCGGGGCGGCCATTGTCAAGGCCCTGGCGGAGTGCGGTTACACGGTGGTCGCGATTGATGCCGACAAAAATTTACCGGCTCGCTTGATTGACGAACGGATTGAGGTTGCGTTTCTTGCGGTCCATGGTCGTTACGGCGAAGACGGCACCATTCAAGGCCTGTTGGAACTGATGCAGATTCCTTACACCGGTAGCGGTGTGCTGGCATCGGCGCTGGCGATTGATAAAGCGGTAACGAAACGGATGGTTGCCCAAGACGGTGTGCCGACACCGTCCGCAACACTGGTGGATGAAACCAGTGTTATTGATGACATTGTTCGGCAGTGTGGCCATTTCCCGCAGGTGGTCAAGCCGGTGCGTGAAGGTTCGACGCTCGGGATCGCCATTGCCAACAATGCGGATGAACTGAAACAGGCCATTGCTCAGGCGCGTGACTATGATCGACGGGTTCTGGTTGAAGACTATATTGATGGTCGCGAAGTGACCGTGGCGGTGATGAACGGCCGCGCTCTGTCCATTATTGAAATAGTGCCGGAATCCGGTTTTTATGATTACACCGCAAAATATACCGTCGGCAAGACCCGCTATCTGGTGCCGGCACCGTTGCCTGAATCGCAGTATCAAGCCATTCAAAAGGCCGCTGTCACCAGTTATGCCAGCTTGGGATGCCGTGGTGCTGCCCGAGTCGATTTTATGGTGACTGACGACAATTTTTACTTTCTTGAAGTCAATACCATCCCGGGAATGACAGAAACCAGCTTGCTACCCAAGGCAGCAGCTGATTGCGGTATGGTTTTTGCAAAACTGGTAGAGGAAATTCTCGACGACGCGTCTCTGGACCGCTAACGGGCCGCAGCTGGTTGGGGAGACTGAGGATATTTCCTGATGCGGGATATGAAGCCGACCAAAGGCAAGCGTGCCAGAGATAATGTTCGAGTTCGACCGGCGCGAGAATGGAAAAAGGTGTTTACCCGCCTGTTGCACGGGATTCTGATTCTGTGCTGCACGGTGTTAATCGTCAGTGGCGCAACCCTGCTGATGAATCTGGTCAGTAATTCGGACCATTTTCGGGTGGAAACCATCGAAGTGGTTGGCAATCGTAAACTGACCGACCAGGATGTCATTGCTCTGTCGGATATTCGACAGGGCGTGAGAACTTTTGACTTAGACCTGGAGATTATCGGTCAGAAGCTGGCGGAAAACGACTGGATCCATGATGCGGTGGTTGAACGAAAGCTGCCGCGCGGCATTGTTATCCGGCTGCGCGAACGTGAAACGGTGTTTATTATCAACCTCGACTATCTGTTTTACGTCGACCGCAGCGGCGAGATTTTCAAGGTCTTGCGCGCCGGTGATCCGTTGAATTATCCACTGGTTTCGGGAATGGATCGTCAGCAACTTCTCGATGAACCGGACAAGAGCCGTGAGCAGTTGCAGCAGGTGGCGACTTTGATTGATCAGCTTGATCAGCGCAAGGTGTTTGATTTACAGGATGTGTCGCAAATCAAGATCGACACGAACGAAGGGCTGATCCTCTATACCGGCTTGTACGGTGTGCCGATTAAAATAGGTTGGAAAGACTATGCCGATAAACTGGATCGGCTTGAAAAGATCTATCCAGAACTTGAGCCCCGCCTGGCGCGGTTGAGTTACATCAATCTCAATGTTCCGGATAAGGTCATCGTTAAGAAGATGACCGGTCAGACTATATTATGATGAAATACCCGCTATCGTATGGAATGCAAACCGAGAGCCCGAGAACTGGGCAGCAGGGAAGGATTGAATGAGCAATCGTAAGGAAAATCTGATTGTTGGACTGGATATCGGCACAACGAAAATCTGTGCCATTATCGCCAGTATGACGGATTCGGGGTTGGATATTGTCGGTATCGGGACCAGCGTTTCCCGTGGTTTGCGAAAAGGCGTTGTCATCAACATTGAAAGCACGGTTGATGCGATCAGAAAAGCGTTGCAGGAAGCCGAGTTGATGGCCGGTTGCGAAATCAATTCGGTGTTTGCCGGCATTGCCGGTGCGCATATTACCGGATTTAACTCGCAGGGCGTCATTGCCATCAAGAACCGCGAAGTGACCAGTGAAGATATTCAGCGGGTCATTGACGCGGCCAAGGCGATTGCGATTCCCATGGATCGCGAAGTGATCCATGTGATTCCGCAGGAATTTATTATCGACGATCAGGATGGCATCAAAGAACCGCTCGGGATGAGTGGTGTGCGTCTGGAGTCGAAAGTGCATATCGTTACCGGTGCGGTGGCCAGTGCGCAGAATATTGTCAAAAGCTGTAATAAAGCCAGTGTCAATGTGGCGGATATTGTTCTGGAGCCATTGGCATCCTCCGAAGCGGTGTTGTCGGCGGACGAGAAAGAACTCGGTGTGGCGATTGTCGATATCGGCGGCGGGACCACGGATCTGGCGATTTTCGTCGATGGGGCGATCAAACATACCGCAGTACTGTCGCTGGGCGGTAACCACCTGACCAACGACATTGCCGTTGGGCTGCGGACACCCATGGCGGAAGCCGAGCGGATTAAACATGCCTACGGCAGCTGCCTGACCAGTGACATCGGCAAGGACGAAACCATTGAGGTGCCGTCGGTTGGCGGTCGCGAACCGCGCATTTTATCCCGGCAACTTCTGGCTGAGATCCTTGAGCCGAGGGTCGAGGAGATTTTCACTCTTGTTAACCGAGAGATCGTGCGCAGTGGTTTTGAAGATCTGATCGCTTCGGGTGTTGTGATCACCGGCGGGACCAGTATTTTGCCGGGGATGCCGGAATTGGCCGAACAGATTTTTAACCTGCCGGTCCGCCGTGGTTTTCCTCAGGGCATTGGCGGTCTAATCGATGTGGTCAACTCACCCATCTATGCCACGGGTGTTGGCCTGGTGATCTACGGCAGTAAGAATCAGGAGATCAACAATTTCTCCATTGGCCAGGAAAAAGTATTCGACAAAGTGATGCGCCGGATGAAGGAGTGGTTCGGCGAATTTTTCTAAAAAGTGACCGGAGAACCGGTTCGTGATGGGCGAGACAACTGTTTGCGGAGAACCTCGTTGCCGCCCGTATCATTCACATGCAGGGGGAGTCATGTTTGAATTTGATGAAACACTAGACCAGACAGCTAAGATCAAGGTAATCGGTGTTGGCGGAGGCGGCAGCAATGTCGTGGATGCCATGATTAACGCCCAGATTATCGGGGTTGAATTTATCGTCGCCAACACAGATGCCCAGGCACTTAAACGCAGTGTGGCACCGATGAAGATTCAGCTCGGCACCAAACTGACCAAAGGTTTGGGTGCCGGAGCCAATCCCGATATTGGCCGTGAAGCGGCCATGGAAGATCGCAGCCGTATCGTTGAGCTGTTGACCGGCGCTGACATGGTGTTTGTCGCCTGTGGTCTCGGCGGCGGTACCGGCACCGGCGCCGCTCCGGTGATTGCTGAAGCCGCCAAAGAGGTTGGTGCGTTGACCGTCGGTGTGGTTACCAAACCGTTTTCCCGTGAGGGTCGGCAGCGTCTGGTCAAGGCGGAAAGTGGTGTTGAAGAACTGAAGAGGGTCGTTGATTCACTGATTGTTATTCCCAATGACCGCCTTATCGGTCTGGCGGGCAAGAATATGAGCATTCTCGATGCCTTTAAACCGTCCGATGACGTGCTGCGCCAGGCGGTTCAGGGGATCTCAGATCTGATTACCACCAGCGGCCTGATCAACGTCGACTTTGCTGACGTTAAGTCGGTGATGAGTGAACGCGGTATGGCCATGATGGGCATTGGCGTCTCTGAAGGGGAAAAACGCGCCAGCGAAGCAGCGCAACAAGCCATCAGCAGTCCGTTGCTGGAAGAGATCGATATTTCCGGGGCCAAAGGTGTTCTAGTCAACATCTCCGGTTCCAGCAGTATGACCATGGAAGAATTTGACGAAGCATCACGCATCGTTCACGAGAAGGTTCATGAAGATGCCAACATCATCGTCGGTTTGGTCATCAATGAAGACTTGGGTGAGCGTCTCAAGATTACCGCCATTGCCACCGGCTTTGGTGATTCCTTTGAAAAAGATAAGCGCCACCTGAAGAATATCAAGGAAGATGTTGCCAAGATGATCGGCTCTAAAGTTGATCTTGATGTGCCGACCATCATCCGCAACCAACAGCGTGATGCGGCGCGCAATATGCGTCTCAAAGGCAACGAAGAAGATGAGTACGACATTCCGACGTTCCTGCGTAAGCGCGTCGATTAAGCCTCCACTGCACACCCCAGGTGTTGCAGTGCTACCCGTTATCCAGTTAGTGGATCTCCGCCCGCGACGCTGGATAAGTTGTACTGACTCTGGTCATGTATAACTCCCTCAGAACGGGGACCCTCGTGGTCCCCGTTCCTTTTTTACCCAAACAGGGCTGTGACCATGGCGCTATCCGCTGACGATATACGCGACAGACATCGTCAACGCCGAACCGATGAGGTTGGTGCGGTGATCAAGCCGTGGCATGACCAGCTCAAAGTCGCCCTAATCTATCCCAACACGTATTACCACGCCATGAGTAACCTTGGTTTTCAGGCCGTTTACCATGGTATTGTGCAACGTGATGATTGCTTGTGTGAGCGTTTTTTCCTTCCGGATCGTGATGAGGTCGATTTTTATCACAATAACCAGCTGCTGTCGTTTGAGTCTCAACTCCCCTTGTGTGACTTCGATGTGGCGATGTTCTCACTGTCGTTTGAAAACGACTATCTGAATCTGCCTAAGCTTTCCGGGATGACCCGCATCCCGCTGTGGCGCCATGAGCGTGATGCCGCAGCTCCGCTGTTTGTTGCCGGCGGCATCTGCGCAATGCTCAATCCTGAGCCGGTGGCTGATTTCATTGATGCGTTTGTGATCGGCGAGTCGGAAATTCTGCTGACACCGTTGCTCGATACGTTAAGCCAAGGACTAAGCCGCGATGACGCCTTGGATGAGCTGGTGCGCCAGCCGGGATTTTACTGCCCGGACTACTATCTGCCTCACTACGATGACAACGGTCAGCGGACCGGTGTTGATGTGCGCGATCCAGCGCCGCAATGGGTGAAGCGTCAATGGCTTGCCGACCTCAATACCAGCGACTGCCGCTCGTTTATTCTCACACCTCATACTGCCTTCGGGACCATGCATCTGCATGAGGTGTCGCGAGGTTGTTCACGGGGGTGTCGGTTCTGTGCTACCGGCTTTACCTATTTGCCGCCGCGAGAAAAGAATGTTGACACGTTGCGTTCACAGGTGCTGCCGGCTCTGGCTGCAGATGAAACCGCTGGATTGGTGGGCGCTGCCGTCTCCGATTATAGCCACCTTGAGCAGATCAGTCGATTGATACGCGAGCAGGGTGCCCACGTGTCCGTCGCCAGTTTGCGTATCGACAGCCTGACCCGTGACGACGTTGCCGCACTGCGAGACGGTGGCCAGAAAACGCTGGCTCTGGCTCCAGAGGCCGGTAGTCAGCGGATGCGTGATCTGATCAATAAAAATTTGACGGAACAGCAAATTATTGATGCGGTGGCTCTTCTGGCTGACGAGGGGATCCTCAATCTCAAGTTGTACTTCCTCATTGGCCTTCCCGACGAACAGGCTGAGGATTTGGACATGTTCATTGTCCTGATCAAGACGGTGCGCCATGTTTGGGTGGAAAAGCAAAAACCATTCGGTCGACTCGGCACCATCACTGTGTCGGTCAATCCGTTTATTCCCAAACCGGGAACCCCTTTTCAGTGGTGCGCCATGGACACTCAGGCCTCATTGAAGAAAAAAGTGACCCAACTACGCAAGGCGATCAACCGTCTTGCCAATGTCCACCTGCAGGTGGAATCTCTGCGCAGTGCTGAACTGCAAGCTCTGCTGGCGGTGGGTGATCGTCAGGTTGCTCATCTGTTACCGTTGCTGGCCGATGGCATGAACCTGAAAACGGCGTGCCGTAACAGAGGTCTCGATCTGAATCATTTGGTCCATCAACCTCGACGACGCGATGCTATTTTGCCGTGGAGTGTGATAGATAATGGTGTGAAAACAGACTATTTGTGGAACGATTATCAGCGCGCTTTGCTCGGTCAATTAACCGCCCCTTGTCAACGTGCCTGTACGCGTTGCGGGGTGTGCCATGCTAAAAAGGAGGAAAACGTATGAAAAAATCACTAGGTCCCCAAACCCTGGCCTATCCGACGCCCGTCTATTTGGTCGGCAGTTATGACAAGGACGGCCACGCCAATATGATGAATGCCGCCTGGGGTGGCATCTGCAATTCGATACCGCCAAGTATTGCTGTTTCTATCCGTAAGGAACGCTACAGTTATGACGGTATTCTTCATCACAAAGCGTTTACCATCAATATCCCCAACGCGGAACTGAGTGTCGCTGCCGATTATTTCGGCCTTGCCAGTGGCCGCAATGAGGACAAGATTGCCACTGCCGGATTGACCACGGAACGGGCGACTCATGTCAATGCGCCGTTATTGTGTGAATGCCCGCTGGTGATCGAATGCCGCTTACTCAACCATTTTGAACTGGGTGGTCATACCCAGATGATCGGCGAGATCATGGATGTCAAAGTGGAAGAGAGTTGTCTCGATGATAACGGAAATCCTGATATTACCAAGGTTGACCCGATGCTGTTTGCTCCGGGAAATCGGGCCTACTTCAAGGTTGGCGAAGAGGTTGGTAAGGCTTTTGCAATTGGTAAAAGCTTGATGGGAAAATCGTCATAAATGGGACAGATGCCCCGCAATATGGCTCAGCTAACTAGGCTAACATGGTTATATCACTGATAAAAAATACTGGAACTCACATGTTTATGGCGTCCTCGCACTACACATTAAGGCAGGACGTTTAACGTGAGCATGATGGGGTAAGCTATCGGGAGGATGACATGCTTGAAACCAAGAAAAGAGGCCTGATCAAACGGTTCATCCGTCTGATTACCTTTGTGGATTTGCCGATTCGCCGCAAGTTCTCATTGTTTTCCGTCGGAGTGCTGTTCTGGTTTGTGTTGTTATCCTGTGTGTCGTTTTATGTGCTGGTCGATGTCAATATCAAAACGTCACAAGTGGTGGATCGTCTGTTGCCTTATGAGCGTTTTGCCCAGGATGCCCTCCGCAGTTCCAACGAGATGGGGCATTTGCTGGTAGACCTTTCTGAAGCCGGTCGTGAACAAACCGTGACGTTGAAGTCGGAACGGGTTAAAGCCAGTTTGATGGCCATCAGCCAGGGGCTTGAACCGTTGCAGTCACCCAAAA
This sequence comes from uncultured Desulfuromonas sp., assembly GCF_963678835.1. Taxonomy (NCBI): domain Bacteria; kingdom Pseudomonadati; phylum Thermodesulfobacteriota; class Desulfuromonadia; order Desulfuromonadales; family Desulfuromonadaceae; genus Desulfuromonas; species uncultured Desulfuromonas sp. The sequence continues at coordinate 1,493,778 of NZ_OY787469.1, forward strand.
TGGCTTCACCACTGCATCTGATTTGGGAAAAGATCAGTCGCACCAGCTGGATCGACGAGCAGGGCAACCAGAACTATCTGAAAACCGTCACTCTGTCGACTCAGACGTTGATGCAGCTGGTCAACGAAATCACCTTTCTTAAGATGGAACAGTTACAGAGCGGCAGTGTTGACCAACCCAAGCTCGAACAATTGACCGGCCGTTTTGTTGCGGCGGAAGCGGAAATGACCAATGCCACGGTCAGCTTTCTCGAATCGATCTCTCACCAGACCAATCACTATTCCAGTGCCATTACGACGACAACCAGCTACGCATTCTGGATGATCATTACCGTGCTGACTCTGGCCAGTGGGCTGTTGGCTATTTTTACGTTCTGGATTTCCGACTCCATCGTCATTCCAGTGTCTTCAATGATTGCTAAAATACATACCCTGGCGACCGGCCATGTTGATCTGACCGATAAGATTCAGGTGCGTTCCGACGATGAAATCGGCGAGATGAGTCAGGAGTTTAACGATCTGATGGACACGGTGCATGGCATGACGGTGTTCAAAAATGTTATTGAAGAGGATGCCACCCTGGAAGATGTTTACTCGCGTATGGGCGAGGCGTTCAGCACCAATGTCCGAATTGAAGATTACCGTATTTATGAGGTCAACTCGGATTATAAAGGGATGCAGGCCGTGTTTCCTGTGGCGATGTCAGAAAAAGAGCTGGATTGTCATCCCGATATTCTCACGTCCTGTGATCTGTGCCGGGCAGTGAAAACCGGCCATCCCATCTCGTCGCTGGCCTATGATCGGGTATGCAAACAGTTTATGGAAGACCAGACCAAGGTGCATGTGTGTGTACCGATGATCATTGGCGGTCATGCCGGTGGCGTGGTGCAGTTTGTTTTTGATAAAGAGGGTGAGCAAGCGTTGAGCCGTAACGAAATTGAGCAAAAGGTGGCCAAGGCTGAAGCCTATATCAAACAATCGTTGTCGGTTCTTGAAGCCAAGCGTTTGATGAACACGTTGCGCGAATCTTCGTTGCGCGATCCAATGACCGGTTTGTTCAATCGTCGGTTCCTCCAGGATCAGGCTGGCCATCTCATTGCCGGCACTCTGCGGCGCAAAAAGAACATTGGCTTGTTGATGTGTGATATCGATTTTTTCAAGCAGGTCAACGATCAGTACGGTCATGATGCCGGTGATCAGGTGCTTAAGGAGACCTCGGCGATTATTCAGAAATCGGTTCGCGAATCGGATGTGGTGGTACGCTTTGGTGGTGAGGAGTTTCTGGTTATTCTTACCGATATTGAGGCCGGTGACGCTATGAGCGTTGCCGAGAAGATCCGCAGCAATATCGAAGATAAGGTGTTTATGGTTGGCCCGGAAAAAATCCGTAAAACCATCAGCCTTGGTGTCAGCGAATATCCCAGCGATTCCGAAGGATTCTGGCAATCGATTAAGTATGCTGATGTGGCTCTGTATCAGGCGAAAGAAACCGGCCGCAATAAAGCGTTGCGTTTTGAAGAGGCGATGTGGACGGCTGAGGAATTCTGATTGTGATGTCAAGCCGTGGGCTGCAACTGTTTATTATCTTACAGCCCGCGGCTTGACATTCATTGTAATCCGTTTAATCGATCAAACCACCTAAGGACAAAGTCAAGGTCGCCGGGATTTGTCCCGGCAGCCGACATCCTTTTGACTGGCCGCTCAAAAGGATGCAAAAACCAGCTTGAACATCTCCTGAGCCTGGATCCACCGACACTGAGTCTGTTTCCGTTATGCTTCACGGATTCGGCTCGCCGCCCTTTAGGTCGGCGAATCGTGCAACTCATCATCTCTGGCGTAAAATGTTGACAACAGTTTGACGCCGTTCTCTATTTTTTTCGTGGCACCAATTAACCGGGCGGGACGGTGCCCGCCCTGCAGTCGTGTGTTATTAAGCAGCCCAGCCCTCCCGTTCAGCAGCACCGAACGCAATGAATGTCAGCGCAATGGTTGTCGGCAACCTGTTTGAGCGTCAGCGAGTTTTGCCGACATTGCGATGTAAGAGAATGGAGAGAGGGAACCCGAAGGGTGCAATGACGGGAGTCGATTTTGCGGTACTTTTGTCGACGCAAAAGTGCCCCGACGTGCGGGCGCGGAAGCCCGCGTCACGTGGGTACCACCTTCGCGAACGGATGAAGTTCGCCAGAGCGATTCGTTGCGTATTACGAACCACTGAAGATCAAAGTCAAGGTCGCCGGGATTCGCCCCGGCAGGCGACATCCTTTTGACTGGCCGCTCAAAAGGATGCAAAAACCAGCTTGAACACCTCCTGGACCTGGATTAACCGACAATGCGTCTGTTTCCGTCATGCGTCACGGATTCGGCTCGTCGCCCTTTAGGTCGACGAATCCTGCGACTCATCTCCTTTGGCGTAAAACCGTGATAACAATCCTAAGTCGCACTCTATCTCTGGTGTGGCACCAATCAAACGGGCGGGACGGTGCCCGCCCTCCAGTCGTGTGTTATTGAGCAGCCAAGCCCTCCCGTTCAGCAGCGCCGAACGAAGAGAACGGTCAGCGCGATGGTCGTCGGCAACCTGTTTGAGGACAGATGCCGACTGGGCGAGTTTTGCCGACATCGCGGTGTAAGAGAATGAAGTGAGGGAACCCGATAGGGTGCATTGGGGTTGTTATGAATCAGAAGAACGAGAGGTGTTGCGTGAGATTTTTTGCGTCAGCAAGGCAGAGGGAGGAGCTATAGTCGTTCTATGGCGACGACCGATAACGCGGCTGACGTGAAAAAGATCCGCAACAACTCCGTGGAGGCTGATTGATGACAACCCCTTGGGAGTCGATTTTGCGGTACTTTTGTCGACGCAAAAGTGCCCCGACGTGCGGGCGCGGAAGCCCGCGTCACGTGGGTACCAACATCACGAACGGATGAAGTTCGCCAGAGCGATCAGTTTCGAATGGCGAACCACTGAAGATCACAGTCAAGGTCGCCGGGTTTCGTCCCGGCAGCCGACATCCTTTTGACTGGCCGCTCAAAAGGATGCAAAAACCAGCTGAACATCTCCTGACCCTCAGATCAACCGACAATGCGTCTGTTTCCGTTATGCTTTGCAGATCCGGCTCGCCGCCCTTTAGGTCGGCGAATCGTGCAACTCATCATCTCTGGCGTAAAATGTTGACAACAGTTTGACGCCGTTCTCTATTTTTTTCGTGGCACCAATTAACCGGGCGGGACGGTGCCCGCCCTGCAGTCGTGTGTTATTAAGCAGCCCAGCCCTCCCGTTCAGCAGCACCGAACGCAATGAATGTCAGCGCAATGGTTGTCGGCAACCTGTTTGAGCGTCAGCGAGTTTTGCCGACATTGCGATGTAAGAGAATGGAGAGAGGGAACCCGCAGGGTGCAATGACGGGAGTCGATTTTGCGGTACTTTTGTCGACGCAAAAGTGCCCCGACGTGCGGGCGCGGAAGCCCGCGTCACGTGGGTACCAACATCGCGAACGGATGATGTTCGCCAGCGCGATCAGCTCCAAATGACGAACCATTAAAGATCAAGATCAAAGTCAATGTCGCCGGGTTTCGTCCCGGCAGCCGACATCCTTTTGACTGGCCGCTCAAAAGGATGCAAAAACCAGCTTGAACACCTCCTGACCCTCAGATTAACCGACAATGCGTCTGTTTCCGTGATGCTTCACAGATTCGGCTCGCCGCCCTTTTGGTCGACGAATCGTGCAAATCATCATCTTTGGCGTAAAACCGCGATAACGATTTTGCGCCTCTTTCTATTTCTTGCGTGGCACCGATCAAACGGGCGGGACGGTGCCCGCCCTGCAGTCGTGTGTTATTCAGCAGCCCAGCTCTCCCGTTTAGCAGCGCCGAACGCAATGAACGTCAGCGCGATCAGTTCCGAGTGACGAACCATTGAAGCTCATGATCAAAGTCAACGTCGCCGGGTTTTGCTCCGGCCGGCGGCATCCTTTGACTTGCCGACCTGCTCAGGAGCGTTATTTTTTCAGGTGCATCTCAGATCAATTCCATCGTACCTGCAGGTCCATCCGCCACTTCGCCGATAACAAAGGCGTGATCCCCAGCGTGTTTCAGCGCCTGACATAACGCATCAAGACGTTCCGGATGAACGGCCATCAGTAGCCCACCGGATGTTTGCGGGTCACACAGCAGATCAATGTCTGCTTGGGCTTGATGCTCAGCCCCGGTCACCCGCGGCATATAGTGACGGTTATTGCGAAAACTCCCTTCCGGTACCAGTCCTGTCTCGGCCATGTCGCGCGCCAGCGGGTATTCCGGCAGGCTGGACCCGGAAATCAGCAGACGGATACCGCTGGCCTCGGCCATCTCCAGGGCGTGACCGAGCAGACCAAAGCCGGTGACATCAGTACAGGCGGAGATGCCGACCTGACGCATTGCTTCCGAGGCGTAGCGGTTGAGTCGCGCCATTCCTTGCAGCGCCTCTGTGATCTGTGCTTCATTGATCACCTCAGCTTTCAAGGCGGTGGTCAGCAAGCCGGTGCCGAGCGGTTTCGTCAGGACCAGAATATCGCCGGGTTTGCACCCCTGTGAGGTGATCAAATTGTCGGGGTGAACCGTACCGGTGACAGCCAGGCCGTACTTGGGCTCTTCATCTTCTACCGAGTGGCCACCAACCATGGTGGCTCCAGCTTCATGCACTTTGGCGGTGCCGCCTTTAAGAATTTGCGTCAGCACATCCACCGGAAGACAATTGGGGAAACCGACCATGTTCATTGCGGTAATCGGCTGGCCGCCCATGGCAAACACATCCGACAGGGCATTGGCCGCGGCAATGGCACCAAACATGTACGGATCATCGACAACCGGGGTAAAGAAGTCGATGGACTGCAACAGCAGAATGTCATCTGTCAGCTGGTAGATGCCGGCATCAGCACAGGGGATATCGTGCGATAATAACCGTGGGTCATCATTATGTGGCAATTGGCTCAGCACCTGAGCCAGGGTCTCGGGACCCAATTTTGCCGCTCAGCCAGCGCTTCTGGCCAGTTGGGTCAGGCCGATTTTTGATTTATCCATGATCATCCTTTTAACAGCAAGGTGAAAAAGGCACTCTGGGCGGTTACGCCTAAAGAGAGGCCACGTCTTCCGGGCTGGGTAGTTTCCACGCTTCTCGAGCATCGCCCTTACGCATGGTATATTTGAGAGCGTCAAAATGCTCCAGCAGGGCCTGAACCGGCTTGCGGGCACTGCCTAACAGGTCACGATATTCGCCCAGGGTCAGGCTCTGGTTCGCGGTAAAATGAGTGACCAATTTGTCAACGGCAAGACGGTAACTGCTGTGGTGGAAGAACGTATCATCGGTTAGCTTAATCAGGCGACCATTGAAAAAAAGATAGCCCAGGTAGTCTTCCAGTTGCTCATCACTGAAACCGAGTTTGTCGAGCATGTCACGACGTCCTTTGGCCTGAACACCGGCCGCACGGTAGGCCTCTTCGATGCGCTCTAAGTCCTGACGTTGCGTGGCGGAAGGGTTGGGTTGGAACCCTTCTGCCTGTACCCATTCACCAACTCGTTGCAGCGGCGTGCGGGTTAGCAGCGTATCAAATGCCTTGGGCGACAAGCGGTTGGGTAGGCGTGACTTAAGGGTCGCATGCAGGGTGCCGGGTAATAGTGGGTTATCGTCATGCCCTTGAGTGACCAGGTCAACAAGCTGTCCTTCAAAGGCGCGGACCAGAGGTGCCGGCAGCCATTGGTCGGCCAGCAGGTGAATTTTACCCTCCTGAGCCAGTTGCTCAAGGTGGGAGGTGATCCGTTCGCGGCCCATGCCGGAGAGTTGTTCGAGGTCCTTGACGCGGGCGCACTGCAGCTCGGTGAGTTTTTGCAGCAGGAAGGAGCTTTCACCAGATTCGAGTTCTTCAATCGCTTTCATCACTTCGGGCCGGAAGCGTTTATGTTTTTCCGGCGCCGGATCAATTACCAATCCACCGCCAATGGTGGTGACCGGCGAATAGGAGCGGATAATAAACCGGTCCTGACGATGAGCGACCAGTGGTTTGTCGAGATGGATCTGCACCAGAGCGGTTTCGCCGGGTTGCAGTTCATCGCGGTCGAGCAGGGCAACCAGGCCGACGACACGGGCTGTGCCGAGATGAAAATGGACCGGGTCGCGAAATTTGATCGGGCGCGGTGCATCCTCAAGCAGTGTCAGACGGGCATCGAGGCGGCTGGTTTGCTCAAAAATACCCGGTGTGCCGATAACGCAGCCGCGCTGGAGGCGGTCGCGTTCCAATCCGGCCAGATTGAGGGCGACCCGTTGCCCGCACAGGGCGGTGGGGTGTTTTTTACCATGCACCTGGACATCACGAATCCGCACCTTCTCACCGGGCGGCAACACTTCAACGGTATCCCCGACATTGACCTGTCCTGTGAGCAGGGTGCCGGTAACCACGGTGCCGAAACCGGCCACGGAAAAGTGCCTGTCGATGGGCAGACGCATGGGGCCGTCGGAGTCGCGTTGCGGCAAGTCTTTGACCGCGTCAACCACGCTGTCGATCAATTGGGGAATCCCCTGCTTGGTAATGGATGACACGCGACAGATCGGTGCTTTTTCGAGAAAAGTTCCGGCAACTTCTTCACGCACTTCCTCTTCGACGATATCGATCCATTCCTCATCAGCCAGATCAACCTTGGTCATGACAATGATCCCCTGGGGAATCTGCAGCAAATTGAGGATCTGCAGATGCTCATGGGTCTGCGGCATCACCCCTTCGTTGCAGTCGATGACCAGCAGAACCAGATCGATGCCGCCGATACCGGCCAGCATATTGTTGATGAATTTTTCGTGTCCGGGAACGTCAATAACACCGGCATGGTCGCCATTGGGCAGAGCAAACGCCGCAAAGCCGAGGTCAATGGAGATGCCGCGTTGCTGTTCTTCTTTAAGGCGGTCGGTCTGAACACCGGTCAACGCTCTGATCAGTTCGGATTTACCGTGGTCGACGTGACCGGCGGTGCCAATGATAATATTTCGTTGAGATGCCATAATCGTGGTGTCAGTTCTTTGGGCTACAGGCGGCGGTTAAGGCGTCGAGCAGCAGGGGTTCCTGAGCGGGAAGCACAGTACGCAGATTGATGATCAGCCGGTCTTCTTGAATGCGGGCAACAACAGGAATTTCAGCCTGACGTAAGGTGGTGGCGCATTGGTCCACTGAGGTGGTGGGTAATGTCAGGGCCACAGCCCAGCCCGCCAGCTCCGTGGTTGGCAGAGCACCGCCGCCCACACAGGATGGCTCTTCGATCAGTTCAACGCGGGCGGTGTCGGCAAGACGTTTGGACAGGTGAGTGATAAAACCTTCGCTGCGCTGCTTGAGGTCTTCGGCTTTCATGTTGAGCATGCGCAGCACCGGAACCTTGTCGATGGCTTGCTGGCGATCCAGGTAGTGCCTCAGGGTCGTTTCCAATGCGGCCAGGGTCAGTTTGTCGATGCGCAGGGCGCGGGCCAGCGGATGGTTGCGGATCTTGTCGATGGCCCATTTTTTACCAACAATCAGACCGGCCTGCGGACCGCCGAGCAGTTTGTCGCCACTGAAGGTGAGCAGGTCGATACCGGCATCCACCGCTTCACGCACCGTCGGTTCACGGGGCAGACCAAACTCGCTGAGATCAAACAGCATGCCGCTGCCGAGGTCTTCCATGACCGGAATTTTGTGCTCCTTGCCGAGATCAACCATCTGCGCGGCACTGACCGATTCGGTGAAGCCGACAATGCGGTAATTGCTGGTATGCACTTTAAGCAACAGACCGGTATTTTCGTTAATGGCCTGACGGTAATCTTTGAGGTGCGTTTTGTTGGTGGTGCCAATTTCGCATAAGTGTACCCCGCCGGCTTCCATCACATCCGGAACGCGGAATGCGCCGCCGATCTCCACCAGTTCGCCACGCGAAACGATGGCTTCCTTACCTTTGGCCAACGCGGTCAATGACAGCAGAACCGCCCCGGCATTGTTGTTGACAACCGCGGCGGCTTCAGCGCCGGTCAGACGACACAGCAACTCATCAATATGACTGTAGCGATGGCCACGCTTGCCCGTGGTCAGGTTGAGCTCAAGATTAGAGTAACCGCGAGCCACCTGGTCGATACTGTCCAATGCTTCATCACTCAGAGGTGCCCGGCCCAAGTTGGTGTGCAGCAGAGTGCCGGTGGCATTGATCACCCGACACAATGAAGCGCGCAATTTTTCGCTCAGGCAGGTTGCGGCCTGGCCGGCAAGGGTGTCGAGATCGATGCCAACGGTTTGTTCCTCTTTGGCGTCGAGAATAGACCGGCGACAGTGATCAACCGTTTCCTGAGCGGCTTCGACAATCAGACAGTGCGGGGCTGTGCTGTGCACCAGCGCCGGGTGTTGCAGAAGGCGGTCAATGGCCGGGAGTTGCTTGAGCAGGGCGACATGGTTTTTCATAAGGGCAGCATGGTCCTGAGCGTATACATTTTGTGTGGACTGATCCTGTCTGGCAATGTTGTTGCATGCATGCTAGATAGGGCGAATACGAATTACTTTAGGGTATCATATCCGAGACGAGGGCAACAACATGCTTCCTGTAGGTACAGAGAGGAAAAAGAAATCCGGTTGGTGGCTGTTTTCTACAGGTTTTTTTCTGTTGCTTGTCGGTGTTTTTTTTCTGACCGTCTCCCCTTCGGCTGATGAAGGTCTTGAATGGGAAGCTCAGGAACAGGGGTTTTGGGCGTTTCATACTCACGATCTGCGCTTTTGGCATAAAGATGCCGACACGTACTGTCGCCAACTGACTAAAGGCGGCCATTATGACTGGCGTCTACCGACGTTGGAGGAGCTCAATGAGCTGCTGCAACTGTCGGCGCGGCATCGCCGGAGCCGGGCTGGGGTGGAACGGGCAATTTACTGGACCGCTACGCCTTATGGCGAAGAGGGCCGTCGATTCTGGGCGGTTTCCTTTCTCAGTGAGCAGGCTGCTGCCATGGAAGAACACAATTATAACTCTGTTGTTTGCGTTCGTGGGGGAATCTGAATACACTCAATTTTATCATCGGAGTGACCACCTGTAGGAGCGAATTTATTCGCGAATTGTTCTGGATCATTGATCCTTTTGATGATGGGAATTCGCGGCTGAAGCCGCTTCTGCAGATGCTTATCTGTCATGACCGAATTGACAACGCCCTTAGCTTGCTTAATATTGATATCTATTTTAATATGAACTTTTTATGGAAAAATGTTTGGTGCTTTTTGCACTAAAGTTGATATGCAATCCATGTTTCATATGATCTTATGGGTTTGCTGTGATGGGGGGAGGGCATGGCTGAAAACGGGTCAAATAATCAGGACGTGGTGTATGAAGAGTTGTATCGCGACCTGATGGGGCTGGTTGGGGAACCGTTTTTTCGGGCTCTGACGACAAAACTTGCGCGGCTTTCCGGAGCGGATTATGCCTTTATCGGCGAGTTTGTCGATGATCAACGCGACCGTGTTAGAACGGTGGCTGTTTACGCTGATGGCAAAAATATCGATAATCTGGAGTTTGAACTCGAAAACACGCCCTGCGATGTTGTGGTTTGTAAGGGCTTGCAACGTTACCCGCACAACGTTCTCGAACTGTTTCCGCTTGACCATCTGGCCATCGAGTTGGAGGTTGAAAGCTATATCGGCTTGCCGCTTCTCGACTCCAAAGGTGAGGTGATGGGGCCTCTGGCCGTGTTCAGCCGGCGTCCTCTCGGCGATATTGAGATGGCGGAAACCGTTCTGCACCTGTTTGCCATGCGTGCCGCTGCCGAGCTGGAACGGATCAAGATTGAGCGTCAACGTGATGAAGAGTTGCATTTTCTGCAAAGTTTGCTGGATGCGATTCCAAACCCGGTATTTTACAAAGATCTCGACAGCCGTTACCTCGGCTGTAACCGCAGCTACGAAGACCTGCTCAATAAATCCCGCCAGGATATTATCGGCCACCGGGCTGCCGATGTCATGCCCCCTTTTCGAGCCGTTGTGGCGATTCGCGAAGATAATAAAGTCTACGACAGTGCCTTGTCGCGCACCTACGAATCGGCCATTGAAGAAGCGGACCATGGCACGATGCAGGTCTTGTTCAACAAAGCTCCTTTCTTTGATCGGGACGGTGAACTGGCTGGATTAGTGGGGACGATTCAGGATATTACCAGCCTGCGCGAGATGCAGTCGGCCATGCAGTCTCTGGTGGAGAGTACGGTGGGCTTTACCGGTAGTAATTGTTACCGGCGTGTTGCTCAACAGTTGTGCCAATGGTTTGATGCCGATTGCGCCATTGTCGGACGTATTGTGGAGGAGGGAAAGGTTCACTCTCTGGTGACGATTCAGGATGGGGTGTCGATTCCGTCCTATAGTTTCAACCTGTCGGATACTCCGTGTGAAAAAGTGGTTGACGAGGGGATGTGCCTGATGAGTGAAGGGGTGATGGAACATTATCCCAACTGCAGTCTGGTCACCCAGATGCATGCTGAGGGCTATGTGGGTACCCCGATTCGCGATCACAACGGCGAGGTGCTTGGTGTTCTCAGTGTGTTGTCACGTGGTAAAATCAAGTCGCTGGAACGGGCCAAGGACGTTCTTGCCATCATGGCGGCGCGGGTCAGCGCTGAAATTGAGCGGGAACTCTCAGAGCAGCGCCTGCGGGATAACGAGGACCATCTTGAATATCTGGTTTATCACGATGTGCTCACGGATCTGCCCAATCGGCAATTGTTCAGAGATCGGCTTCAGCATGCGATCAGCATGGCCTCGCTGGGACAACATCAGGTTGGCGTGCTGTTTCTCGATCTGGATCATTTCAAAAAAATCAATGATTCACTCGGCCACGAAGTCGGTGACCGGTTGCTGTGTGAAGTGGCCCGACGCTTGCGCCTGTGCATTGGCGGGTTGGATACCGTCGCTCGTCTCAGCGGCGACGAGTTTGCCATTATCCTCGACCAGCTCAATAACATCGAAAATGTGATCCTCATTGCTCAGGAGGTCAATCGGCGATTGGCTGAAGTGATGGTGGTTGAAGGCTATAAACTGTTTCTTACTGCCAGTATTGGTATCAGTCTCTATCCGGGCGATGGCAAGGATGTGGTGTCGTTGCTTAAATGTGCCGATGCGGCCATGTTTAAGGCCAAGGAGCTGGGGCGCGATAATTACCGTTTTTATACCGCCGGTCTCAATGAGCGCGCCAGTGAACTTCTGGCACTGGAAGGTGCGCTACGCCAGGCGGTGGATAAAAACCATCTGGTGGTTTATTTCCAGCCGCAGGTCGAATTGGCCAGCCGGAGGATTATCGGAGCCGAGGCGTTGGTGCGTTGGCAGCACCCTGAAAATGGCATGATCTCACCGGTGGATTTTATCCCCATGGCCGAGGAAACCGGCCTGATTGTTTCCATTGGTGAATGGGTGCTACGTCAGTCGTGCCTCCAGGCCCGGCAGTGGCAGGTGGCGGGTTACCCGCCGATGCGGATTTCCGTCAATATGTCGGCGCGCCAATTCCGGCAAAAAGACCTTGTGCCCATGGTACGTCGGATACTCCAGGAGACGGGACTGAGCCCGGAATATCTTGATCTGGAAATTACCGAGAGTATTTTGATGAACGATGTTGATGGCGCCGTGGAACGTCTCGTTGAGCTGCACAGCCTTGGTATTCAGTTATCCATTGATGATTTCGGAACCGGGTATTCGTCGCTGGCCTATCTGAAAAAATTTCCCATCCAATATCTTAAAATCGATCGCTCCTTCGTGCGTGATGTGATTATCGATCCGAATGATGCCGCGATTGCCACAGCCGTTATCGATCTGGCGCGTAATATGAACCTCAACGTTATTGCCGAGGGTATTGAGCAACAGGACCAGCATCAATTCCTGTTGGACCGCGGCTGTGGTTACGGCCAGGGCTATCTGTTCAGCCGTCCGATCCCCGCTCATGAGTTTGAGCAGTTGCTGGTTAGGCAGCAGGGGGTGTGATTTGACCATGAGCCAGGATGTCACCGCGTTGATAGCCGCCTATCGTGAGGTGCTCGCTCAGGCTGACCACTGGTTTGATGACGCAGCAACCGCGCTCGGCCCGATGCTGGGCTGCCATATTGGCTGTTGTGATTGCTGCCGGGGCCTGTTTGATATCACGCTGCCGGATGCGGTGGTGCTGCAGATAGGCTTTCAGCAGCTCGATGGTCACTGGCAACAACGGGTATTGCAGCGTTGTCGCCAACGGCGTGATCTGTTGCAGCAACAGTGGCCGGAATTGCAAGCGCCGTATCTGCTCAACCACCTTCATAACCGCCCGTGGCAGACCATGCCGGAGCAGGATGCAACGCCCTGTCCGTTGCTCGATGATCAGGGTAGCTGCCTCGTCTACGCCTGGCGACCATTGACCTGCCGACTCCACGGTTTTCCTCAGATTGATGTGGATGGCGAGGTGTTTTCAGAGTGTTGCTGTCCCTATAACGAAGAAGCTGTAACCTGCTCAACTCGCGACGTGCAACGGGGACCATTTCGTGAGTTGTTCACCCGCGAAGCCCAATTGATCCGCCGGGTAAACCAATTGCTGACCGCTCAGTATCTGTACGAATTGGATACCTTTATCCCCCTGGCTTTTCTGATTGATTTTTCAGACCCCGGACAGTGGGCGCATCCCGTGGATATTGCCGACCTTTAACATAATGTTAAAAAAGCCCTGCCAGGAACTTTTCAACGACACATGCCGAAAAAGAAACTTTCTTCTTGCTTATAAAATCAATAGTTTGAGAAAGTTTCTTTGATTTTTCCCGCCTATCCATGGGCTCCGCAGACAGTTTTGCAACAGCCTGTTAAAACGAGCATTGCTTTTCCCATAATTTTCATCAGATGTTCTTTTTCCTGCTCAGCTTCAAGTTTTCGAACAACACATCGAACTGAAATATTTTCAGGAAAATTCTGAGAATTAAAGTTTTAACTTGCTAATCAGCAGTGCTTTTTAATGCAGGACTAAACGATCCTTTATCTATTTCTAATGGTGCGGCGGGAGGATTCAGGCGTTTAAAACAAGCTTTGAATGGCCTGTCGCGGCCTGTCTGTATTTGTGTGTCGGGGTTTTTTACAAAAAATACCATTTGAACAAGGAGGGAATCGTGAAGTTAACATCCATCAAGAGAATGCTGGTCGCTTCGGCCGCTGTCTGCACTCTGTGCCTTGCCGGGACCGCTGTTGCCGGAACCACTTCCTATAACGGAAGTGCACCCAAGTATATTTTTTATTTCATTGGTGACGGCATGGCCAGTCCACAGATTCATGCCACAGAGGCATATCTGGCTGCCGTTCAGGACGACGATATCGTTGCTGGCGGCATTAAGGCCGAAAAACTGACCATGAGTCAGTTCCCCGTTATGGGGATGCAAATGAGCTATGCCAACAATCGTTTTATTACAGGCTCCGCTGCCGCCGGGACGGCTTTGGCATGCGGCATGAAAACCAATATCGGTGTCATCTCCATGAATCCAGACGCCGTCTTGAAGTACAAAACACTGGCTGAAGTCGCAAAAGAACGCGGTATGAAAGTCGGCATTATCTCAAGCGTCTCCATTGACCATGCAACTCCGGCGGTTTTTTATTCTCATACGGAAAGCCGGAATAACTACGAAGAGATCGGTGCCCAGTTGCTTGACAGCGGCTTTGACTACTTCGCCGGTGGGGGGTTCCGTGTAAACAAGTACACAAGTTCCGAATATGCTTCCTTGGACAACGACGCCCGTTACGCTCGCGTTGAAAGCAAAGCGGCTGCCAAAGGGTTTACCTTTGCCAATACCCGTGACGAATTTGATGCACTCAGCGGCGGTCGTGCAATCGCCGTTAACCCTTATCTGGACAGCTCCAATGCCATCCCTTATGCGTTGAATCGCATCAATAATGAAGCGGATTACGAAGGATCCATTACGCTGGCGGAATTCACAGCCAAAGGAATTGATCTTCTCTATACGAAAAACGACGGCTTTTTTATGATGGTCGAGGGCGGAAAAATTGACTGGGCTGCCCATGCCAACGACGCCCGTGCCGCAATTGAAGATACCATTGCGTTTGATAACGCCATCGCGGAAGCTGTCGCCTTTGCCACGGAACATCCGAAAGAGACCCTGATCGTTGTTACCGGCGATCATGAGTGCGGTGGCATGACGCTTGGTTATGCCGGTACCGTCTATGAAACTTATTACGAAAAAATGGCCGCTCAGACAATTGCCTACGATGATTTCGACAGCAAAGTCATTGGCGCTTATAAAGCAAACTACACCACGCTTCCTTCTGATGTAGACACTACCATGTGGCAGCTTATCCTCGACTTTTACGGCCTGGACGGTGCTGCTCTGACCGCTGACGAAGGTGATGATCTGACCGAATATGAGATTAGCCTGGTGGAAGACGCCTTTGACATGACAATGCGTGGTGAAAGCGTGAACACATCTGAGGAAGACAGTCTGCTCTATGGTGGATATAATGCGTTGTCTGTTACCTTGACCCATCTGCTCAACCGTAAATCGGGCCTGGCCTGGACCTCTTACTCCCATACCGCTGTTCCGGTGCCGGTTATGGCAAGTGGCGCGGGCGAGGATATGTTTGACGGTTACTACGACAATACCGATGTGGCTAAGAAAATTGCCGAAATCATGAAAGTCTATCTGAATAGTTTGTGATTTTAAGTCTTTCTGAACCCCTTTGTGGGTAAAAGCAAATTGCTTTTACCCACTTTTTTTATTCTGCACTGTCCTTCTGGTGAATTTCCGATGCGAAAAAAAAACAATCTGATCGTGCTGATGTTTGTTGTGCTTTGCTTTGGGCTTGTCCTGTTACCCACCGGGTTTGAAGGCAGCCATTCGACTACGGCACATCTGGTAAAAGCGAGTGTCGTTGCCGTGGATAATCTGGATCTCAGACAGAATCTGATCGTCAAGACCGGAACTCAGGATGTGCAGGTTGAATTACTGGAAGGGCCTCACAAAGGAACGAAAACACGTGTGGTCAATCCGTTAGCCGGAAAAATGGAGTTTGATGAAATCTACCGGGTCGGTGATACCATTCTGGTCGAATACCAACTGCATAATAGCCATATTCATATGGCCTATACCCGCGGCTATTATCGACTGGGACATGAGATGATGCTCATTACCCTGTTTGTTGTGTTTATCGTGGCGGTTGCCGGATTGACTGGTGCTAAAGCGCTACTGTCCTTTGTTTTTGCGGCGTTGATGCTGTGGAAAGTTCTTATCCCTCTGTTTTTACGTGACTTCAGTCCGGTTCCAGTGTCTCTTGGAGTCGTTGCCGCCTTGACCGCTTCCGTGAGTTTTCTTGTCGGTGGCTGGACCCGCAAAGGATTGACGGCCTTCCTTGGGTCGTTTGCCGGTTTGATTCTCGCTTGCATCCTGGCCCAACTGTTCGCTCCCGGCTTTCATCTCAACGGTGCCGTCAGACCCTATGCGGAAAACTTGCTGTATTCCGGTTTTCCACATCTCAAGCTGACGGAAATTTTCCTGGCTGGAATTTTTCTTGCCTGTTCGGGGGCGGTGATGGACCTGGCCATGGATATTGCCGCCTCCATTGATGAAGTCAAAGAAAAGAAACCGGATATCACAGCGTGGGAATTATTCCGGTCAGGCATGGCCGTTGGTCGCTCTGTGGTCGGTACCATGACCACCACGTTGCTGTTGGCCTACTCTGGCGGCTATACGGCTATGTTGATGAATTTTATGGGTCAGGGGCTTAAAGTTAAACAAATTCTTAACATGAATTTTGTCGCTTCTGAAATTTTTAATGTCTTTGTTGGCAGCTTTGGACTTGTTGCCGTAGCTCCATTGACGGCAGCCATCGGTGCGGTGCTGTATGCACGCTGGCCGATTAAAAGTTCACTTGACGTCGGTCAGAAAGCAGGCACTGATCTGGATTGTCGCATTTGTAGGCGTGTTCCTTCCCCAAATGATGGTGATCTGTAAACGTGCTGCCGGAAAAGACATGTGAATATGTGTTGTAATACCTGTTTTAACCGGATTCATCAGGAAAAGATGCCACCCGCCATGCCAAATTATCTATGTCGAATCGGGACCAGTGATGGCCGGATCGTTGACAAGCACTATGAGTCGGACTCTCGAGAACAACTGCGTTCCAGTCTTGAAGGGCAGGGGTTCCATGTGTTTCGTATCCGCCGCTACAGTTTGGGTTTTTTCAACGCTTTTAAGCCAACCCGAAGGCGTTTGAGTGGTGCCCGTTTGCTTGCTTTCAATCAGGAACTGTTGGTACTGCTACGTTCCGGTGTGCCGGTGATGCAGATTTTCGATACCCAGGTAGAGCAGCTTGAGGCTGGCGCTCTGCGCGAGGTGATTAGTGAGGTGCGTGAGGAGGTCCGTAGTGGAAGCTCATTATCCGAAGCGTTTGCCAAGTTTCCACATTTTTTCCCACCGTTATACATTGCAGCTTTACGGGCAGGCGAGAAGACCGGCAATGTCCCGGAAACCCTGAGCCGTTTTCTGACGTATCAGAAACGCGTCGAACGCATTCGCGACAAAGTGCGTGGTGCGACTTTTTATCCTCTGCTTCTGACGTGTGCAGCAGTATTTGTGGTCATTTTCCTGATCCTTTTTGTGGTGCCGCGCTTTTCCGAGATTTATGCCGATGCCAATGTCTCTTTGCCGTTGATGACCCGCCTGCTTATGACACTTTCCCGCAACGCCATCCAATTCTGGTATCTGTTGCCGTTTGCGGTTTTAGTGCTGGTCGGTATAGCTCGCTTGGTCAACAACGCTCCAAGCGGCCGTCTGTGGCTTGATCGAGTACGCTTGCAACTTCCTTTTATCGGTGGCCTGACCATCGACTATGCCTTGTCTAGCTTTGGCCGTACGTTGGGCACCACGCTGGTCAGTGGAACGCCGTTGGTCGAGGCCATGCGTATGTCGCGAGGAACACTCAATAATTGTGCTCTGGGGCAGGAGATGATGGCTTCCATCCGATGTATAGAAGAGGGGGTGACAATGTCGGAGGCTTTAGGACGAAGTGGGTTCTTTCCGCCGATGGCTCTGCGCATGATCCGTGTCGGCGAAACCAGTGGCTCATTAACGGAGATGCTCGCTGATCTGGCCGATTATTACGAGAGCCGTGTTGAAGAACGCCTAGACCGTTTGACAACGATGATCGAACCGGTGCTGATGATGGTCATGGGACTGCTTATCGCGTTTATTATTGTTGCCATGTATGTGCCGATTTTTCAGCTGGCCGGAACCGTAGGGTAAATCATGAGTAGCGTAACGTCATCTTTGCAACGTAAGCGGATCGGGCGCCTCCTTGTTGAAATGGGCGCGATAGCTCCAGCCCAGATCGCATTACTTGTCGACAAGCAACAACAGAGCGGCAGACGTTTTGGTGAAACCGGTGTTGAAGCCGGGCTGTTCAGTGATCGCGATCTGGCGCAGGCATTGGCTCAGCAGTTTGGCTATCCATTTATTGACTTGGATGATGTCGTGCTTGATGCCGAGCTTGTCGCGCAACTGCCAAGCGGCATGGCCCTGAAGTACAGCCTCGTGCCTTTGGAAAAACACAACCAAATTCTGGTGGTTGCCATTGAGGATCCGACCCGAGTGGTGGATCTCGATCAGTTGGAACTGCAACTCGGCCTGACCTTGCAGCCGAAGATTGCCGCCAAAGACCAGATCGAACGCTTGATTGAGCGTGGCGCAGGGTCGCAAGGGGTTCTGCGAGAAGCTTCAGAAGATTTTAAGCTGCAGTTGGTCAAAGAAACGGAAAGTGGAGATGAGGTCCTCTCCATTGACAAGTTGACTGCCGATACCAGTCCGATTATCCGTCTGGTTGATTCTACCTTGTTTGACGCTTTGAGGAAACGGGCCAGCGATATTCACATCGAAGCCACCGATGACGGAGTCATGATCAAGTATCGGGTCGACGGCGTTTTGTTTCAGGCGACGGAAACAATTGATGCCCGTTTTCAACGTCCGATTATCTCCCGCATCAAGGTAATGAGTGAACTGGATATTTCAGAGCAACGCATCCCTCAGGACGGACGTTTTAAAGTACGGCTGGGAGGGAAATCCATCGATTTTCGGGTGTCGATCATGCCGACCAGTTATGGCGAAGATGCGGTGATCCGTATCCTGGACAAAGAATCGATCGCCGTGGATATGCAAGGCCTAACCTTTAAGTCGCTCGGCTTTGCAGAGCGCGAAAGGCAGCGCATGTCAAAGAGGATTCGGGAACCCTATGGCATGGTGCTGGTCACCGGCCCGACCGGGAGCGGCAAGACCACCACGTTATATGCGGCCCTGAGTGAAATCAGCTCTGTCGAAGAAAAGATTGTGACCATCGAAGATCCTGTTGAGTACCAGGTCAAGGGGATTGTACAGATTCCGGTCAATGAGAAAAAAGGACTCACTTTTGCCCGGGGGCTCCGCTCCGTGTTACGTCACGATCCGGACAAGATCATGGTAGGGGAAATTCGCGATCCGGAAACCGCCCAGATTGCTGTGCAGTCGGCTTTGACCGGCCATCTGGTGTTTACCACCGTCCATGCCAACAATGTCTTTGACGTACTTGGCCGTTTTTTGCACATGGGCATTGATCCCTACCATTTTGTTTCCTGCCTCAACTGTGTCCTTGCCCAACGTTTGGTGCGCAAACTCTGTGTTCATTGCAAACGACCGGTGATACACGATCCGTCCCTGTTGCAATCCTACGGACTGAGTGCCCAGGAGAGTGCCGACTTTTACGAAGCAGCCGGCTGCAAGGAGTGCAATGGGTTGGGTTATAGCGGACGTAGCGCCATTGTTGAGTTATTGGAGTTGAATGACACCATGCGGGAAATGATCGCTGAAAAAAGACCGGTTGCCGAACTCAAACGCAAAGCGAGTGACAGCGGAACCATCTTTTTGCGCCAAGCGGCGTTGGAAAAAGTTCTAAGCGGTGAGACCACATTCCGTGAGATCGACCGTGTCACATTTGCCGAGGATTAGTGGATGAGACCTCGTACCAGCATCGGTTTGGAAATTCGTTCAGGTCAGCTCAATGCTGTGGCTCTGCAGCAACGTGGACGTCGCTTTGTTGTGACGTCAACCCAAAGCATAGACCTGGATGAAAAAGTGCTGGATGTTCGTTTTCAACACGCCAATGTTTGCCAGTCTGAAGCGTTTATTGCCGCCGTTCAAGCGGTTATGGATCCTTTGGCGGTGCGTGACAGACGTATTGCCGTTGCCTTACCGGATGAAGCCGGGCGGTTGTTCCTGCTTGGTCTGGATTCGCCGTTTAAAACAGACGCGGAAGGCGCGCAACTCATCCGCTGGCGTTTGAAAGAGTGGCTTCCAGAGTCGCTCAGTCACAGAATGGCGCTCGATTATCAGATTCTGCAAAGGCAGGAAGGTGGAGAAAAGCGTGTGTTGGCCGCCTGTTTACACGAAAAGGTGCGGGCACAATATGAAGCTCTTCTAGACAAGGCCGGGTTCGCAGCGCAAGTCATCGATTTTCATGCTTTATCATTATATAACGCCTATCGTAGCCGAATTGATTTGGGACGTGATTTTTTTCTGATCGGCATCGACGGTAACGCTTTCAGCTTGCAGGTGTTTATCGATGAGATTCTGGCGTTTAACCGTCAGCGTCAGGTGTTGGCACAACCTCAGGCCATTTTTCAGGAAATCAATCGATCACTAGCGGCGGTGCCCTGTGACGAAATCATGTTGAAACGATTAACGGTCTATCTGCACAGTGACTGGACTGAAACCGTAGCTTTGCTGGACGCGGTGAGCGGTGCCTTTGAACAGCCGGTTGTGTTGCTTCAAGCACCTTTTTCTGCTGAAACAACTGCCCCAGGTGTCCTTGCGGATCAACAAACAGCACCCCGGTTCACAGTGGCATTTGGCGTGGCACAGCGCCTGCTCAAGAGGGTAATACGATGGGGTTGACCATTAATCTGGCCAGTCGAAAACATCTCAATCAGCGTCTCGCCTCGCTGTTGTTTGGGACGGGGCTGGTGGTTTTGTCGGCGGTGCTGGTGTTGCAGCTTTGGCATGGTTTTCATAGTTTTACTCTGGAGCAGCAGTATCGCCGTGAAGTCGTCGCTCTTAAACAACAATTGCGTCAGTCCACACCGAAACCGATCAGTGCAAAAAAAATGAAGGCGTTGCAACACCGTTATCACCAAGCTCTTGATCTGTGGCAGAGAGACGCTTTTCACTGGAGTGCTTTGCTGACACGGGTGGAAACATTGCTCCCCGAAGGCGTCCGGTTATCAAGTCTGCAACCGGATTATGCCAAAAATACGCTGCAATTGACGGGAGAGGCTCGCGGCCTGGAACAGCTGCAAGCTCTTCTTGATCAGTTGCACCAGGCGGATTTTACGCATGTCTTTCTCAACAGTCAGCAGGTCGTTACCATTGCTGACGGACAGGGCGGTGAACATATGGCGTTGCAATTTTCTCTGAGGCTGCAAGGGGTGTTCTGATGACGAACGTTTACGCCATTTTGACTGCTTTATGGCAGGGGTATCGAATCAGGACCGTCCTTGTTCTGATATTGCTTATTGCGGTTTTTGTTACAGCCTCGTTGCAGAACTTTCGCTTTGCTCCAGAATTGCAAGACCTGCGTGACCAAAAACTCTCTCTGCAGCAGCAGGTTCGCCAACGTGACATGGCGCCTGCAGTGACAACAGATTTGACGGCGAAGCGGTTACGTCACCAGATGGAGAGGTTCTATGAGCACATTCCTGAGCGCCGTGATTTTTCAGTGTTTTTAGGTGAACTGTATTCCTGGGCCGATGATGCCGGGCTGGTGATTGACCGGATCACGTTTAATCCGCAGATTGATCCAGCCAATAAACTGTTGTGCTATGCCTTACGGTTTCATGTCATGGGCGACTATGGGCGTATCCGCAGGTTTGTCTATCTCTTGGAGTATGCACCACGTCTGTTAATTATTGAAAAAATTTCTTTGGTTGAAGGGCGAAACGATTCTGCGAATGATGCCAGCGTCGGGTTGCAGATTGATTTGATCACCTATTTTCGGGAGCCGGGCCAATGAACCGGTTGAGATTTTTGGTGGTGTTGAGCGGATTGTTATGCATAGCCCTGATCTATGCTTGGTATGCAACACCTCGTCAGCCGCGTCTTCGAACCACGCCGGAGGTTGTCGATGAAAAAACGGCTGTTCTGTCGTCTCCGCTAAAGGCTAATGATTTTGTTGCGCCTTCACCGGACATGTATCGGGAGCCTCAAAGGAACCTGTTTGGAGCGCTCTATCCCGAGGTGAAAAAAATAAAAAGGATCAGGACTGGTCCTGTTGTCACGGCACGGCCAAAACCGCTTGAACCACCCGATACTCGTCTTAAAATGGTTGATCCTCCTCGTGCTGCTGCATCGATCCAACCCCTAAACGTGCTGGGCCATCTGGTGAAAGGAGGCAAGCGAACCGTCTTTTTGAGCTCATCGACAGGGAGAATTTATCTGCTGCAGCAGGGAGATCCTTTCGCCCGAGACCTGATCGTTCGCAACATCACCGATAAAAATGTGACCATCGGTCGTAAGGACTCGCCTCAACAGGTGGTGTTGGCTTTGGGCGACAAGCGATCACAACGGTGGCCTTCCCTTCGCGTTCTATCTGAGTCCCGGCGTGAGACGTCGCGGGCGAAACTGGTTGAACAACATGGAGATGACGCGCCGGTAAAAAAGAAAAGGGCTCCAGCCCGGGAGTCCGTTCACATGCCTAATGATGAGGAGTCGTAACCTTATCGGTTGATCAATGGAAAGATGATGAAAATTCTACTGAAAAAAAGTTTGGCCGTTCGGTTGTTGTGTGTACTGCTTGTGGTGATGCTGAACGGATGTCTTGGCGGGCAGGCCGCGTTTCGGCAGGGGCAGCATGCCCTGCGTCAGGATAACTATGATCAGGCGGTGATGGATTTTCTTCAGGCGGTGGATGATAACCCGGACAGCCGTCAGTACCAGCTTATGCTTGTTGATGCTCGCAATAAAGCGGCCGTGCATCACACACGCAACGGTGACGAACTGTTTGCCGCCCGGCGTTATCACGACGCCTTACAGGAGTATCAGTTGGCCGTTGAATTGGACGGTTCACTGTTTGTTGCCCGTGAAAGCATGGCCAAGACCCAGCGCTATCTTCAGGCGGAGACGTTTATTGAGCAAGCTGCGGCACTCGTCCAGGTCAATCGTCCGGTTCAGGCACAAGCCGCCATCGATCAGGCGCTTGCCCTGGTTCCTGACTATCCGCCCGCCCTCGCAGGGCGCCAAGCTCTCATGCAAAACAAGACCTCAATTATTGATGGTGTTGCCCTTGATGTGACTTCTGATGAACCCATTACACTCAACTTTAAACGGACCAAACTATCGGATGTTTTTAATATTTTAACCAAGCTGACCGGCATTCATTTTATCCTCGACGAAGATGTGCGCGGAACGACCACAACGCTCTACCTGGAACAGGCCACTTTTTCTCAGTCATTGGAACTGCTGTTGCAGATGAACAAACTGGAGAAAAAAATCCTCAACAGCAAAACCATCGTGCTTTTTCCGAAAACCCGTGACAAGCAAAAACAATTTGAGGACCAGATTATCCAGACCTTTTACCTGTCACATCTCGATGCCAAACAGGCCGTCAACCTGTTGCGCACCATGCTGGATGTGCGCAAAGTTTATGTACAGGAGGAGCTCAACGCCATTGTTCTACGTGACGAACTGGATGTTGTCCGGCTGGCTCAAAAACTGATTGAAGCCAATGATCGGGGCAATTCCGAAGTGGTCTTTGATCTTGAGTTGATTGAGGTCAGTCATGATGACACCCGCGAACTTGGCCTGAAGTTGAGTACTTATTCTATGGGGGCCGGATTAAGTGACAAGGGTAGTGGTGTTTTGGTCAATTCCGGTTTATCCGCCGGGGACACGACCAGTGGACTGATCAGTTCTTTTCGCGATCTGGAACCGTTTTATGCTATTCCCACCGCCACGTTTCAGTTCGCTAAAAGTCTGGGAAATACCGAGATTCTGGCCAGTCCGAAGATTCGCGTTCGAAACAAGCAAAAGGCCAAGGTTCATGTGGGCAGCCGTGAGCCGATTATCAGTGCGACAACCAGTGACAGTGTTGTTTCGGAGAGTGTGTCTTATATCGATGTCGGGGTTAAGTTGGATGTCGAACCTGCAATCCAGCTAGATAACACGGTGGTGACCAAGGTTGGTCTAGAGGTCAGTAATGTTTCCAATTCGCAGACCACCAGCAGTGGGACCGTTGCCTATACCATCTCCTCAACCAGTGCTGATACAACTTTGACTCTCAAGGATGGGGAACAAACCGTTATTGGTGGTTTGATTCGAGAGGATAATAAGGCAACTAAAACAAAAATTCCCTTGCTCGGCGAGATCCCGTTGCTTGGCAATCTCTTCAACCACGACGACAGAGAAAAATCCAAGCGGGAAATTTTGTTGTCGATCACGCCGCATATCGTGAAATTGATCAACGTGCCGCAAGGTGATGTGGCAAGTCTCTGGTCGGGGAGTGAGGACGATCTGAAATTCGGACGAAATTTCGGTACATTTGTTGAGGAATACCGTAACGGCCAACAGATTGTTTCGGTGAAATCTTCGACGAGTTCTTCCAACCAGAATTTTGGTGACGAGAATAATGATGACCCCGTGATTGTCGCGGAATCGTTTGAAGCTGTGAAAGATGGGGAGACGGGCTTTGCCGTTACGCAGAACTCGTTGAGCGAGACGGATGTCACGGAAGTGAAGGTGATGGAACCACGTCTGATCATGACCGGAACAGTGTCTGCAACTGTCGGTACGTCGTTTGACGTAGCGGTGGCTGTCGAGGGGATGCCTGAGCTGGTCAATGCACCGTTATTGTTGAGCTATGATCCGCGGATAGTGACATTGATCAGGGTTGATGAGGGTGAGTTTCTTAAACGTAGCTCGGACACTCTGTTTACCTACACCGATTTAAAAGGGCAGGGCAAGATCATCATCAGTCTGAAACAAAAACCGGGGGGGACACCGGTGTCTGGAGCGGGAGAGCTGGTACATCTGATGTTCAAGGCGCTCAAGCCCGGCAATAGCCGTATTGCAACACAACGGGCGAATTTAAAAAATGCACTGGGTGAGGCCATCGCACTTGATCTTGTTGATTGCCGGGTTGAGATTCGTGCCGGGCAATAAAGGGATGCGTCATGCGCCCGCGTGGAGACTTGATCAAGGGCTCAGCTTGATTGAACTGGTGATTGCTCTGGCGATTCTTGCTTTGCTGGCGTCACTGGTTTTGCCCATGGCTGAAGTGACGGTAACGCGCACAAAAGAATTGGAACTTCGTCGGGTACTGCGCGACATACGTACAGCGTTGGATGACTATAAAGCCGATTATGATAAAGCTGTCGCAGCGAAAAAAATTATCGCTAACCTCGCGGACAGCGGCTATCCCAAACAACTTGAAGATTTGATTGAAGGCCGGGATTGGGGTGGCCTTTACGCTCTGCCTAAAAAGTATTTGCGACGGATTCCGCGTGATCCCTTTGATCGCAACCTCAATGGTTGGGGAATGCGTTCTTATCTGGATGACCCTGATTCAGACGCTTGGGGTGGGGAAGACGTTTATGACGTTTATAGCCGAATCGACAAAACTGCTTTGGACGGCAGTTATTACCGCGATTGGTGATGGATAAGTATGTTGACGAGAAAAAATGATAACCGGGGTTTTTCCCTCTTCGAGCTTTTGGCGGTAATGATGATCATGTCTATTCTTGCAGCGATTGCCGTTCCCAGTTACAAGCGCAGTCAGATTAAGGCGAGGGAAACTGTGCTTGCCGAAGACCTTTATCAGATGCGTAAAGCTATTGACGCCTTCTATGCGGATAGAAACCGCTATCCAGATGCCCTGGAAGATCTGGTTGACAACAGCTATCTGCGCACGATCCCTCAGGACCCTTTTACCCGTCGTGTCGATAGCTGGGAATGTCTTCCGCCTCAGGTAACGCCGTCCGACGATGTGGCGCAAGGAGGTTGTTTTGATGTGCGCAGCGGCAGTGACTTGATTGGCGTCAATGGGGTTCCTTATCAGCAATGGTGAAGCAAACGTGTATTACCTGCAACAATGAACAGGGATCCGTGTTGTTGCTGTTGATGGTTGTGCTGATGGTTGTCGGTCTGCTGACTGGTGTGGCTGGCTCAAGTTGGAAGACCATTGTCCAGCGATCTAAAGAAGCTGACCTGCTCTTTAAAGGCAATCAGATCAGAACGGCCATTGGCTGTTATTATGAATTTTCAGCGGGCCCCAAAAAGGCTTCCAATGCCGCAGGGCCAAAAAACTATCCGCGTCGACTCGAAGATCTGCTTGACGATTCACGAACCGTGCAACGCACCAAACATTTGCGTCGTCTCTATGTCGATCCAATGACGGGCAAAGGCTGGGCGCTGATTCTGGATAATGACGGGCAGGGGATCGTCGGTGTTCGTTCGACCTGCACAAAGAAACCATTTCAGCAGGCTGGTTTTAGCGAAGAGAATAAAAATTTTTCCGGAAAACAAAGTTACCGCGACTGGGAATTTGTGTATAAACCTCGCCGAAATAAGGTTGAATGAAGAAAAATATTTCATGCACTTCTTAAACAGATCATGGTACTTCAAAGAAAGGGATAAATCAGACAAGAATGAAGCCGGGCGGAATCTTTCTTGTCTGAAGAAAGGGCTGGCGGGAGAAGGAGATAGGGGTTTTTGTGCGATCACGGCTTCTAGCTTGGTCCTCCCGCCCGAGGTGCTGTTACACAAAAAAGCCCCGACGCTTAAACTGTTCGAGGCTTTTTTTTGTGTAATATTCCTTGGCGATACATCCGCAAGGATGAGTCAGGATGTTTCGTAGGCGTTTAATTTTCGATACAGGGTAGCGATGCCGATATTTAGTGCTTCGGCTGTTTTGGCCTTGTTGCCGTCCAGTGTTTTCAGCGCGGAAAGGATATAGTTTTTTTCCACCTCTTCAAGGCTGCGGATTTCTCCGCTTAAGGCCGGTTGCGGGATGGTCGTCTGCAATTCCTCGGGAAGGTCTTCCAGTTCGATCCGGTTGCCCATGGCCAAAGCAACACCGTATTCGACCACATTTTGTAATTCACGAACATTGCCGGGCCAGTGGTAGCTCAACAGTTGCTTTGCCGCCTGAGGACTGAAGGCGGTGATCTTCCGGTTAGAACGTTTGGCACTCTCGGAAAGAAACACCCGTGCCAGAGGCAGGATGTCATCGTGGCGCTCCCTTACCGGCGGGACCCGCAGTTCAATGACGCGCAGCCGATAATAGAGATCTTGCCGAAAACGCCCTGCAGACACTTCTTCAGACAGATTGCGGTTGGTAGCCGATACGATTCTAAAATCAACCGGTCTGGTTTTGTTTTCGCCGATACGACGGATCTCCTTTTCCTGGAGAACGCGTAAAATTTTGACCTGCATCCCCGCTGAGATCTCACCGATCTCATCGAGAAAAAGCGTCCCGCCGTTGGCCGCTTCAAACAGCCCGACGCTATCTTTGACCGCGCCGGTAAAAGACCCTTTTGCATATCCAAACAGCTCACTTTCCAACAATGATTCCGTCAGGGCTCCACAGTTAAGGGCCACAAAAGGACGTCCGGAACGCGTTGATTCATCGTGAATATATTGAGCAATGCGTTCTTTACCCACCCCGGTTTCTCCGCTGATGACCACGGATGAATCGGTACCGGCGATGCGCTTGGCCAGTTCCGCGGTTTTGCGCATGGCCGGGCTGCGGCAGGAAACACAAGGCAGGTCATCATCGATGTCAAAGCACGACAGTTGTCGTTGGCGATGTTTGAGTTGTTTTTCCACGCTTTTGAGTTTCGAGGTTAACTCCGCCAACACCGCATCAAAAGATTCCTGATGATAATACGACAGTTGGCTTTTATAAGATGTGTCCCACATCTCCTTGAAGCGTCCCTCAATTTGGCATACCGGATCACCCATACCACAGCAGGCTTTTTCAAGAAAGTACACCTCTCTCCCGGTACGGTTGGACACATAACCACTGGCAAACCCGGTCAGGGTCCAGCAGGTTGGCTCATCAGCCGTGCCGAAATGGAGTTGGTGTTGTTCGGCTTCATAGGAATCGTGCCAGGTTCCCTCGACCAGAGGAGCCTCTCCTTTGCCATCTGAGCGGGTGGTTATTCCCGGTGTCATCAGTCCGCACAAAGAGTGCAGGCGTGGTCCGGTGTAAGCGTCTTTGAACAGTTCCGGGTAATCCCGTCTTAACATCTCCGCAGTGCGCCAACCATGAGCATAACCGAATCGCGTCAAGATACCGCGGGCGGTGTGCATTCCCAGCGTGTCAATCAGCTCTTCCCTCAGCAATCCCAGGGCGAGGGCGTCAAAAATAAGCACCCGTTGCCCCATAAATTGGATGACGCCGCTCTCCGATGTGGTGGTCAGCAGTTCACGTAAATCAAGATCTTGTGCGCGCATTATTTATCCTTTCATTTTGATAATAACTTTATCTTTTTGAAAGGAAATGTCAATGGGGTAAAAAGTAAAACTTCGTAATTACAGCTATTTGAGTGTGTGGCATGGCTGGTGCAAAGATATAGCGTCAAAGACGCAATTCGCAAACCCAGTTCAATGGAGGTGAAACAACAATGAAGAACTGTCTGATTTTTTTAACCCTGTTTCTGATGGCGGCCTCGGCGGCCCAGGCGATGAACGTTGGTGGCGCACATGCCGATCTTGATTTTTCCTGCGCAGATTGTCATCACCAGGACGAACCGGAAAAAGCTCCGAGCATGAAGGACTGTCTGGCCTGTCATGGAACCTATGAGGAGTTGGCGGAACTGACCAAGCCGGAAGGGGGGCCCGACCCGACCGATCCGGATACGTTTGCCAATCCGCATCATTCCCATATGGGACCGGTACCGTGCATGGAATGCCATAAAACCCATCAGAAATCAGTGCTGATCTGTGAGGACTGCCACAACTTCGACATGCAGCCGAAGTAGTGCACCTCAAGAGTATTGTCCTTCGTTTGGACAATGTTCATTTTCCAACCTTCAAATGGAGAAGAAACATGAGGAACGTATTGAAAAGATGTCTGTCGGTTTTTGCCGTCGTCGTTGCTGCCACAACGTTTTCACTGCCGGCGTTTGCTGAGCAGGTGATGAATACCGATGTTGTTATCATCGGTGCCGGAACCTCCGGTCTGGCAGCTGGAGTTCAGGCTATTCAGAATGGCAATAAGGTCATTTTGCTGGAAAAGCAGGCGAAAGTTGGCGGTACCGGCAACTTCTGTGAAGGCCTGTTTGCTGCTGAAAGTAAGATCCAGAAGCGCATTGGTATCGATGTCTCGAAGGATTTCGCTTTTGATACCATTATGGAATACAGCCATTACAAGGCCAATGGCGCCCTGGTCTCCTGCTTTGTCGACAAATCTGCTGAAACCATTGATTGGCTCGACGAACTCGGAGTCAAGATTGAGTATGTCGGCGTAGGTGGTTTCGGCGGCCCGCTGACCTGGCACGTTATTGCTCCTGGTCCGGATTACCCGGATAAAAATCCCCACGATTACCACTGTGCACGCATGATCAATGTCTTCAACAAGTACATCCTTGATCATGGCGGTGAGATTTTGCTGCAGACTCCCGGTACCGGCCTGATCAAGAAGGACGGTAAGGTTGTCGGCGCTTTTGCTGAAAACAAAGACGGAGAGAACATTCGTATTAATGCCAAGGCGGTCATCATCGCCACCGGTGGTTTTGCCAATAACAAAGAGATGATGAATAAGTACTCTCCCTATCCTGACCTGATTCCGGTCGGCAACATGGGCAAAGACGGCGACGGTATCCGTATGGCGTGGGACGCCGGTGCTGCGGAAGAGGGTGTTGACGTCATGCAGATGTACCGCCCCGGTCTCAAAGGTTTCCATCCTGCTGACCAGATGATCGCCCTGGCTGTTCAGCCTTACTTCTGGGTCAATCCCCGTGGTGAGCGCTACACCGACGAGTCAAGTGTTCAACTGTGGCCCTATGCCGGTAACGCTCTGGTGCGTATCGGTGGTACCGCATACTCCATCTACGATGATGCCACCCGTAAAAAAGCCGTTGAAGAGGGTATTGAGATGCCTCTGGGCGAGTGGGTTATTCAGGGTACCAAGCTGACCAACTGGGAAAAATCATTTTACAAAGAGCTCAAGCGCGATCGCGGCAACGTCTTTAAAGCCAACAGCATCAAAGAGTTGGCCAAAATGCTCGACATGGACCCTGCGGTTCTGCAGAGCAGCGTCGACAAAATGAACAGCTGGGCGCAAACCCGTGAAGACGGCGAGTTCAAGAAAGACAGCAAGTTCCTGCGCGCAGTTGCAACGCCTCCTTTCTATGCCACGAAATTGACCCCGCGTCATCTCGGTACCCTTGGTGGCGTACGCATCAACGAGAAAACCGAAGCTGTAAATGAGCATGATGAGGCTGTTCCCGGTCTCTATGTTGTCGGTACCGATGCCGGTGGTATGTACGGCGACAGCTACGATCTGCTGTTGGGTGGTGGAACCGCTGGTTTTGCCGTCAACTCCGGCCGGATCGCAGCCGACAGCGCCAGCGAATATATCGGTGCCGCACAGTAATGTGACGTTCCCCCTCAATTCGCCTAGAAGCAAAGGACTTGGAAGAGATGAGAGCTTTAATTTTAGCACTGGTAATGGTCTGTCTGGCGCTACCTGCCACCGCCGCAGATAATCTGAAGGAAATGTTTTCTCAAGGATCCGTCCGCGGTGAGATCAGCTTGCTCAATTTCACCCGTGACTTTAAAAATGGGACCCAGGATAAACAGGATTCTGCCCTTGGCGGCGCGTTGTACTACAAAACCGACGCCTTTAACGGGATCACCCTTGGCGCAGCTTTCGCCACCACTAACGGTGTGGGTGATTACGATGACAAAGGATTTTATTACGGCATTACAGCACCTGTTCATGAAAGTGTCAGCCGTCTCCAAGAATATTATGTTCAGGCCCAACGCTTTAATACCACAGTTAAAATCGGTGCCCAGGAACTCAATACACCGTTTCTCAATATCCATCCGATTCGCATGATTCACAGAACCTACCGTGGTGTGTCGGTGGTTAACAAGTCGATTGACGATCTGACCTTGATGGGATTTTACCTGACCGACCATATGGGCTGGGTGGATGACGAGTTTATTTCCTTCACGAACGATGTCTATATCGGTGGCGCTGCCTATAAACTGCCGTTCGAAGTCGTCAATACCAAGGCGCAAGCCTGGTACTTCACCATGAAAGACAGCTTCCGCCAGACCTTTTTTAAAGTCGATTTCAGTAAAAAAATTAATGATTTTGTTCTTCATGCCGCACCGACCTTTTTCACACAGAAATCCCAGGGAGATGAGTTGGATGGTGAGCTGGACACCTATCAGTACGGTGTTAATGCCGGGGTCAGTGCCTACGGTTTTGATCTGACCGGGTTTTACGCCAAGACCGGTGATGACTCGATTCGTGATGAATGGGGTTACGGCAAAGTCGTCATCCAGCAGGTGGTCAATTCCGGCGATTCCCTGTCTGGTGATCGCGGCCATGAAGATGCCTATGCGGCACGCTTGTCCTATGACTTCGGCGCTGCCGGCATTAACGGTCTCAAGGGCTATGTGTTCCATTCGCTGTACGATGCACCGGCCAGTACCATCAACGAAACTGATTTCAGCCTGCAGTACGCGTTTTCAGGGGCGTTGGACGGCCTGAGTGTGCGGGCACGTTATGCCATGATCGACAAAGACAGTGGTCAGGAGGATCTAAATGATGTCCGTTTTTATCTGACCTACAAGTTTGCTTTCAGCGGCAAATAGATCTGGAGATATTCGGGGGGCGTGGGACTCTGGACTGTCCCACGTCACTCCGGGAAATCGAATGTTCTCATGTGTAAGCAGCTCAATGCGTTCGCCTCCACGCGTAACCTGTTCTTCAGCACTTTCTCCTGTTGAAGAAATTTCTTGAGCTGCTTGCCTCCACATCCCCCGGCTCTGCCGGGGGATCTTTAAAGAGGTTTAGACAATGCCCTTACTTTCGATAGAACAAGCCATTGATGAGATTCGCGCCGGTAATATGGTGATCCTGGTTGATGACGAAGATCGCGAAAACGAAGGTGATCTGGTTGTTGCCGCTGAAAAGGTCACTCCTGACATTGTCAACTTTATGGCGCGCTTTGGCCGTGGATTGATCTGCCTGAGTCTGACCGGGCAGGACTGTGACCGCCTGGAATTGCCACCGATGGCGGCTGAAAACAGTTGCACCTTTGGTACCGCGTTTACCGTGTCGATCGAAGCGCGGCAGGGTGTTTCCACCGGCATCTCCGCCGCCGATCGGGCGCAGACTATTTTAACCGCCATTGATAACGAGAGCGTTGCTGGTGACCTGGCGCGGCCTGGGCATGTTTTTCCTTTGCGAGCACGAGATGGCGGAGTGCTGGTCCGCACCGGGCAGACCGAAGGCTCGGTTGATCTGGCTCGCCTGGCCGGGCTGAAACCTGCCGGAGTGATCTGCGAAATCATGAACGACGATGGCACCATGGCGCGTATGCCTCAGCTCCGTGAGTTCGCCGTCAAACACAATATCGGCATTTGTACCGTCGCCGATCTGGTCGCCTATCGCCTGCGTCATGAACCGCTGGTGCGGCGGGCAGCGGAAACCGTGCTGCCAACCCCCTACGGCACCTTTCGGGTGATCGGTTATCAAAATGATATTGATGGCCTGGAACACCTGGCTCTGGTTAAGGGGGAGATCAACCCACAACAGCCGACCCTGGTACGAATTCATTCCGAATGCTTAACTGGCGATGTGTTCGGTAGCTTGCGCTGTGACTGCGGTCTGCAGTTGTCCAAAGCCATGATGGCCATTAGCCAGGAAGGCTCAGGAATCATTCTTTATCTGCGTCAGGAAGGGCGTGGTATTGGCTTGATCAATAAGCTGCGTGCCTATGAATTGCAGGATCAGGGCCACGACACTCTCGAAGCCAATCTGCAACTCGGTTTTGCGGCCGATTCGCGCGATTATGGTATTGGTGCGGCCATGCTCAGAGATCTTGATGTGCAGCATGTTCGCCTGATGACCAACAATCCGGACAAACTTGATGCCCTGGAGCACTATGGCATGGCAGATGTTGAACGGGTCCCGCTGGCGATTGAACCGGTGGACAGCAACCTTCACTATCTGCAGACCAAGCAGGCCAGAATGGGCCACCTATTGGAGAGCCTTTAGCGGCCTGTTGAGCCCGTAGTGGTAGATCGTCATGATTTTCCAGGGGGACACCATGGATAAAGCACATCGTTGGTTGTTTAAGGGCGTCTTCTTTATCAATTTTGCCGTGACCCTCGGTTTGGGTGTTTCCGATGCATTTTTTTCGGTCTTTGCCCAAAGTCTTGGTGCGCGCGGAGCGATTCTCGGTGCCGCCATAGGCTTCTATGCCGCGTCCAAGATTGTGTTCAGTCCGTTTATGGGCAAACTGTCAGACCGTTTTGGCCGCAAACGCCTGATTGTGATCAGTCTGATGGTGTTTCTGCTGGTTTCGCTGCTGTGCCTGTCGATAACCCGAGTGCAAACACTGATTATTTTGCGTCTGATGCAGGGGCTTGGTTGCGCGATGTTCCGTCCGGTGGTGCTGTCACTGATTGGTGAAACCACATTGCCGCATAGCCGCGGGAAAATGGTCGCGACCTTTGATATGTCCTTCTACGGCGCCTTAAGCCTTGGTCCGCTGATCGGCGGAATTATTATGGACCAGTGGGGCTTTGATGGCATTTTTGTGTTGCTCGCCGGGCTGTGTCTCGCGGCATTGCTGGTTGCTGTGCTGTTGATCCCCGCCGATGGCAACACGGCACACACGACCATCATGCCTGTGTCCGCAAATCGTCAGGCCCGGTCTCGCCGCTCTCTTCAACACAGTGCTCTGCCGGGATTGCTGGTGTTTATTTTCGGACGCGCCTGCGGCATTGTCATCTTTGTTTCCTTTATGCCGATCCTGTTGATGTCGAAACTGGGGCTGACCGGTGTTGAAGTGGGGATGGTCATGGCGTCCACATCGGTCGTTATGACCTTGTGTCTGCGGCCGATGGGAAAACTGACCGATCGCTGCTCTCGATCTGTGTTGGTTATGGTTGGCGGTACCGTGGTGTCGCTGCTCTATGTTCTGATCCCCTTGGCAACAACCTTTCATCAGGTTCTTGTTCTGGGGATGGCTATCGGCCTGTTCAGCGGACTTTCGCAACCGGCAAGTACGGCTCTTCTGGTGGAAGAGGGACAGCGATTTGGCACCGGATTTGCTGTCGGCATGTTCAATGCCAGCCTCAATCTCGGCTTTGTCGTCGGCCCTGTGCTCGGAGCGCTGTTGCTGAGCAGTGAGGGTCTGTCGTCGGTGTTTTATGTAGCCGGGTTGTGCGGAGGCCTGGCCGTTGTCCTGTTTTCAATCACAACACGGGCGACGGCCTCGTATGGCCAAGCCTGGCATGTTCGATCGTAAGAGTTTCAAGGAGAGTGCTTTGATCAAATACATCAAAGAATTGAATGGAAGAATTTTTGACTACGCCAGCCATTGCGTTGAGCGTTACACCTTTGCCGAACTGGTTGATTACGCCAAAGACGGCATTGACGACATCGCGTGCCGCGAATGGGGCTTGAGTGGTGAAGAGTGGCAGGATGCCATCTTTGCCGCACTAAAAGAGTTGCAGATTGTCGAGCGCCGGGTGTAGCGACAGACCGGCGATCCTGTGGTCGAAACCTTCTTGGGGCAGGCCTGCTTTTGTGAGTCTGAAAACAGACGGGGTAATCTCTATAGCGAAAAGAGATTACCCCGTTTTTGTTCGATTTTGGCGGGAGCAGATGGGACGAGCCTGCCAAAATTTAACATGCTGAAATCACAGAAGTTCACTCGTGAGCACGTCAAAAAATCTCCTGAAAATGTACCACACTTTGGTCTACAGCCCAATTAGATTCCTACTTCAGGAATCTAATTGGGCTGTTTCGCATTTGTTGAGTGAATAGTGAAGCTGGCTTTTGTGGCTTGTCGAATTCCTATGGGGTTTAATTATGACTAAATTGGTAGTCTTTGTTGGTGCATTAGGTGGTGGGTCTTAATAGCTAAAACGGGCGTTATCACCTCTCCCTCTCCAACTTTTTTTCCGCGATACACCTCTCCATCCTTTCGCGCCGTTAATAGGAAATGCCCTGCCGGACCACATAACGGGGTGTAAGGGGCAACTCCGCCCACCTTGACCTTTAACAGACGAAAGGATTTATTCAATGTCAGAATCTTCCATTTACGTTCCTTTGCCCACTGTAACCGCACGTGACTACCTCGAAGCTGCAGAGCTTGTCATTAAACTGAAAAAGCTTTCTGAAGAGCCTCAGCAACCCAGCTGGGAGAGTTTGCTCGGCATGGCTGGGGTCAGTGTGAATGTCGCACAGAAGCTTCTGCTTCTCGGACGTTACCACCATTTGCTTACGGATGACGAACTTGATGTTATGAAGTTTACTCAAGCTCTTTCTTTAATTCGGCAGCGGCGCAAGGAGGCGTAATTCATGAATGAAGCCTCCGAGAGTGTCCTCGTTACCTTGCAAAAGAATGGGCTAACAAAATCAGTCCGAGGTGGGGAACGTGAAAACCGTAACATGACTGGGGAAGGTTTTGCCGAGGGTTGCCATCCAATTAAGGGCCTTGGTAAAACTGCTCGTGCGAACATGCAGGAACTATTTTTGCGGATTAATTGGTCAGAATATACGGCCCCCGTTAAAGGTAATGCTCGATACTCTCGTGGTTTCATGGCAACACTGAATTGTAACCGTTTATGTCATCCTGATCATGAAACCGTTCGAAAACAAATACGAAACCTCAAGCTCGCCATAAGCCGTGCCTTTCCAGAGTGTTCAGGCTTCTGGAAGCTTGAGTTAGCCTCAACCGATGGGACGCCACACCTTCATGTTGTTATGCTATTTCCTGAACCGCAGAGCCGTGAGAATCTCACTGAATGGTTCTTGACCACGTGGCATCGAATTGCGGAACTGGGCAGCAAGGAGTCGAGGAGTAGGGCTGTCTGTGTTCAGTCGCTCTATGGAAACCCTGCCGTTAAACTGTGCAGTTACCTCGGTAAACGTGGTTACGAAGATCATCAAGACTGGCCTCCCGGTGCAGCATGGGGCCGCTTTAACGTGAGGGCTTTACCGCTTCTTCCACCAATTGCAAAATTTCATTTAAACGATGATGCTTCTAAGCTTGCATTTGAGATGACCTGCTGTTCAGACCCAGAGATGGGCCGCCGCGCTCAGACCCAGGCCCTTAGCGGGGCTGGGTCTCATCGTGGGATCACCCATAGAGGCCTTCGTAAGGGGTATGCAGAAGACTTTAAAAATACTTTCCTGCGAAACTTACTTGGTATCTACGCAGAGAGACTAAAAGGCGTTATCGACTGGATTGTTAGCGACATCTCGACTATGTTGCCCAGCGAAGTTTTGCAAGCGCAACTAGGTATCATTAAGTGACGATGCTTATGATACTAGTAATGTATCATTTAGTTGACATATATAATCGTGCGGAAGGCTACTGTCGTCTAATTAATCTATGTGGGACATCACTGCTGTCTCATAGTTTCAAATAAGGGCTAACTGATTGTTGTCTATAGTGTTTTTTAGCTCTGGCGGCTTGAACAACCCCATAAAATCGCGTCTCTCAAACAAATTCAGCTGTAATAACCGCAATATCTGCTGCATGGAATGCCGAAGTTTTGACTGAAACTTCAGAAATGCCAGCACCAGATAGGCGCATAAGGCAATCCACAGCTGGGTCATCACCGCATTGTAAGAGGTGCCCAGAAAGCTCTTAACGCGCAGATTCTGCTTGATCCATTTGAAGAACAGCTCAATCTGCCAGCGTTCTTTGTATAACTGGGCGACCGTTGCCGCCGGGAGGTCCAGTTCATTGGTCAGAAACTCATAGGTAATGTCGGTCTCCTCGTCCAGGTAACGAACCTTGCGATAGGTGCCATCAACTCCTTTGAGCTTGATCTGCTGGTCACGCAACACGCCAGGGCTTTTGCGGCCCCTGCGCAGTGGGCCGGGAGTCGTCACCGCATTAGTTTTCAGGCGCGTGACAAAGAAGACACCGTCTTCGGTCAATTCCTGATACCAGGAATAATCGGTATAACCCCGGTCGAACACAATGTAAGAGCCTTTGGGCCATTTGAGTTCTCGGGCGATGTTGATTTCATGTTCCTTGCCTGCTGTCATATTGACGAAAGCGGGTAGGTAACCGTCGGCATCCAAGCCGATATGCAGCTTCGCAGCCCCTTTGCTTTTACGGTACTGGGCCCAGGGAAACAACGATAGAGTCAGATCCACCAGCGAGGCATCGAGCAGGTAGATCTTGCCCTTGAGCTTGAACGCTTTGTTTCGCGGAGCCAGCGACTGGCAGCGGTTCAGCAGCCGAAGAAACAGCGCTTCGTACATTTTGTGAGGCTGTTGCTCATTGGCTCGACTCAGCGTTGCCCGGCTGAACGGCTTAACTCCGAGATGATAAAGCTTGCTGGCTTGAGCCGACATATTTTCAACAATATCCCGCAAACTATCACGACCGCTCAGTTGTGCTGTCAGCAGAGCAACAAACTGTGACCAGCGGGAAAACGAGCGGAATTTCTGTCCGGCATGATGTTTGTTGGCCAGGGCCTGAAATTCATGTCTCGGGAAAATTCGTACTATTTGCGAAAGAACAGTGCTACAATGCGCCATGGCTTAGAACCTCCTGTTTTCAATGGTGTTTTGGCGAACTCATTGTAACACAGGAACGTTCTAAGCCTTTTTATTTATTGATCAAACTGTGAGACAGCAGTGACCTGAAGTAGGAATCTAATTGGAGTTCTGAGTTCCAGCAAGAGCAAACAGCTAAAAAAGAAGCATAGCACTTATAGGGGCATACCTGATCGATTTTGTCTGATAAGGCTTGGTTATACACTAAAGAGACGATTAGCTTTAATGGGTGCCATGGCCTCCCCCTCTCCAGCTATTTTTCAGCTATGTAGTTTACTAGCGCTGGAAGTCTTCCCGGAAGTTACAAAAGAATTTTTCACACGTCTATTTAGGGTGTATCATAATTGGATGGCGTTAATTTTTATTGACAACCAGTCTCTTACTCATTTAGCATCGATTAATAGTTGTTTTTAGAATTCAGACTTTTTGGTATG
Organism: uncultured Desulfuromonas sp.; assembly: GCF_963678835.1. Lineage (NCBI taxonomy): Bacteria > Pseudomonadati > Thermodesulfobacteriota > Desulfuromonadia > Desulfuromonadales > Desulfuromonadaceae > Desulfuromonas > uncultured Desulfuromonas sp. The sequence continues at coordinate 1,531,005 of NZ_OY787469.1, forward strand.
GGCTTACCTTTTTAAATCTAGTTTCAAGAGGAAATCGGCAGCCTCTGGTATGAAAACATCGGCGACTGATGGGAATTCTCATCAAATTGCCGCTGGTGGATTTTTCTGACGGCAGTGCTCGAAAATTTCTCTAAATTGGGACGGGTCCTACTTATGAGAAAATAACCTATAATTGGATAGGGTAAAAAAAAGAAGGTAGGCCGAAGCCTACCTTCAAATTTTTTGGAATCATCCTTGTTAACGGGTGGATGACCGCATTTCCTTAATAGCTATTTTATAGGCTGTCATTAAATAATTTTTTTGTCAATCGAAAAATCTGGAGGAAAGTATATATGCGTTACCGTCTAGGACTTGATTTAGGTACTAATTCAATAGGTTGGACTATTTTAGAGATTGTTAATGACGGTAATGGTTTAAATAGATTCTGTTTTAGGGATATGGGAGTAAGAATTTTCCCTGATGGGAGAGAACCTGCCAAAGGGGGCCGTGTCGGAGACAGCCTTGCCGTATCGCGCCGTCTAGCAAGAGGTATGCGCCGCAATCGAGACCGCGGCAAAAATCGTATGGCTTATATGATGTCCAGTATGGTGGAATTGGGGTTGATGCCTGTAGATAAGGAAGAACGGAAAAAGCTGCAGGGGTTGAATCCATATCAATTAAGAGCGGAAGCACTGGAACGACCGTTGACACCTTATGAATTGGGGCGCGCCCTGTTTCATCTGGGGCTCCGGCGTGGTTTTAAATCCAACCGTAAAGAAGCTGTTACAGACCCGGAGGCGAGTGACCGTCAAAAACAGATCAGCGCATTACGTGAGGCTCTGGGAGGCAGAACCTTGGGTCAATTTTTATGGGAACGGCTAAATCAAAAGAAATCTGTGCGTTTCAGAGAAAATTCCGAATGGTTTCCCGAACGAACCATGTACGCGGATGAGTTTGATGCCATCCAAAAATTTCAGACCCAGTATCACATGTTAACTGACGCTGACTGGTTGCATCTAAAAAACGATAGTGTCCTCTTTCAGCATCCGCTGCGTCCTGTCGAACGGGGCAGATGTACCTTGTATCCGGAATTTCAACGTGCTCATCGCGATACCCCGATTGCCCAATGGTTCCGTATCTATCAGGACATAACCCATCTGCGCTGGATTGATGTTCAGCAAAATGATCATCCTCTGAATGTGGAACAAAGGGATGCCATTGTTCAAAAATTACTGACTCAGAAAAGCGGGGTCAAATGGGGAGCCATACGAAGACTGAAAAATCCTGAAGGCACCCTTCTTTTCGAGCGCGATTGCCGCTTCAACATGGAAAGCGAGAGTTGTAAACAACTAAAACCACACAAAATTGCAATTTGGATGCAGGCTGATGAGCATCTGGCCGCGTTGTGGGACAGCCTCGATCAAACATCTCTGGATGATATCTTTGAGAAACTTCACGGGAATCTCGATGATGACATTCTTGTTGCCAATCTGGTTCGTGAACATAAGGTAACTCCAGAGCAGGCAGAAGCTTTAGCCGCGTTGCCCATCGGTAGCACAACCATGAATTTGTCGCGTGAGGTTATGCAAGATCTTTTGCCTGTCATGCGCGATCAAGGGTTGGAATATTACGATGCTGTTACCCAACTCACCGACTCGGAAGGGAACCCGTTGCATCACAGCCAATTAAATAACATCGAAAAACGGGAAATCCTTCCTTACTATGGTGAACTGCTATCACGGTCACTTCTTGGTGGAGACAGTGAAATTGATCCCGATAAAAGTCCGGAAGGGCATTTTGGCCGTATTGCCAACCCAACAGTGCACGTTGCACTGAATCAGCTCAGGGTTGTTGTTAATGCTCTCATCGAACGATTCGGTAACCCACCGGAAGAGATTCATGTCGAACTCTCCCGCGATCTTAAATTGGGGCCGAAACAACGCAGTGAAATCAACCGGGAGATTGCCAAGAACACCAGAAGAAATGAAAGACTGAGTGAAGAGTGGGCCAAGATTTCAGGCGGCAGAACTGCGCCCCCCCGTGATTTGAGAAAGTTAAAACTGTGGGAAGAACTGGGAACCGATCTTATGAGTCGGAGATGCGTCTTTACCGGGAAAATTATAGCAGCGCATCATCTGCTAAACGGTGAAGTAGAAATTGAGCATATCCTTCCATTTTCCCGGACTCTGGATGATACCAATGCCAACACGACTCTGGCATTCAAAGGAGCCAACCTTGCCAAAGGGAACCAGACTCCCTTTGAGGCCTTCGGCAACAGTCAATATCCAGAATTTAACTGGGACGAGATCCTGGATCGGGCATCACGGCTTCCCAAGTCTAAACGTTGGCGTTTCAGCGAAAACGCTATGGAGAGGTGGGAAGGGGATAATGATTTTATAGCAAGACAGTTGACCGATAACGCCTATATCGCCAGGGCGGCTAGAAAATACTTAACGTGCCTGACGGATCATGTCGTTCCCGCTCCTGGCAAATTGACGGCAATGATTCGTGGCAAATGGAGGCTGAATTTTGGCGATAATCAGACTAAATCACGCGATGACCATCGTCATCATGCCGTAGATTCCTTTGTTATCGCTTTAAGTGACCGATCATTGCTCAACAAAATATCAAAAATGAGTGCTCGCGGGACGGATAGCAGACTTCATGTTTTTATTCCAGATCTTCCTGAGCAGCTAAGAACAGCTTTCAATGCCAAGTTTCATAACCTGCTTGTCTCATATAAACAAGATCATGGCGTCCAAGGCAGGTATTTCAATGAAACAGCATATGGAGTGCTAACGACTCCGACACCGGAAGGTTATAATCTGGCGGTCCGAAAACCTTTGGCCAGTTTAAGCCTCAATGAACTGGATGCCATCCAAAGTGATAAGACCAGGGAGAGAATCTTCAGTTTTCTTGAGGAACAAGGCTGGAATAATCTGACGGAAGAGCAGCAAAGCAAGCAACTCTCTGAATACCTGACTGACTTTGGTCAACGAAACAATATGCGACGAGTCAGGATTCTTGTTAAAAACCAGTCTGTTATCCGGATTAGCAGTGCTCATCATAAGGCCTATGCACCAGACAGTTTCGTCTGTTGTGATATTTGGTCCGCCCCCAAAGGAAAGCCTGGGAAATGGCAAAAAGACAAACAAATATGGCAAGGTGTATTTTGGAATTATGCGGAATGCACCCAAGGAGTTCCTGACAAAAATCTCAAAAAGCCACATCCCGCTGCTCGGCACCACATGCGACTTTTTAAGGATGATCTTGTTTCTTTGATGGAAAATAAATATGAAAAAATCATGCGTGTTGCTGGATTCAGTACGACGAACAACAAGCTGGATTTAAAACCTCATAATTTAGCCGATGCACCAAGGCAATTTATTTCTATCAACCAACTGGGAGAGAAGCAATTACGGCAGGTTTTTATATCTCCGGATGGTCGTTATCTGAACAGGAGATAAGGATGATTGGCGGTATTGTCGAGATTGCAGAAAATGGCAGATATCTTTCATTGTATCGAGGTTTCCTTGTTGTTAAAATCGCAAGTGAAGAGCTTGGTCGGGTTCCACTGGACGATATTACCGCATTGATTCTATCCGCTCAGCAAGTGAGTCTTTCCAAAAACGTAATGAATGCCCTGTTAGAGCGAAAAGCCGCTATCATTACTACCGGAAAGAATTGGCATCCTTCAGGGATAACCCTGCCAATAACAGCACATCATGGACACGCGGGGATCTTACAACATCAAATCAAGCTTTCAGAACCCAGGAGAAAGCGTCTTTGGCAGTCAATCGTCAAAGCCAAGATTACTAACCAAAAAGATATCCTTATACTGGTAGGCGCTGCTGAAAATAAAATCAAAGAATTAGAAATTCTCGGCAAGCGAGTTAAATCTGGTGATCCGGACAATATGGAGGCACAAGCGTCTCGGCATTACTGGCCAGCACTGATGGGAGGGGAATTCAGGCGCGACAGAAAAGCAGATGATCACAATGCCCTGCTCAATTACGGCTACACTGTTTTACGTGCTGCGACAGCCCGTTATGTTGTTGCCTCTGGTCTTCATCCCGCTTTGGGGATACATCATAAAAGCAGTGTAAATTCATTTGCATTGATCGATGATCTGATGGAGCCGTTTCGCCCTGTCATCGATTGGACTGTCTGCAAACTGCAAACTCCAAAAAATGAGCTTGACCCGGAAACGAAAAAAAAGCTGGTTTCCGTATTAACAATGGACCTTAAATCTGAGGATGAAATTTCCCCTTTAGTCAATTGTCTTGGTAGATTGGCTCAATCTTTTGTCCACTGCGTGAATGGTACGAATGACAAATTACGACTACCGAGGCTGAATATTTTTCCAGAAGTCGATTCATGATAACAGATCAGGAATCCTGGATTAGTGGGTATCGACTTATGTGGGCTGTCATTATGTTTGATCTGCCTGTCGTTGAAAAAGCTGATCGCCGGGCTGCGACAAAATTTCGACAATATCTTCTGGATGAAGGATTTTCTATGGGGCAATTTTCCATTTATTACCGGTTGCTTTCTGGAAAGGAGGCTGTCGAATCCTTAAAAAGGAGGATTCGCTATAATTTGCCGGCACATGGAGTCGTTCAGGTCCTTGTTATAACGGACAAACAATATGAAAACATACAGACATTCAGAAGCCGAAAGGAAGAACCTCAAAAAAAAGCGGAGCAATTGCTGCTTTTTTGAAAACATCAGGAGGTTTTGTGAAATAAGAAAATGGGTAATTCCTTCTCATTTCCAGGAATTACCCATGATCTATTGTAGCTACTAAGGAAATGCGGTCAACCCGCAACGTACGAAGTCCTTGTATTTGACACCGAAACATTGTAGCTACTAAGGAAATGCGGTCAACCCGCAACGGTGATGGTTATTGCCAAACGACGATGCGCATTGTAGCTACTAAGGAAATGCGGTCAACCCGCAACTATCAGGAACGCTGAGCTAAATGTGGCGCGATTGTAGCTACTAAGGAAATGCGGTCAACCCGCAACGTCTTCGTCTGCCTCGTAACACTGACCAGGATTGTAGCTACTAAGGAAATGCGGTCAACCCGCAACCAACCGTCAAAGACACCGATGGCAACGCAATTGTAGCTACTAAGGAAATGCGGTCAACCCGCAACGATCAGCATCAACACCATTAACAGATGTGATTGTAGCTACTAAGGAAATGCGGTCAACCCGCAACTGGTCAACCAAGGGTTTACCATGGTCAAAGATTGTAGCTACTAAGGAAATGCGGTCAACCCGCAACCTCACGAGGCGTCAGCATCCGCATACCGATATTGTAGCTACTAAGGAAATGCGGTCAACCCGCAACCACCATGTCCGCATCCATCAACAACTTCAATTGTAGCTACTAAGGAAATGCGGTCAACCCGCAACCAAAATCCCATCGCGCATTCGCTCCTCATCATTGTAGCTACTAAGGAAATGCGGTCAACCCGCAACTTGATCGACGCGTTGATAACGCTGCGACCAATTGTAGCTACTAAGGAAATGCGGTCAACCCGCAACTTCCGTCATGGTTGAATGTCTTTCCCTCTTATTGTAGCTACTAAGGAAATGCGGTCAACCCGCAACTATACGAAGAACAGCAGTTTGATGCAGCAAATTGTAGCTACTAAGGAAATGCGGTCAACCCGCAACCATCTTGTTATTCCTGTTATTCAATAGCAGATTGTAGCTACTAAGGAAATGCGGTCAACCCGCAACCTGGCCAACCATGCCAAACAGACACGAAAAATTGTAGCTACTAAGGAAATGCGGTCAACCCGCAACCCTGCCCGCAATACCCCTGCGCCCTGGTTGATTGTAACTACTAAGGAAATGCGGTCAACCCGCAACGGAACAGCCTATGCGAGGTTTCTCCTGATGATTGTAGCTGCTAAGGAAATGCGGTCAACCCGCAACACCATTGCCGCGTTGCAAACAGAAGCCGCCATTGTAGCTACTAAGGAAATGCGGTCAACCCGCAACGGATTAGCTTTTTTCCAGACCTCAAAATCAATTGTAGCTACTAAGGAAATGCGGTCAACCCGCAACATCAAGCGCCTCACGTAGCTTACGAGCCCTATTGTAGCTACTAAGGAAATGCGGTCAACCCGCAACTGACAACGATGTTTTCAAATTCGTCAAACAATTGTAGCTACTAAGGAAATGCGGTCAACCCGCAACGCACGGTTGGCACTGTTGACTATGACGTTGATTGTAGCTACTAAGGAAATGCGGTCAACCCGCAACTTATTGAGTGGGTGTGCGCCAACGAGGAATATTGTAGCTACTAAGGAAATGCGGTCAACCCGCAACATATTGGACATGCACATTTATACGGAAAAGATTGTAGCTACTAAGGAAATGCGGTCAACCCGCAACGTGAAAAAGATATTTACGAGGCATGGATCAATTGTAGCTACTAAGGAAATGCGGTCAACCCGCAACGCGAGACGGTCGTACCATCAAGTTCCACCGATTGTAGCTACTAAGGAAATGCGGTCAACCCGCAACAGACTTTGCGCTCTTTCGATAGAAACTGATATTGTAGCTACTAAGGAAATGCGGTCAACCCGCAACCCCGCGCATCGGTGTAAGATGCGACTATCCATTGTAGCTACTAAGGAAATGCGGTCAACCCGCAACTGAGATGTGATGTGCACCATCAATGCACCGATTGTAGCTACTAAAGAAATGCGGTCAACCCCGCAACCAAAAGGATGAGTATGAAGTCTTTTAGTCTTTTTTGAGAACCAATGAATAGTGATCTTTCTCTTTGTTCGCTGGAGGATTGGCTTAAGTGGACTAGTTATAGAATGGTAAATGGTTAATTACTCATTGTGAGAATTCCCGCATCCGAAGAGCCCTCGGAAGACTTGCCATTGAGCAATGGAGCTAAACTGGGCGTTTATCCGGTTTTTACTGCCAAACGGCTTAGACCTACTTGCCTTCGTTCCACTTGTCCCAAGTTTTGTAGTAGCGTTTGCAATGCTCTCGACTTGTCCATTCTTCACTCTCGTAATTCTCGATGGACTGGACCTCTTCTTCTACCCCGTGGAGGTAGACGTCTTCGTATGCTGTTGGGGATGCTTTGAGGTTCAGTCTTATTCCTGCTAAGTCTTGTATGGCGTCGTTCATTGCCTTCTCGAGGTCTTGTCGGTGACGCCTAGTGACGATGAAGCTGTCGTGCATCGGTAATGCTGGGATGCCTTTCTTGGCCAGGATCAGCATGGCCTTTTCGGCGATTTGTGAGTCAAGATATTGAAGGTGAACTCCAGCTCCGCTTCCGAAATGCTTTTCAAGTGGTGGGTGTTTTGCCAAGAACAGGTCAACGATGGACTTGTAGTCGAAGTCTCTTATCTGTACAGGAAGTTTATGACGCGGGAATTTGTCTCTGAGGGCCTTAATTCCCTTCTGCCAACTCTCAGCATTTATCAGAATGTTCAGGGCGACCTTGAGGAATGTTCTCGCTTCTTTCGGGAGGCCTTCGACGAGGTATGGGTCTTCTTTAGGTAAAGGCTTTTCTTCTAGGGCGTAAAGGAGGTTGATGTGCAGCCCTGGAAGGTCCAGTTCGACTGTCCCCAGATTATTGATCCGAATGTAACGTCGGTATTCTTTCGGGATCGATTGCCACCAACCGCTATAGAAACGTCCTCCCTGTTTAAAGGATCCGTTGTTGAAGACTCGGTTTACACGATTTCTGGTGAGATCCATTGTTCGTAGACATTCCGTATCCCATTCACTGTCTGGGATATCGTAGATCCGCCGTACGATTTGATCGTAGACCTTATCGGCTACACAGAGTCCGATGAAGTTTTGGGCCAAAAGGTCGTTGATACTCTTCAGGTTGTCACGCATCAAAATTGTGGTGGCAGTGTCGTCATAATCGATAAGTTTCTTTTCATCATCTTTCAGAATGATCGTTTCCGAAGAGGGATCACGATTGACCGTGCTTTGCAGGACACCGTATTCAGCAAATAGGTCTATAAGCTTCTGTGTTGCCCTCATGCGGGAAGGTTTGGAGTTTCCTTGCTCGGGGAAATAGAAACCGTTGTTGTGATCCACAAGTGACAACTCTGGGGAGTGGAGCGCGTCAACCAGAGTTACCATGGCCTGATAGGCTACAGGGAAAGGCAAATACCTCATCGCTGAAGCTTTCATTCGTGCGTAAACACCTTTCATTCGTGAATAGCTGATGTAGCCATCTCCAGACATTTGGTAGGCTTTGAGCAGGTTCAGAATGATGACGCGAAGATGATCAGTATGACGAGGATGCCACCGTTTGATGGCATCTGTATTTTTGATTATGTCAGCGACACAAGTGACAATATCTTCTATAGCAGGGTTGTCTGTTGACAGGTTGAAATCGATGAATATGGAAGTATCTTTCATAAGGCTATTTTCCCTTTTGAAGTTTCAGCTGGAGACTTCTCGCCAAAAGCAGCTCCACATATCTCATGTCGAGTGGCAGAAGTCGTTATCTCACAATGAGATTCAGCATGGTAGGGCAAGATGCCGTTTGGTCCTTTTTGTTGGGATAAATTTGATTTAAAAGCACAATCATCGGATGGCTAGTTACCGGCCCGTTATAAAGGTATACCTTTCTAACGTTGCCGTCACTGTGTGTCAAAAAGGTTTGTTTTTGAATTATTGACACTTTGTCTATAAAGGTCTAAGGTGTTTTTATACAACAATGCGTTGCACAGGGGGCATCATGGCTACGATTTTCTGTTACAGCAGGGTATCAACTTTAGATCAAGACACCACTATGCAGGAGGAGGCTCTTAAAGCTTCATATCCTGACGCTGTACACCGATCAGAGACCGGATCGGGTACAACTACAAAGGGTCGCGAAGTTTTAGCGTTGTTGCTCGATATGATGCATCAAGGCGACAAGCTCGTCGTGTGGAAGTTGGATCGGCTCGCAAGGAACATGCACGACCTCTCAACGATTGTTGAGGCTCTGGAGAGTAAGGGGGCCTCGTTGGAGATACTTGATCAGCGCATAGATACAAGCACTGCTGCAGGTAAGGCCTTCTTACAAATGCTAGGCGTATTCGCTGAGTTTGAGACAAACCTCAGGAAAGAGAGGCAGCTAGCAGGTATAGCAGCTGCTAAGGCAAAAGGTAAACACCTCGGACGAGCTCCTAAGCTGACTGGTGTACAACGAAAGGAGATAATGGCAGCAAGGGCCGCAGGCGCTACACCTTCACAACTTGCACGCGACTACGGTGTCAGTCGGGCGACGATCTACAATGTCGTTGCCGATTAAAGTCAGGATGGTTTCTTACGATACTTCCTTGTTCTTATCTAGAAAATTTTCGTTTCAATTGCCTCAGGACGATTTTCCAGCGGAACTGGTATTATCACATTGCAGCATTAGTAGTAATGTATCATATAGCCGACATATATCTCTCGGGTAGAGGATGCCTTAATCCTTGATTTTGCTAAATCAAAGACTAGTCGTTTTAGGATTGAGTGGAATGGGCAAGCCTCTCTATTTCTATTAATAGTTGATCGAGCTCGTTTTTAACGGCCTCCTGTTCATCAAGTGGGAATTTTGATCTAAAGCCCAACGCGATATTGCAATTGTTAATTCTGACGGCAGTTCCAGAAGCAGCTACCATCAACATTCCTCTACTCCCTCCAACTTCTTCATAGTCAACTTTTGTAGCGATTACAGCGTTCCCACCGAGAGCTTTTGCCTTACTCCTTAATGCATCGAAAGCAAGTTTTTCTGCCTTTGTGAACTTTTGCATTAGGGCGTTACTCATTCCACCGAAGAAGTCTTCTGCATCTGCTGTTATTGATGAGAATAACCCCGTTCCAATAATTGCTTGAGCTGTAACCGCTCCTAGAGTTGTATATTCCCATTGGTGTGGAGTGTGGTTGGTTACAACGGGCATTGTTTTAAAGAAATAATCGGACGCTTCTTTTGTTGTTGGACTGTCGCTTAAACCAGATATTATCAATCTAATTATATCTTGGGAGCATTTAGTACAGTAGCTTGATGCTTTCTTGTGATAAAATGTATTAATTTTTGAGCACAATTCTTCAGGTAGTAATAAATACTCATTGCTAAAAATACGATAATAGGCCTTTGCTCCGCAATTTCCACACGCTACAACTTCAGACGTCTTCAAATCTTCTTCATATCCGCATATACATTTGACCGTTTCTTGGTGGTTTTTCTCTCCGCAAGATGGGCATGTCCAGTCCATTTTGTCCTCCTGATTGTGTTTCGATGTATCAATATTTTTTGGAGTAGGGTTGCTTTGTCTAAACTACGGTGGCCTCTTTGTCCCATACTTTTTTGAACTCTACGGGTGAGGTGGGGGCGGTCTTATCAGGGGGGCCGACATCTAACGCGTCATCCCAGCCGTTTCCGCCTGAAAGTAAATATATTATCGGCTATATAGCTCATGCGGATTTTTGCGTTTGCTTACGTGGAGAACTCAGCATTAAACTCGCCGGAGTGGCAGGTGTCTCCCACGTGCCAACCATCGAGACCACGTCAAAGGGGTATTCTACCTCGCTCACGTATTTGATCAGATTGGGGTTGACCCCCGTATAGTCCTTGGTTTGTTTAAACTCGGCAGTGTGTCCCAATATCTCGGCGATCCACTCGCGGTGTACCTCATGCGCTAAAAGGTTTGCAGCGAATGACTTTCTCAGGCCATGAAAGACCCTCCGATTGTTGGGATCGTCCCACTCAACATTGCGGCTTGTGTGGTGTTGCCATGAGCTTGAAAAGCCGCCATACCGTCCAGTCTTCGGATCCCACTTCAGTGTCTCAAAGACGTGGGTGCAGTCTGATGCTTTCAGCCATTCGACATACTGTAGGAAGCCAAGCTTAATCAGCGTGGGGTGGAGTGGAATTTGTCGGATAGACGGCTTGTTCTTCGTGCTTTTGTCCGGTGCTCGGTCATTAATGTCGAGGTACCAGTATTCTGTTTTATCATCGTAACAGACATCCTCAACGTAAAGTTGCGCCAGCTCATTGCCTCGAGCTCCTGTGAATATTGCGAGAAGGGGGAGCCAGAAGTTTTGTGGCTTTTTGTAGCGCACCAGTGGTTTAGACCAGTAGCTCGTTTTGAACAACCGCTCAAGTTCTGCGTTCGACCACGGTGCAGGTTTAGAGCCTTTACGGACTCTGGCAGTTGCGCTGTATTCGTCTGGCTCTGCCCATTGGGGGCAAGGATTTCGAGCTAGCCATGTACGCTCAACACAGAAGTTGAAGAACGAGCTCAACGCAATAAGAATGTCATAGCGTGTTTTGTCCCCACACTGTGGTAAATGCTTCCTTAGCTCCTCCGGGAAGTCGAGCAATTGCTCGTACGTGTACTGATCGACGGGAAGGTCCGGTAGTATTTCCTGAAAGCGCTTTTGATTGAGGCGGATTTTGTCGACGGTTTTAGCAGACTTGCTCTGTTCCTTACTCTGGAGATAGGTACTTGAGGCTTCCGAGAAAAGAGGCGAGTTGCTTTGAGGCCGTGAGCGTCTCTCGCGATCATAGGATGAATCGCCAGTATTTATCCGTTCACGTTCAATCAGCCACACGTCAATGTCTTGACGTGTTAGAGCTCGCCTGACTTGTTGCATTGTTGTTGGCTCACTTAGCTGGTCTGACAGTCCTAGTTCATTAGCTCTATCGATAACATCATCCGGCAAGCCAAACTCAGAATACAATGCATACCTGTTCAGGGTGAGTTGTTCTCTTTTGATCTGAATAAGGGTATCGATTGTATTCGTCAGCTCCTTGATTGTATTGCTGGTAGGTTTGTTGTGATGAGCTCTGAGGGCTTGACCAATGCTACAAAGCGCTTGTAGCTCGGGATTGCGTGTCAAGTTTCCAAGCCCGTCAGAAGTTAATATGTCGTCAATACCCATCAGGCTTTTTCCCGTGGACTCTTTACAGTCCCACGACTCCTTGAGCGCCTTGTGTTTGATGGTTTCGAGTAAAAGAGACAGTTCTTTATCGTTTAGCATGTGGAGGTTCCCAAGTGTAATGAGCCGCTCGATCTGTGTGTCGATCAGTTTTAACCGATGCTTGGCCTCGCGGCGGCTATTCGTTCTCAACGACACGCATATACGTTTCGTGCCGTTAGAGTGATAGCGTTGAGGGAGTCTTCGGTTGTAGTAGAATATACGTCCACGCTGAGTAAGGTAGAGAGGATTACGCACGAAAAAGCCTCCAAAATGTACCACAGTTTGGTCTGCAGACGCACTGTGAACTTCCGAAGGCAATTCGTATTGCTTATGATTTCAAGCTGTTATTTGATTTTGGCGGGAGCAGATGGGAATCGAACCCACCGAGGACGGGATACGCCCTCCATCGGCTTTGAAGGCCGTGAGCGCCACCAGGCTACTAACTACTCCCTCATTTGAGGGAAGATGTATATCAGCTAGGCAGATTTGATTCAAGTATTTTATCTGTATGCCCTATGGCTGGATAATGCGGTCAGCCTGTTGCATGGCTTCAACCGTGTCGAGCATGTTGGACACCTGCCCCACCTTGAGCTGATCCTTCAACTCGTAAAATTCCAGACACAAGCCGCAGACGTTGATGGTAACTCCCGACTCTTCAAGACGTTGCAGTGGTTCGAGGACCGCAGAGCCTTCACAGGTCAGCTTGACACCGCCATTGACGAACAGCATGGTCGAGGGCAACTGGCTGGACTCCAACAGGGTGCAGATGAAGTTGCGCATCAGCACTTCGCCGAGCTCATCATTGCCACG